>CBFFLL010000010.1:0-26463 GCA_965642175.1 Candidatus Methanoperedens nitratireducens | reverse complement strand
CAAGGAGAGATGATCGGTACATACGGTCGTTAGCTGATCGCAAAGAGGGCCGTGAATCCGAATTTCTTGCGCATCTGTAAATCTGCAAGCGACTTTCCGGCAGCTTCCGGCCCACCTTTCACAATGAACGTATCAATCTCAATATCCATCAAATGATGTTTCAGATCATTAATTGATCTGGGCTTATGATAAATATCCCTGAACATCCCATACCGGGGTAGTAGCGACGCTGCTGCATCCTGGGGCCACGTCAGTAAGCCTATAACATTGGGTGTTTTTCGCACCCAAAAGGTAAAATAAGAACTTTTTAATTTGTTTTTGTTTCGAGTTCTCGTTGTTTTAACCAGTGGTTGGAGGCTCACTTCTGTGATCTGGTATCGTTTGGCAACAAATTTTCTGTGTAAACCATTCTTGAGTAATGCTTCAATCTAAACGCAATGTATGTCCA
This sequence comes from Candidatus Methanoperedens nitratireducens, assembly GCA_965642175.1. Taxonomy (GTDB): domain Archaea; phylum Halobacteriota; class Methanosarcinia; order Methanosarcinales; family Methanoperedenaceae; genus Methanoperedens; species Methanoperedens nitratireducens_A. The sequence goes on along the minus strand of CBFFLL010000010.1, from coordinate 26,015 downwards.
AGTTTCGGAATAAGAAAATCGTGTGGCAGAGGCAAAAAGCAATGGGTTGGGAATTAGAGTGACTTGCTTATTTTACCTTTCAGGTGCGTTTCCCAAAAATACCCAATCTGTTAAAAACTGCATATAATTTAGGGTTAGACGCAGTAACACGATTACAAAATTGAAAGCAAATTCGGAACTTTAATGTTATTTGGTTTTAGAGCTGATGAATTAAATACCTTTAGAAATCTAGGGGGAAGAGTTTGTAACTGGAAAGAATGACAATGTATGACCGAGAAACGATCAAGGGAATAATAAAATCGCTGGGTCTTGTATTCGGTGATATCGGAACAAGCCCGATCTATACTCTTACTGTAATTTTTCTCCTGACCGAAAAAACACAAGCCCATGTTATGGGAATTATATCCTTGATTATCTGGACACTTATTATAGTGGTGACTGTGGAGTATGCATGGCTTGCCATGAGCCTTGGAGAAAAGGGGGAGGGGGGGACAATTGTTCTACGGGAAAAACTTGTACCTATGTTAAATTCCGGAAGAAATGTAGCATTTGTCTCGCTCCTCTCCATTATCGGTATATCTCTCCTTTTCGGGGACGGCGTTATCACGCCAGCCATCAGTATACTCAGTGCCGTTGAAGGTATGGCTTTCATCCCCGGTCTTGAAGGAATAAGTCAGGGATCTATTGTTGTCATCGCAGCAATTATCGCAATTGTCCTTTTTGCAATCCAAAAAAAAGGGACAGAAAAAATTTCATGGGCTTTTGGACCCATCATGGTCTTATGGTTTTGCACGATCGCTATTTCTGGTTTTATTTCCATCATTAATGTCCCCTCAATATTGTTTGCAATTAATCCATATTATGCAATAAAATATCTCATGGAGAACCACATTTCAGGATTCATTCTACTTTCCCAGGTCATTCTATGCGCCACAGGTGGTGAAGCTCTTTTTGCAGATATGGGACATTTGGGCAAGCTACCCATAATAAGGGCTTGGTATCTGGTATTTGTTGCCCTTTTATTAAATTATCTGGGGCAGGGGGCTTTCATATTACAGCATCCTGAAACAAAGAACGTTCTTTTTGAGATGGCTTTCCGGCAGGCTGAAATTCTTTATATTCCATTTCTCATACTTAGTATTTTTGCAACGATCATAGCTTCCCAAGCCATGATCAGCGGGATGTTCTCTATAGTATATCAGGGGATTACAACCCATGTTTTGCCCATGCTTAGAGTGGATTATACTTCAAGTAAACTTCAGTCGCAGATATATATTGACTTTACAAATTGGTTTTTACTTTTCTCAGTCCTATTTGTCATGTTTATATTCAAGAAATCCGAATACCTTGCGGAGGCGTATGGTCTTGCAGTCACCGGGACAATGGCAATTACAGGTATAATGATGACTTGGATATTTTATTTGAAAAATGAAAGATCAAAATTCATTTTAGCTTTGTTTGTAACATTTGTAGATTTGGTTTTTCTAACTTCAAGCATGCATAAGATACCATATGGAGGTTATTGGTCTATAATCCTGGCTTTAATACCATTCAGTGTAATAATGATTTACACCAAAGGGCAGAAAAGGCTTGCTGAAGCGCTTATGTTTTTAAACCTGGATGTTTTTATTGAAGAATATAATAAAATATATTATACTATTAATAAAATCAGCGGAACGGCTCTATTTTTTGCAAGGGATATCAAAAGGTTGCCTCCTTATATCGGCAATACAATGTTTAATAATAATATAATTTATGATGATAATATAATTATTTCAATTATAAAAACTGAGAATCCGTATGGAGTTTCCGGTTCATTTAAGAGTCACCTTGCCGATGGGCTAAGGGTATTTGAGATTTATATTGGCTATATGGAAGTAGTAGATGTTGAAAAGATTTTGAAGGAAAATGGGATAGACGAAAAAACGATTTTTTACGGTCTTGAAGATATTGTTTCAGACAATATTTTCTGGAGAATATATTCTATTATTAAGAAAGTTACCCCCGCCTTTGTTCAATTTTATAAACTTCCCCCGCACAAGCTTCATGGGATTATCTCACGCGTCGAAATGTAATTTCGATTTTTAGTAATGGTCTCCAAAGATTTCCAGTCCTGCCAATATTTGATATTAAATCATCTGAATAACAGCTCTTATCGTGTTTATAGAAGCCATTATATGAGTTATGGGTGAAGATAGATTATATTGTCTCTGGATATTGTTTTCTAATAAACTCTTGGTCAAAACTGCGTATAAGCATTATTAGATGCAGAATACTTTCTTAATGTTTTTATGATGCGGGTGTTCTGAGGCAGGAGGGTTTTTCAAATGAGTTGATTATGAAAACGAGTTACATATTTAAAAACACATGAATAGTAAATGATTTATATTTAGAATGTCTGATTTTTATATGAATTAAGAATTTCGTAAGTTTTATTGCCAGATAATATAGGTGTCAGAGAGCTTGCAGAGACTTAAGTCTGAGGAGGGGGTATATTCTTACTTTCATACTAAAAGTCCGTCATTATCCTGTACGGTCAATCTCAAGTTGCTTCATCTCTTCGATGAACTGCTCTGTCATTGAGCGAACGTCCTTTGCTTCAGTAATAGCGCGTCCTACGACAACGATATCAGCGCCTGCCTTGAGCGCATCCTTGACCGTATCCAACCTGATGCCGCCTGCGACCGCGATAAGCATCCTCTCAGACAGCTTCTTCATTGCAGGGATGTCAGACCATGCATGTTCTGCCTTTCCTTCGGTATCTATCGCCCTGTGGAATTCGACAACATCGGGTTTGATCGTAAGCGCTTTCAGCACCGAAAGCGGTTTATCCACGTTCAGCATGTCGATCACAGCGTAAATTCCTCTCTTCCTGGCTTCTTTGATGGCTTTCTCGATAGTGGATATCGGAGCAAGCCCTGATATTACAATAGCATCTGCTGTAGCGTCAGCCACTATGCCTGCTTCAAGATTTCCAGTATCCAGGGTCTTCATATCAGCAACAACAAAGGCATTCGGTCGCACTTCCCGTATGGACTGCACGACCCCCACTCCGTATTTCTTGATAAGCGGCGTACCTGCCTCGATAATAAGATGGTCGCTCTGTGGTATCTGCTTCAGTATAGCTTTCAGTGTGTTGATATCCGGGATGTCTATGGCAACCTGCAAATAAGGCGGGTTCCATAATCTGACGACCTTGAATCCCATTACCGGGTGCATGGTGCGGTCTTTCTCGTCCATGACCGTCTTGGTATCGTGGAATCCCTGCATAGACCTCTCTATTAATTGTGGTTTCATTTTCTCACTGTCCTATCCTAAAGTTCAGGTCTGCAGGCAAGTGAATTTGTGCATAATTTCCCCACAAAAGCACTTACACTCCAGGCTGATGAAATGGTATCCGTACTAAGACACCATATATAGTAACCATATATAGTAACCATATATAGTAACCATATATAGTAACCATATATAGTATATGTTATATGTAGTATATATAATTTATGTTTCCATTAATGGTAACCATACCACTATTTACATAGGTGAAAATTTTAATCGGTTAAGAGATATTATGGAATTATTTAACTATCTTATAGTGGTAGAGGGGAAATTGAATAAGGTTAAAAAGGACATTATGCAAAGAAAAATGGAAGATATTTTATCCAAAACATGGAGTGAAATTAATGAAGTGATTTCGATTAACATTAATTGACAATATATGCTTTTATGGTTTTTTTGCAACTTTCGTCTCATTATAAAGTCACCGAATAATTACATGAAGTACGTATCATATATATTATATCGTTATAAAAAAATAATATATGTACCATAATACGCACCCTGAATGGGTAACGGTTAGAATGGAATAGGAGGCAAGGTCATACTTGTCCTTTCGTGGCAAGGGCGATAGTGATAAGTTCCATTTGCTTTTTCAGTTCATAGAAATCTTTGTCCTTTTCATCCAACCTTGATTTCAGATTTTCGTTATCCTCAGCAAGCTTTGATAACTGCATTGCTGCATCAACGATTTTTAGAGGCTCTGGCTGCTTTATATTGGTGATTATTCTTGGTTTTACATCTACTCCTTCTTTTTCAAGCGTTGCATCGATAACGTCCTTATCAATCAAATGCAAATATCTTGAGGGTACGGTACTGTTCGCGCTCCAACCGTATTTTTTCCGGATAATGTCCTCGTTATACCCTTTCAGGCACGCATACGTAGCTGAGGCATGTCGGAATTTGTGGGGTGATATTGGTTTATCTATCCCTGCTTTTTCCGCAAATCTGCTTAACATTATCCTGACCCATTCATCACCCACACCAAAGAGCAAATCGTTTTTATCCCTTGCGGAATAGCTTATATGATTTCGTATGTATGTAGCGGAATAAACCAGGAGTGTTCCCCTATATCCTGCATCGGTCTTTGTGGTAGGGATATTTACAATCATGCCTTTGTCTGTTTCCTGAATATCTTTTACTTTAATAACGACCGCTTCTCCTATCCTGCACCCTGATTCAAACAAGAATGCAATAAGAGCCTTCCATAACCGACTATCAGTTACACCTATCAATTTATCAATATCCTCAACTGTGAGTAAATCATCGCGTTTAAGATTATTTTTTGGCATTCTTGCCTTAAGATGTGCTACTGATTCATTTTTACCAGTCCATGTTAAGAATTTCTTTATCACACCCTTCTTAAGCTCTATTGAGCTTTGCTTATTCTTACCGTTCAGGGACAAAAAATAAGCGTTTACATCACCCCTGCTCCATACAGGGAGTTTTTTAAACGTGTTTGCGTCTTTCAATACAGAAGTGTAATACTCAATCGTGGATTTACTTGTACCGTTAATCTTAAGTTCATTTAGATATGAACTGATATTCATGGAATCTGAATTTAGTTTAACCATAGTTTCGCAGTATAGCCTTATGAACACCAATGGATATAAAACCAATTGTTAAGGTTTTATCCATTATAAAACCAATCCCTGCCCTATGCCAACAGTGATGGAGCTTTACCAGCTCCTCCCAAAAACCAACTGCAAGAAATGCGGCGAATCCACATGCATGGCTTTTGCAGTAGCGATACTGGGGAGGAAAAAGAAGGTATCGGAATGCACGCCGATCCTTGAAGAGAACTTCAAAAAGCAGAAAGAGAAACTTGAATCGCTGCTCCTTCCATCTGCAGGCGCCGAGGAGACAGGCATGATAGTACATCCGGAACTGTGCACAGGATGCGGCAACTGCGTTGTAGCATGCCCGGTGGACGTAGCTAACGACCCTCATGGCGCAGGCATCGGATGCGCTCCCACGAACGATAAGGTGATATTCAAAGTCGTGGATGGAAAGGTAAAGGCAATGAACATCAAGGAATGCCGCCGCTTCGGGAAGAACAGGGTGCTGTGCTATGCCTGCATCGATCCGTGCCCGGTCGGCGCAATAGAGTTCGTGTAGGTGGTAAATGTGACAACATGCACCGGATGCTCGCTACTTTGTGAAGATATTGAAGTGATTCTTGAGAACGGCAGGATAAAAGGGATACGGAACGCATGCAGGCGGGGGGCTGCAAGGTTCATGGGCTGTAAGAGCTGGCTAACTCCATCCGTCAATAAGAAGCAGACCGATATTGATACTGCCATAAAGAAAGCCGCCGATATCCTGAAAAACGCAAAGTCTCCAATGCTCTTCGGGTGGAGCAATTCTACCTGTGAAGCTCAGGTAAAGGGCATAGCGCTTGCGAAAAAACTGAATGCCGTCATAGACGATACATCCTCTTTCTGCCAGGGACAGCTTATCGAAAGAGCGCTCCAGAAAAAGTTCAGGACGTGCTCTCTTGAAGATGTCAGGAACAAAGCTGATGTACTTGTGTACTGGGGCTCTGATGCGCAGGACTCGCAGCCGCGCCATCTCTCCCGCTTTTCTGTATTCCCGCGCGGCGAATCGCGCCAGCGCGGGTATGAAGAGGACAGGCTAGCCATAGCCATAGACGTGCGGGAATCAAATACTGCAAAGATATGCAAAGGGCATTTCTACAGGATACCATTAAGGGGAGACAGGGAATTCATTCTCGCCCTGATGGATGCGCTTTCCGGGAAAGTGCCAAAGTATGATGCAAAAAGGATACTGGAGCTTGCAGGCTTCTTGAAAAAAGCAGAATTCGGAGTGATCTTTGCAGGCATCGGGCTTACATATTCGATAAAGGATGATATCGATATCCTCATTTCACTTGCAGATATGCTTCCCAATTTCCACATCATGCCGATGGTTGGGCATTACAATATGCGCGGGTTCAATGAGGCGCTGTTCAAAGAAACGGGTTTTGTGAACCGTGTGAAGTTCGGGGATAAACCAGTTCATGATAACAAATATGCCATCGTAGAGGCGCTAAAGGCAAAGAGCATAGATGCGCTTCTTGTTGTGGGGTCAGACCCGATTTCAAGCCTTCCCCGTTCTGTGACATCTCACCTTGCGTCCATGCCTGTGATATGCATCGACCCCTGCGTTACTCTTACCTCAACAATTGCTGAAGTGACTATCCCTGCCGCAGCATCCGGAATAGATTCTGGTGGAAGTGCTGTGAGGATGGACGGGAAAGTGATCGAAATCTCAAAGGCCATAGAAAATACCTATCTGAGCGATGTGGAGATCATGAACAGGCTGATGGAGGGGATTTGATGGGAATGGATGTCGGGAAATTCCTTAAGAGCCCGGAATACGAGATAAAGCTCACGACCTGCAGGGATGTTTTCCAGGCAGAAACGCTTGAGAACGACAGGTTCGGGGATGAGTATAAGAAACACTCTGCCGCTGTTTTAATGGGAAAGGATGACTTGAAGAAATTCGGGTTAAAGTCTGGCGACAGGATCAGGTTGACCAACAGTTACGGCAGTGTTGTTGTTGAAGTTCGGGAGACAAAGAGAGAGGAACCGGGAGGGCTTGCGTTCATGGTGAACAGTCCCTGGTCTAACACGCTTGTTTCTGATGATACGGGAGGAAAAGGGATACCCGATTTCAAGAGCATAACTGCAAAGATTTCTCTAACTAAGGAAGAGGTCACTGCAATAGAATATTTGATCTTCAAAAAATAATGAAAAGAAATACAACAAAATAGAATGAAACTAAAAAGTAGTATTTTTATTTCTTAAACTCTGTATATCCGCACTTTCCACATGAAAGACGGTTCTTGTGGTCTCCAAGAAACACTCCGGGACCGCAGCGTGGACACGACTGCCTTATCTTCTTTGCCTTATCCCCGCTCACTTCATAAAACTCATTTATTGCCATCAGGATCACTTCTTTTCAGGTTATTTTTCTGCTTACGGCGCGGATGCTGCAGGTTCTTCTCCTTCTTTAGGTACGGGCACGCCTCGTGCTAAAAGATGCTTGTGAGCCAATTGCTTCAACCGCTCTTCGCTCTCGTATATGCTCGCAATTCCGGTAAGTTCCATCTTCCCGAAGACCGTGTCAAGATGCTCAATGACTATAAGTTCAGGCCTGGAATTTGCCATTGCGGCAAGTTTGTTCTTTACGTCTATTCTTGAGGGAGTTCCCTTATTATTGATCTTTATTGAAACCTCTCTCCTTTTCAACATAGGGTTATTTTTATCTTTGATAATCTGGAGCTCCATTATTTTTCCTCCTTGCATTTCATTCTATTAAGTAATGATTGTATCTCTTTTCTTTTGTTCTCGGTCACTCTGACCAGTACCGCCCCTTCTTCCGGCAACCCATATATAACTACTGATGACAGGGGCGCCATGGCAATAGAGGGAAGGGCTGCCAGGTCCTCTTCTCCCTTTACGAATATCCGTAACGGGTTATCGGACTTCATCGCCTTCGCGACCTCCTGCAGCAGTTCCTCAGTTATCGTTCCGGGGGGGTTTTCCACCGTGATCGTTTTGAAATGAGGGTGTTTTGTGCCGTGCGTCACTTCATTGGAGACAGGGTTGCGTTTTGTCCTATCGTCCACAAAAGATATGTTCGGTACAACTCCTGCGCTCAGGAGGTTGAAAGTTATGATGTCCCCCACCGTGATTATCTTGGCTGGGGCTTTAAGATCCTTTATAATATTCCGTGCGGTTTCAACCCCGTCTCCTGGGTAAAGCTCTCCATGTAGTTTTCGAAGCTCTTCACGCAACTCTTTCGGAAGACAGTATTTTTTCAAACTACCGCACCTTTAAAGCATATTTCCCGGGGAATTTAACCCCGAGCCTTTTTGCTATCATTGATTTTTCAATATCAATTATTACGACATAGCCGCCCCAGTCAGAACTCAGGGATGTTGAATTGCATTTATCACATATCTGTCCGGTAACCAGCCTGTGGCATTCCTTGCAAACATTCTCAGGCATTACTTTTTCCCCTCTTCAGATTTTTTGGGATGAACTTCTTTTGCATCGTCTTTCTTTTTCTTCTTAGACTTTTCTTCGGTCTCCCCTGCCCCTTCTCTTTGCTGTTCAAGGCGTGCTTCTTCAAGCCAGTCCAGTTTGCCAAGCGCATGCTGGCGCATGGTAAGACCTATCTTACTATCCCTGGGCTCACGCTCATTAAGGCTCACGGCAACTATCCTTGCTCTTACGCGGTCGCCTACTGTAAGTGCACGGCCTGATTCCTTTGTGATGAGCCGTGAGTTCTTCTCGTCGTAGCTCATGAATTCATCGGTAAGCTGGCTAACGTGAACGAGACCGTCAAGAGGGCCGATCCCGACAAATATCCCGAATTCTACAACTTCAAGGACTGTGCCTTCAATGATCTCCTGTATCTCAGGCATAAATGTTACAGCATCAAAAACTGCATCATAGAATACTCCGGCATTTCCTGGCAGTATATGTCCTTCACCCACTTCGATAACATCTGTTATTACCACTATCGCCCCGATAGTCTTATCCACAAGTCCTTCCAGCTTATCCCGCAATGCAAGTTTGACCGCTTCCTCTACAGGCGCACCGAGTAGTTCAGGCGCGATTCTCACCGTATCTGCTAATCTCATTTTTTTATACATTTAGATCCTCTTAATAAAAGATATTATAAACTTAAATGTGTCTTTTCCCGGAGTTGTACAATAGTAACTCCCTTACTACATAATCTTTTCTTTAATTCTATATCACTTGTAAGGACAGCGTCTTCTGTGCTGGTGGCCAATTCCATGATGACGTCATCAGCAAAACCCCCCTTTTCAACTATGGTGCACCTCTCCATAAGGGATAATGCAATTTTTGCAGCCGTCCTGTCCCTGCCCCGTCCATGCATGGATATTTTTTCAAGTTCCCAACTGATGCCCTCGGAACAACGTATGAATCAAATCCCAATCTTTTCAACTCCATAAAGATATCAATGCCGAATTGTCCCGGGATCATAAGCCCGTTGGTATCAATTATCACTTCTCGTTTCATTTATATTTCTTTCAATATCCCTGAACCTATAAGCCGCCAGCGCGCCCCAACCCTTCGGCTGATAGCTACAGCGGAACCTATATCCGCGCATACCGGTCTTTTGAGTTTTACTTCAGCGTCGTTTGTCCGTGCGCTCGTGACCACTCCGATCGTGGTCGCAGTCCCTATGTTGAGCATAAGCGGCTCGTTGGAACGTATTGGTTCGACATTATATTCATCGCTGACTCCAACTACACGGGGAAGCAGTTTTGTTTCCATGATAAAACCATCAATGGTCGGAGGTATAGATCCGGGATGCCCTGCGACCTGACCTACCAGTGAGTCGCTTTTGGTAATGAACGGATCAAGTTTTGTGCCAATCCCGATGAGACCGCCCGGAGCAGCCTCGCCCACTTCAGCTTTACCTGCGAATATATTTGTAATGATGGTCATGATGGGTACCCATTTGACTGTCCCACCCGACTCTACCTTTCTGCCGGGGCGAAGTTCTAGTTCATCGCCTATATGCAGGCGCCCCTGGCTCAATGAGCCGCCAACTACTCCGCCCACCAGCTTATCTGGCGTGGTCCCTGGTTTGTTGACGTCAAATGACCGCGCAACGAACATCAGGGGCGGTTTATCCATATCGTGATGAGTTGTAGGGATATATTTTTCAATAGCTTCTATAACAAGGTCAATATTGGCGTTCTGCTGGGCTGATATCGGGATTATCGGTGCATTCTCTGCCACAGTCCCGCTGACGAATGCTTTTATCTGGTTATAATTCTCTAATACTTTCTCGCGGGGGACTATGTCTATCTTGTTCTGGATGATCACGATATTTTTTATCCCGATGATGTTCAAAGCCATGAGGTGCTCTTTAGTCTGGGGCTGAGGACACTGTTCGTTCGCAGCGATCACAAGAAGCGCCCCGTCCATGAGCGCTGCACCTGAAAGCATGGTGGCCATGAGAGTTTCGTGGCCGGGTGAATCAACAAAAGATATTGCGCGCAGTATTTCAGTTTTCTCCCCGCATTTTTCGCATACTTCTTTGACCGTATAACTTTCCGGCTCAGGGCATTTCGCGCATTTCCTGAGTACCACGTCAGCATAGCCGAGCCTGATAGAGATGCCTCTTTTTATTTCTTCGCTGTGTCTGTCAGTCCATACGCCGGAAAGTGCCCTGACAAGAGTGGTCTTGCCGTGGTCAACATGTCCTACTATGCCAATATTTACAACCGGTTGCAATGAATCCTCCAATGAAAATAATGTGCTTAGATTGGATTACTGGTATTTAACCGCTTTTACAATGAGCTGTTACCATGCTCACAACCGTAAATATCAATCTCTCGCTGTCCGCTTGCGGGCGCAGGAGTCTGGATTTGAGCTTGTCGCAGAGTTCACCGTCCGTAAGAAATGTTACAAAAAACCTCGTATCCCATCATAGATCAACGTGAAACCGATCACGAAAACCACAAAACAAACATTGAATCGAGCGCCCCGACTGGGATTTGAACCCAGGTCTTAAGATCCGCAATCTCAAAGGATATCCGGACTACCCCATCGGGGCCCGGCTCAAAATTCTTTTATGAGCTATTAAAGGTTATTGGACAAATGCTTCTGTTCAAGCTCGATCAGTTTAATTTTCATATCCACGCCACACGAGAAGCCTCCGATACCATTCCTGGCAACAACCCTGTGGCATGGGATGATTATCGGCACAGGATTGCGGGAAAGCGCGCCTCCAACAGCCCTTACTGCCCTTGTCCCGATCCTTCGTGCAAGCTCAGAATAAGTTATCGTTGTCCCGTATTCTATTTTTCGTGTCTCTTCAAGCGTCCTCCTCGTGAAATCCGATAGGTTCGAAAGGTCAAGCTCACACGAAAACCCGGCCCTTTCCCCCTTGAAATACTCCTCCAGTTCAAAACTTGCTTTTAATGTCCTTTTCAGCGCCGCTTCTGTGGAATCGATGAACCTGATAGATGACAGGCCTGTATTATATCGTATCTTCAGGTAACGATCAAGCGCGGGTGAATAAATAATATCTGTATCTGTCATTTCTTAACTGCTCTTCTTTATTCGACTTGTTTATCTTTGCTGTCCCTGCGTTATGGCTGCATTCCAGACATTAACTACCTTATGCACATCCGGATCTATCAGTGCCGAACTCCCATCCCATGAAACGCTCAGCAGTGTCTTTGGCGCATAGTATTTCTCAGACGTTTTTGGCAAAATGCGCCTCACAGTCGGTATTCCCGGTTTAATTGAAAGAGTGGCCATTTCACTGCTGATAAGTGCGGTGCTTATTGCATCGTCCCTTACCTGCACAGGAATAGCCTCAAGGAGATAACCTGTCATGATCAGACTGTCGTCTTCATACACAAAATCATAGATATCCGGTCTATCTGATTCTTTTATCGCAGCGATCACCTTAAGACGCAGCTTTTTTCCTTCGGCGCTGGCGCTGATATTTACTGTTTCATACTCAGATCTGTAAGGACTGACCTCATTCCACAGCAATTCTTCTATCTTCGCTGAACCATCGGGTTTATCCTGCCAGTGTACTTCATGCACCCATGACGGTTTTTCAGCAGATTGGCCTGCATTAATGATGAGTACAGCGCCCAGGGCCAGTATTGCAAACCCGAATAAAAGTTTTGTCGGTGTGTTCATGATTCTATTTCCATTTTTTTTATCCGATTTTTTTTTCTTCGAAAAAAAAATAAACAAGGGGAGAGGATTACTCTCCGATCGTTATTGTATATTCGAATCCCTGCGTATTCCTGGGTAGTATACTGAGCTTCAAATCACCTTTCGAGACGTTAGTAGTGAAGGTTTCCACGTACTGGACTCCCATCTCATTATATATCCCTTCACTTTCACTCTCCCATGGCGGGTACATTTGACCCATTCCGCCAAGAGACACTCCTCCTTTTAGTAAGGTTTTTGTCTTTTTCAACGATATTGGCTCATTAGCAGGTCCATTGAGGTTCACTGCAAAAGAAGGGGTTTTAGCACTGCTCGATGTGGTGCCCGGGTATCCTATGTAGCCGAGTAAGCCGTTGAGAAGATTCGAGCTGACCTCTATGGTCACAGGAGATGCTTCATCTGCTGTAAACGACTTCACGAAAGGCTCTGTTGGCTGTTTCCACACTCCGAATTGCAGATTCACCATGTCAGCCCATTCGTCGCGGACAGACATGTCGGATATTCCAAGGTCGATAGCGCCGTTATAATTTCCTTTGGCATCTTCCGGCACCTTTACGTGAACTTTCACTTCCACGGTCTGTCCTGCCGCTATTTCTTTTGGCGCCGTTATTGTTATCGCCTCATCCGTGAATGCGGCTTCCATTGTTCCAGGACCATAGTACATGGAATTCTGGTCGCTCATTTTAGGGTCAATGGGAATCGCCTTATCCGCGACGTTCTTAAGTTTGATGCTGTAATCGTATTCTTTCCCTGATTCAAGCTGATCTGTGATATACGATTTCAGTATCTGGACGTTCGGGGGTGTCCATACATCTGTGGAAATCTGGTATGTATGTACATAATTTGGGATGGGCTGTGGATACGGGGAAGGAATTTCTTCATCCGTAAATGTCACCTGTGCACTATAGTAACCTGTGGATGCGTCCTTCGGAATAGTGACCAATACTGTGAACTTCTGGCTGCCCCCTGCAGGTATCTCTGCGGTTTCCGGGGTTACTGCCATCCATTCCTTTTCCATCATATACTCGCCATAGGGCTGTATTACGATTTTGGGCTTTACGCTGACCGATGTTTTCTCTTTGTTCTTTATTGTCACAGACATTTCCTTGTTCTCACCAGGTTTAAGTCTGGTATTGCCATAGCGCGGTGAGATCTCAAGCTTTGTGAAATTTAATTCCTGAATATCCTCTGGCACGGGCATCGGACTTACCACCATCTTTGCCTGTTCCTCGTACTGGGCTGAAACGATACCTGCCCCGGCGAACATGCTTATGACGATCAATGCCGCTGCTATGTAATTAATGTATTTTTTCATAGTTTACTCCTCTCTTTTTATATATTTTCATTCCCCATTCGGGAACTTAGCGGTTCAGAATCCTCCTTATGTAATCGCTGAATACCACCACAACCATAAATTTTGTTTAATCTATTTAAACATATCTCAAGCAAGGTTGTTTTTTAGTAAAACGAAAAAATGATTTAGATAATTAAAAAAAAAAATAATTTATTTTCTTCTAACTATCCCCATCTTCATCTTCACATCCTCAACATCCCAGTCCTTGACAAGGTCGCCTTCCACTTCTATGCCCGAACCAAGAACAAGAGACCGCGCACGTACTTCACCTGCAATGAAATCCTTTGAGTCTGATACAAGTTCAAGTACCCTTTCATCCCTTATCTCAACGATCGCGTTTATCTCCTCTTCCACAAGAAGGTCAAGTTCTTTTCTCATATCCTGTAGCCTGCGTATGACCTCGCGGGCGTAGCCTTCACATTCTATCTCGCGGGTGAGTTCAGTATCCACATACACATCACCGGCAGAAAATCCTGCATGTGCGATTGATTGCGGTATTGTGTCCCTGAAAGTCACCATGTCAGCCGTAAGCGTCCATTCCTTAAGTTCAAAACTGCCATTTTCAGCGATCGCTTTCCTTATGGCTTTTCCGTCAGCGTTCTTCAATTCAGCAAGTACCCTGCCAGCCTCTTTTTTAAAGGCAGGACCAAGCGCAGCATGAACCGGCAGCGCTTCCACACCCAGTTCATCCCATGATTCGCCGGGCGCAAGAAGGACTATCTCCTTTGCATTGGTCTGCTCCTTTAATACTTCTTCAAGATTCCTGACAGCTGCGCCGACATCTTCTTTCTTTGGGGCCACAACTATTTTCTTCACAGGCCATCTCAACTTCCTCTTTAATTTCTGCCTTGCGTTGGATGAGGCTTCAACGATCTCCCTGATGATGTTCATCTGCTTTTCAAGTTCAGTATCAATGAATTCCTCTCTTGGCACTGCCCTGTCGCACATGTGAACGCTTTCAGGCGCTTCTGGGCTGACATTTCGCACAAGGTTCTGGTACATTTCCTCAGAAATGTGGGGAGCAAAAGGTGCGATGATCTTTGTCAGTGTGACAAGCACCTCGTACAGGGCATAATATACAGCCAGTTTGTCAGGGTCGTTTGCTTCGCGCCATGTTCGCGGGCGGATGAGCTGGATATACCAGCGCGAGAGGTCCTCAAGTATGAACTCGGATATCGGGCGCGTGGCTTTATGGAGGTTGTACTCGGACATTGCGGTATCCACCTGTTTTATGAGCGACTGCACGCGCGACAGTATCCACCTATCCTCAAGCCGCAGCGCCTCAGGCGTCCCTTTTATCTTAAGAGGGTCGAATTTATCAAGAACCATATACGGCAGCGGGAACCGGTACACGTTCCACAGGATATTCAGCATCCTGTGCACGTTGCCCACTTCATCCCAGCTGAATTTCAGGTCATCCCAGGGCGCGTTCTGTGAGAGCACATACAGGCGAAGCGACTCAGCGCCGACCTTTGCTATCACTTCTTCGGGCGACACCACGTTGCCAAGGCTCTTTGACATCTTCTTTCCTTCAGTATCAAGGGTGAAACCGTGCATCAGCACGCTCTTGTACGGCGCCCTCCCGAACGCTATCATGCTTGCGCCAAGTTGCGAATAGAACCAGCCGCGCGTCTGGTCGTGACCTTCTGTGATAAAATCAGCAGGCCACCAATCCTTTAAAGCTTTTTCATCATGCGGGAAGTTCAGCGTCGCCCATGATGCCACAGCCGAGTCAAACCACACGTCAAACACGTCAGGGACCCGGTTCATCTTTGCGCCGCATTTACATTTGATATGGATATTATCTACATTGGGTCTGTGCAGGTCGGGAAGTTTTGATACTCCAGAGCGCACCTCCAGTTCGTGCCTTGTTCCCATTACTTCGGTCTCACCGCATGAATCACATACCCATACTGGAATTGGAATACCCCAGTACCTCTGGCGCGATATGCACCAGTCGCGAGAACCTGTAACCCAGTCTGCAAAGCGCGCAGATCCTGCCCATTCCGGATACCATTTGACTTTTGCTATCTCGGCGAGCATCTGTTCCTTGATATCAGTAATACGCAGGAACCACTGCTCAGTGGCAAGATAGATTATGGATGTCTTGCATCTCCAGCAGTGACCGTACCTGTGTGATATCTTCCCGCTTGCCAGGAGAAGGCCGTTCTCGGTAAGGTCATCGAGCACAACTTTGTTGGCTTCTCTCACATGCATGCCCCTGTACTCTCCAGCTTCATCGGTGTACCTGCCGTCAGGACCTACGGGGCAGAAAATGGGGAGTTTGTTCTTCATACCGAGTTCAAAGTCGTCTATACCATGACCTGGTGCGATGTGGACGCATCCTGTGTTCTCTGCTGTAACGAAATCTGCCATGTAAACATTATGGACGAACTCCTTTTGAGCAGGCACTTTTTCCACAAGCGGAGATTCGTATTCTATACGCAGGTCTTCACCGAGCAATGTTTCAAGAACCTCGTGCTCTTTGTACCTGCCCTGTTTGAGCACATTAGCCATAAGCTGCTCTGCCATTATCAGTATCTCTTCCTTCCCATCCCTGGCCACCCTGACTTTCACATACTCAAAAGATGGATGCACTGCGACTGCGATGTTGGCAGGTATTGTCCAGGGCGTTGTTGTCCAGATGACGATGTATGTATTTTCCTCTCCTTTTACCGGGAATTTTATATAAACAGAAGGGTCGGTCTCATCGGCATATTCCACTTCTGAATCCGCTATCGCTGTCTCGCACCGCGGGCACCAGTTCACGACCCGCAGACCCTTTTCAAGAAGCTTCTTTTCATTCGCCTGTTTCAGCGTCCACCATGCAGCTTCTATGTACTCATCGCGAAGTGTCATGTACGGCTCTTTCCAGTTGAGCCAGATGCCCAGGTCCCTGAACTGTACAGTCATCTCATCACGATGCGACAGAGCGAACTCCTTGCATTTAGCTACGAAATTACCCACACCATAAGTCTCGATATCCTTCTTGGACTTAAATCCCAGCACCCCTTCTACCTTTACCTCGATAGGGAGACCGTGCATATCCCATCCCGCGCGTTCAAGTATGTTATACCCGCCCATGGAGCGGTAGCGCAGTATGGAATCCTTGATTATCTTGTTCCATGCTGTCCCAAGGTGGATCCTTCCTGTGGTATACGGGGGGCCGTCCACAAAAAAGAACTTCTTCCCGTTCTTCCTTAGTTCCCTGACGCGGGAATAAGCATCTATTTCGTCCCAGAACTTTTGAATCTTCTGCTCTACTACTTTTGCATCGTACTGCGAAGCCTCTTTTAGCATAAAAATGATCTCCAGAGAATGGAGGTTAGTAATGCGATAATGCAATTAAACCTTATGGTTTGAAAAGTTATATTCGATTTTTTAGATATAACCTGCTATAAAAATGAAATAAAATTAACTGTAAAACAAAAATAATACAAAAGTTCCGGGATTACCGGAACTGTCGAGTTTTAAATTATCTCTAAATACCAGAGAAGACCCGCTAATATCAAGACAATTAAGACGATCCAGATATACATGCTGCTGCTCTTTTCTTCATTCTTCACCTCTGTCTTCGGAGGTGAGACCTTTGTGACAGTTTTCGTCTTTGGAGCTTCAACCCTGGGTTTTGGCGCCTCTACCTTTGGTCTTATTGCCGGCTCAGGTATTGATCCTGGCTCTTCAACATGTGTTTCAACAGATGTCTCAACAGATGTCTCAACATGCGCCTCTCTTATCCTCTGAGTTTCCTCTCCAGAGAGGAATGGGCTCTCCACACCGGTCAGCACAGCCATTACACGTACCATGCCAGTAAGGTTATTATCCACTTTGGCGCCCCAGATGATCCTCTTTGTGTTGGGGACTTTATCCATTATCAGTTCACCTGCAACAGCGACTTCTTCAAGTGTCAGGTCTTCGCCGCCAACGATGTGGACGAGTACGCCGTAGCTTGCCGATATGTCCCTAACATCAAGCAGTGGGGTGCTGAGAGCCTGTGCCACTGCTTTTTCTACCCTGTCCTCGCCGTCACCTTCTCCTATGCCAATGGACGACACTCCGCCGCGTTCCATGACAGCGCGAAGGTCAGCATAGTCAAGGTTGACCAGGCTTGGCTGTGTAATTGTGTCAGTAAGGTTCTTTACGAATGCTCCAACAAGCGCATTGGCTACGTTCAGTGCTTCCTTCAATGGTAGATTGCCTGCTACCTCTCTTAATTTTGAGTTATCGATAATAACTACGGAGTCGCATGACTGGGCAAGCTGGGATATCGCTGTCCTTGACTTTTCCCTTCTTGACATTTCGATCGTGAACGGAATGGTAACGCATCCAACTGTAAGAGCGCCCATCTCCCGCGTGATCTCAGCGACTACAGGCATAGCGCCTGTTCCAGTTCCTCCTCCCAGGCCTGCGACCAGGAATACAAGATTGGCCCCATCAAGCTCTGCTTTTATCTCATCATAGTTCTCACGGGTCGCCTGCGCCCCCATTTCCGGGAAGCCGCCGCATCCGTGCCCGCGACAGATCTTTTCTCCTAGCAGGATCAGTTTATCCGCTTTCTGTATATGAAGATGATTTACATCAGTATTTGCGGCGATAATTCTTCCGCCCGCCATACCCTTTTCTGCTATCCACGTCGTAATATTACAACCAGCACCACCAAGCCCGACTACAGCAACCGATGGTTTTGCTGTTTTTGCAAATTCTTTTATGTCTGTGACCATTTAATAGCCTCCTTGACGACTATAACTGTGTATTTAAATAGCGTTTTAACTATATAAGTGTTATCGAGGGCAATAACTTACATACCAAATTTTTTCATGATTTTTTGCATATTAAACCTTCCCCCCTTCATACCTTTAATGGTTTTTTGCATCATTTTATGGTATTTCAGAAGTTCTCTGACCTCATCATACTTTGTGCCTGAACCGCGCGCTATCCGTGAAATTCTTGAGCTGTTGATCTGTTTCGGGTCTTCAAGTTCCCCCTCGTTCATGGAATCCATGATGAATTTATACTTTTTTAGTTTATCCTGGGTCACGCTGTACATCTCATCAGAAACGTTCATCCCAAGTTTACCCATCGGAAGCATCTGCATTACCTGCTTAAGGGGTCCCATCTTGTTCATGGCCTCCATTTGCTTGTACATATCCTTGAGTGTGAACTTGCCGCTGAGCATCGCTTCCATGTCAAGATCGTCGCCAGTGAGTGTCTCTTCTGCTTTCTCAAGCAGGGATTTGATATCGCCCATGCCAAGCAGACGGGAGATGAACCTGTCTGCTTCGAATTTCTCAAGGTCGTCAGGGGTTTCGCCAGTTCCAATAAATGCTATCGATGTATCTGTATCCGAAACTGCAGAAAGCGCGCCCCCGCCTTTTGCTGTCCCGTCAAGTTTTGTAATTACGACACCCGTTATCCCGATCGAAGCGTTAAAAGCTTTTGCCTGTTCACTTGCAAGCTGTCCCATTGCAGCGTCAAGTACCAGAAGCTTTTGCTGCGGATGAGCTACGCTGTGTATGTCCTCCATCTCTTTAATGAGGTCTTTCTCAAGGGCATGCCGCCCTGCGGTATCGATTATCTTTACATCGAATTTTTCTATTGCTTTGAGCCCTCGCTGAGTGATGGCGGGAGCATCTTTTACGTCTTTTTCGCCGTAGAAAAATATTCCCATCCGCTCGCAGTGGGTCTTAAGCTGTTCGTATGCGCCTGGCCTGAATGTATCAGCGCAGATTACAGCAGCTTTGAGGCCTTTTCTTTGGAAATAGCGGGCCAACTTTGCTGTCGTAGTGGTCTTTCCGCTGCCCTGAAGCCCAACCATCATGATGGTCTGGGAAGTAAGACCAATGTTAGAAGATTTTCCGAGGATGTTTATGAGTTCCTGATAAACGATACGAATGACATGTTCCCTCGGGTTCATGCCTTTGGGGTTTTCTTCCTTGAGCGATCGCTGTTTTATCTTCTGGGATAAGGTCATCACCAGTCTGACGTTCACATCTGCCTGCAGGAGGGCGCGCTGGATGTCCTTAACGACCTCGTCCACTATCCTTTCATCTATCCTGCCTGCACCAACGAGTTTCTTGAGTGCATCCTGAAGTGAACCGCCCAGTTTATCAAGTACCATAGGGTCTTCCTGCCTTTTAATGGTTAATGCTTCTGCTGTTAATTAAAGTTTATGGAAAATGATCGTTGTAATACCCATAGCGTCAAGTTAGTCTTGGGACTTTTTAAATATATAACTAAATTTTTTATTTTATAGGTCTCACCCCATCCTTAAAATTTCAATAAAATCAAAAAGAAAAAAAATGAATTCAACAGTTGTCAGGGTTTAGAAAATGGTATCCATCTAAACGAATGGAACGCGGATGACGCGGATTGCGCGGATATTCACGGATTTGGGAGTTCTACTTCTGATATTTCCTTTCTTTCATTTGAGAAGATCGCTCTTTTGAAATCTGGTTTTTTACCAAAATTAAGCAAAAGCCCGACTTGTTTATTGGTAGCTTTTAGATAATTGATCAACTGAGCCTTATTTTCATCCCTCAAACCCTCAGCCGCTTTTATTTCTAAAATTATCAGATCATTTCTGAATACAACATAGTATCTCCTTTTTAGTGGACACCGGATAATTCGATCCGCGGGCATCCGCGCAATCCGCGTTCTATTTCGTTGGCATTTTTTTATACTCTTAGATAGAGCATTGTGAAAGTAATAAAATTTATTTTTATTGATACCTGTTTTTCAATCTATTTTGGGGGTATAAGCAAGTCTGGAAGCCATTTATTGATGGTTATTTATAAAATCCAAGCGAATCATGACGCTATGGCTGCAATAACAGCATCGCCTATGCATTTTAACGTTGTGGAAAACCATACCTTACTCTTTGTTAATTCTTTCTCTATTTTGTGTTTGTAGAGAGCCAGCTCAATATTTGCCTGCAATTCTTTTTCCCGGAATGGTTTAATGATATATCCAAAAGGCTATGTCGTTTTTGCCCGTTCAAGGATATTTTCATCCGAAAAAGCAGTCAGGTACACGACAGGAATATTAAAAAGAGAGCGAATTTGTTTTGCGGTCTCAATACCATCCATTTTATCTTTTAATACGATGTCCATCAACACCAGATCAGGTCTATTCTCTTCCACCATCTTGATAGCCATCTTTCCTGATCTTGCCACCGAGGTAACAGTGTATCCCATGCTTTGCAGGCTTTCCTTGATATCTTCAGCAACGATCCTCTCATCTTCTACGATCAATACCCGTGCTTCTGGCATTAATTAACCCCTTTAAATTTAATTTTGAATATCGTTCCATTATTCCGCTTAAGATCGATCTCACCTTCGAGTTGGTCTTCCACCAGCATTGTGACCAGGCGTAAGCCAAGAGAGTCAGTTTTTCCGATATCTATATCATCTGGAATACCAACCCCATTATCACCGACGAGAAGTTCATAAATATTTTCATTGTTCTTAATTAATTCTATCTTGATCTCACCTTTTCTGCCATCTGAAAATGCATACTTTAAGGAATTAGTAATGAGTTCGTTGATTATTAATCCACATGGAATTGCTAAATTTATTCCAAAGGAAACATCCTGGATATTTATTCTTGATGTAATTGCAGATTTATTGATACCATAAGAATGAAATAAACTGCTCACAAGGTCGCTGATATATTCTTTAAAATCGACTTTGGACATGTCATGTGAATTATAAAGTTTCTCGTGGATAAGAGACATCGACCTTATCGTATTCTGGCTTTCTTCAAATAGGATACGATACTTTTTCTCCTTGATATATTTAGACTGAAGTCGCAATAAACTGGAAATTATCTGCATATTGTTCTTTACCCGGTGATGTATCTCCCGCAAAAGGAGCTCTTTCTCTTTAAGGGACGCTTTAATTATTTCCTCCGAATGCTTGCGCTCTGTGATGTCACTCATCGCAGTGCGCACTACATATTTTCCATCTTTTGTCTCTATCCGGATACTGCCCAATCGAACACAGAGATTCGATCCATCTTCGGGTTTTATCCAGAGTTCACAGGTTCGTTTCTCCTCATTCTGAAATACGCTCTTGATATGGCGATCCCACTGTTCCAGGTCATCGGGTTCGACAAAGTACCCAAACCCCCGGTTTATCAGTTTTTGGCGTGCAATCCCAAGAAGCTCGGCTCCTGTGAGATTTACATCTTTGATCAGGCCCTCATGGGAAAAGGTAAAGTACCCAACAGGGGCAAAATCATAGAGATCGATGTACTTGTCTTTAATGTCCTCTAAAGCGAGGTGATTCTTTCTTAGTTCTTCGTTCTGCATCTCAAGCTCGATCTGGTGCACATGGAGTTCGTAGATGAGTTTCTCATGTGTTTTCTCTTTCATCTGCAGTGATGAGTCTTTTGTCAGGGCAAGTTTATCTTCTGCGTCTTGCCTTATTTGACTGTCGTGAATGTCTTTCTCTGATAGCGCTTTTGGTTTTTTCATTCTAATCGTTTCTCTTCTCCTGACTTCCTATCTGTTCCTCAGGTTTTCGATCGGTAACATCTTCTATCGCAAGAAGGATGAACTGTGGTTTTCCCGTTTTTCCATGAAGGTACCGTGCATTGAGACGTGTTTTCCTGCGTCCGATAACTGGGGGGTAGTAATCTATCTCGATATTCTCAAAACTTTTTTCCTTTGGTAAAATGGTTTCAAGCAATTCCCGCAGCCTGGGGGTGTCCCACTGGCGGTTGCCGAGGTCGTAGATAAGGCAGCCCACGGTCTCCTGGGGCGACACCTTGAAGTATTCGTAAAAAGAACGACTGGCATAGACAACATTTAGCGCTCCATCCAGCACGACCAGGGGTTCCCAGACCGTATCAAGAATACTTTCTGCATACTCCAAAGCCAATCGAGATTCTATCTCTGCCTGCCTGCTCTGCCTGAGTTCTGTGACATTGGTAAAAGTAAGCACAATCCCTTCGATCACGTTGTAAAGTGTCCGATATAGCATGATCCTCACAAGATACCACTCCTTATCCATCGTTTGCATAATCTTTTCACGAGGTGTAAAGGAATCAAGCACTGCATACACATCAGCTATCAGGTCATCTCCCTCAATATTTGACTTGATATCGCCCAGGGAGCGTCCAGCATCTGAAGCAGCCATGCGGAATACACTGGTAGCTCCTTGTGTGAAACGTTTAATGGTTAGATTTTTATCGAGAAATATCATTCCGATATGAATGTTATCAAGAAGGTTTTTCATATCGTTCTCTATCCCTGTGAGTTCCTCAATTTTCTCATGCAATTCCGCATTCACTGTCACAAGCTCTTCATTGACCGACTGGAGTTCCTCCTTTGATGACTCAAGTTCTTCGTTCGTGGACTGCAATTCTTCGTTCGTGGATTGTATCTCTTCATTGGTTGACTTGAGCTCTTCATTTGAGGCTTGCAGCTCCTCAATGGTAGCATGAAGATTTTCTTTCGCGTACAGTAGTTCCTGTTCGAGCTCTTCAACGCGACCTTGCTGACCGTCCCTGACAGTTTTTCTTACCCGTGTGCGTTTTCCTTCTGGCTTTATTTCATGGAAGCACACGAGCAGTACGCCACTGGCAGCTCCGGGCACTGTAAGCGGTCTGACTGTGAGGTTCATACCATGGCTTTCTCCGTTTGTCCTGACCAGCAGATCCTTGCATACCATTAGCTTTTTCTGCGCCGTAGCATTGTGGATGGCATTCCTCAGTTCAGACTTTAGCCCATCACGCGCCATTTCCACTATGTTGAGACTCGCGTTGCCCGGCGCAGGACGCAGGAATTTCCCTGTCTCGCCATAGACAAAAAGAATCTCTCCTTTTTCATTCGTTACCACCGATGCAGGTGCGTAAGACTGCAGAAGCACATGTTTTGTGAGTTCGGCAATGCTTATCTCCTTCTTAAACAGCTCACCATGTTCCTTCACGATCTTATCATTGGTCATGTGGAAACCGCCAGTTATCATTGGCCTGACAGGAGAGAGTGAGAATTTTGTCTCAAAGAAATTCCATTTCTTATTGATTGGCTTAAATAAGACGTCATGGCTCCCGATATTTTCCGAATTGCCAAGGAAGAGCATCCCGCCAGGTTTCAAAGCGTAATGAAAAACCGGGATGATACGCTTCTGGAGTTCAGGTTCGAAGTAGATGAGAAGGTTCCTGCAACTGACCATATCAAGTTTCGTGAAGGGTGGATCTTTTATCACATTCTGTAGTGTAAAGACCACCATTTCGCGAATATCCTTCTTGATCCGAAAGCCAGACTCATTCGTTATGAAAAACCTGCGCAGTCTTTCAGGGGAGACATCTATGGCGATGTTGGGTGGATAAGAGCCAGCACGTGCCTCCGCAATCGCATCATAATCAATGTCCGTAGCATATATCTGGACTTTGAATTCTTGCCCTGATCCATCCATATACTCCCTGAAAAGGATAGCAATGGAGTAGGCTTCTTCCCCTGTTGCACATCCCGCGGTCCATATCCTGAATACATAATTCTCAGGTTTGTTCTTGAAAAGAAGCGGAAGGATTTCCATATTTAGCACCTCAAACGCTTCCTTGTCCCTGAAAAAGCTGGTTACTTTGATGTGGAGTTCCTTAAAAAGAAGAGTTACTTCATCGGGATGCTCGTTGAGGTAACGGGCATAAGTTGCTATTTTCTCTATGCCGTGGACTATCATCCGTCTTTCGATCCTTCGGGAGATCGTACTTTTCTTGTATTGTGAAAAGTCATGTCCAGTCCTTGACCGAAGGATCATTAAGACCTTGTTAAGCGCGCTCGTTTCAATGGGAGCCTGTGGAATAAGTTTTACCTTCCTGTCAATGAGGGTCTTTACATAGAGTATCAAATGTTCTGGCATTTTTTCAACAGGTAAGACAAACATGGCAAGCCCGTTCTTTACGGCGCTTGCTGGCATGCCGTCATATTTTGCCGTAGCTGGCTCCTGCACGAAGGAGACTCCGCCAGCCCCAAGAATGGCTCGAAGACCAAGCGTTCCGTCAGTTCCAGTTCCTGACAGGATGATCCCGATCGCCCTTTCCTCCTGATCCTGAGCGAGGGAGCACAAGAAGAAATCTATGGGCAACCTCAACCTGCGGGGTTCTTCAGGTGCACTGAGCTGGAGCACCCAATGAAATATCCCCATGTTCCGATTGGGCGGGATCACATAGACATGGTTTGGCTCAACTGCCATCTGATCCTTCGCCTCGATAACTGGCATCGGTGTGACTCTCTGGAGTATCTCTGTCAACATGCTCGCATGACCCGGATCAAGATGAGGAACCAGAATGAATCCCATTCCGCTGTCAGCAGGTAGATGACTGAAGAATTGCTCAAATGCTTCAAGGCCACCGGCTGAAGCTCCAATTCCGATTATTGGAAATGAAGTATGATCAATACTTGCTGCATCTTCAGAGATATTCACTTCTTCCTGATTATTTTTATTTCTTACCATTTTTTTTACCAGCATCTGATTTGTTAGATTTTAACAAGGTATATATATTTTTATTGCATTTGCTGTTAGTCATTTTTCTGGCAAAAAACCAATTTGAAAAATAAGCCTGAAAGTCGCACAAATTTGGGAGAGAGTTAAAATTGTATAGTATCAAGACGTGTCTTTTCTGATTTTGTTGACCCGGTCAGATTGCGAATAATGAGTATGGCTTTCATTATCTCACCGGACTCGCGAAAGACGGGGTCCATTGTGACCTGGAACCGGGCCCTTCGCCCCCTATCCTCGAATTCAAATGATTCACGCATCATGTTTTGTTTCATACGTTCGAATGGGTCATCTTTGATAACGCCAGAAGTACAATTCATAATGTTATAACAATGCTGACCTATAATCGTTTCAGTTTTTGTCCCCCTCATGCTTTCGAATACCCCGTTCGAATTCAGTATACGACCTTCCGGGTCAAGAATTAAAACGCAATCAGATATCGCATTGAAAATATTCTGCCAGTCTCTCAGCGCCATCTTGAGAGTATTCTCAACCCGCTTTTAATCTATTGTGTCTCGAAAAACCAGAACACTTCCTATGATATTTTCATTAATATCTGTTATAGGTCTATATTTGTCTTCGACAGGTACTTTTATTCCATACTTATCTATCAATAACTTTTGGAATACTTGATCGAACCTGAAAACGTCCTGTGTTGAGTTCTTTATATGAGTTTCGATCTGCTCTTCAGTTTCTACATTAACAATGTTGTATATATCATTCAATTTTTTTCCCACCCCATCTTTCATATCCCATCCTGTTAATAATTGAGCAGCAGGATTCATGAATACAACAATACCGTTCAGGTCCACTGCAATAACAGCATCACCTATGCATTTTAACGTTGTGGAAAACCATTCCTTACTATCCTTTAATTCTTTCTCTATTTTGTGTTTGTAGAGAGACATCTCAATATTAACCTGCAATTCTTTTTCCCGGAATGGTTTAATGATATATCCAAAAGGCTCTGTCGTTTTTGCCCGTTCAAGGATATTTTCATCCAAATTAGCAGTCAGATACACGACAGGAATATTAAAAAGAGAGCGAATTTGTGTTGCGGTCTCAATACCATCCATTTTATCT
>CBFFLL010000009.1:20121-26640 GCA_965642175.1 Candidatus Methanoperedens nitratireducens | reverse complement strand
AAATAATCCCATCTCTGTGAACTCTGTGCCCTCTGTGGTTGGTTTTCTATTCCATAACAATAGCTGCTGAAATTACTTTGCGCTCATTGCGACCTTTGCGGTGCGGTTACTTCGGATTGTCTAATCAAATCCGACAAGCAGTACCCTGCGGTTCTTGACACCTCAAAAAACATATATAGTTCCAGAGTACTTTTTTGATCATATGATAATAACGCTGCTTACTGATTTAGGGGATTTGTACCCGGCTTCCATGAAGGGAGTGATACTTGGCATAAATCCCGCGGCAAACATCGTGGACATTTCCCATTCAGTCCCGCGCCATGAAGTGCGCGCAGGCACTTTCATGCTGATGACATGCGCCCGGTATTTCCCATCTGGTACTGTGCATATCGCCGTTGTTGACCCTGGAGTAGGGACACAACGGCGCCCCATAGCTGTCATGGCAGGATCCGGGGGTTTTGGTATTCATTATTTTGTAGGCCCGGATAATGGGATTCTCATTCCAGCCGCAAAGAGCATTGGGAAAATTAAGGTGTATGAGATCACAAATAAACATCTTTTCGATCAAAATGTATCTTCGACTTTTCACGGAAGGGATATATTCGCACCAGTCGGGGCTCATATCTCAAAAGGGAGGGATATTGGTGATGTTGGAAGGCTAATTTCAGATTTTATTGACCTTGATTTTGGGGAAGGGACGAAAAAAGAGGGATCACTGGAGGGCAGGGTGATTTATATTGATGGATTCGGGAATATCGTGACGAATATTTCATCTGATCAGGTTGATCTCCAGCCAGGCGACGTTATGGAAATAGATAATAAACAGGTTGTATTCCAGAAGTCTTATGGGTTTTGTAAGGAAGGCAAATCACTGGCATTAATCGGAAGCCACGGATATCTTGAGATAGCTGTGAACAAAGGGAATGCTGCGGTCATTTTTGGGAAAAAACAGGGTGAGAACGTATTTATTAGTATCTAATTATACTTAAAATTATTTATTACATATACATGATTAGCATGATGATTGTGATATCTTTTTATAGTAAAAACGTAATAACATAATAATATAATAACATAATATTACATTTAGAGAATCTGGAGTATATATGATAGTTGCCGATGAGTTTTTAAAATGCTGTACTGCATCGCTCGAATCTAATTTCGGGCAGCTATCATATGAAATAATCAATAAAATAAAAACAAAGAAAAATATAACCGACAGCTCAAATATAAATGATCTAAAAGAATTTATCGATATTCTAGAGACAAACCTCATTATGTTTTCTGGAAAGCATAAGGCAACAGAGATCTGCAACACGATCAGGACTAATGGAATACCCAAAACAGAAGAGGTGGCTGAAGAAGTAAAGCCGGTGGATATGATAAAGAGCGAAGAACTTGATATTGAGATCAAGAAATTCCTGACAACTCGTGCCCTGCCAAAAGAAGCAGATATTTTAGATTATACTAAATTTCTGGCCTTGAAACACCGTGGAAATGTCAAAGTTATTGAAAAAGATGTAATTGAAAAGGTCAAACTGCATGTTAATTCAGGTATAAAGAAAAACACGCTTAATAAAGAAATATCCAGATTCCTTGAAAGATATCCGCAGCCTGTGAAATCAGATGTTGATGATTTTGTCAAATATATGAATATATCGAAATTGAACATTGATGAGAAACAGGTCAGGGAGGACCTTGAAAAAGAAAGGCTCTGCCGTAAGTTCGAAGAACCGGGTGCATTCCCAGGGTCAAGTGAGATCGATCAATTAGTTAACACTGTTAAAGGAAAGAAAGATAAAGAAGCTGTAGAAAATCTAATGCATAAACAGGGACTCAGTTACCTGATCAAAGATGAAAAAGGCGTTTCTGAAAAATCACTAACAGAATTCATGGATATTGTTATGCCCAGTGAAACAGACATGAAAGACGCTCTGGAAGGAATGGGTCTAAAACATCTAATAAAAACTAAACAATAAGGGAAAATATGGTTTATTCACTTGAAATACTAAAAGACCATCTTGAAAAAAATGCGGGAGAAACGGGCGTAAAGATTTTCCAGACATCAGTTTCAAAGATTAAAATCGGGGAAAAGCCCTCAAATGAACAACTAATAAAACTTTCCATTGAAATTGAGAAAAAATTGAAACTTTTTTTTGGCAACATCAAAGCTAAAGAGATATTAGATAAATTAGAACATGGTGCCAGCGAATCACAAGTAAATTTGGAATCAGTCCTCAAACCGCATCTTGAAGCTATTTTCAAGACAAAAGGTCTCCCCGGTGAATCATATCTCAGGGAAGTTGTAAGGAATGTCGTTTCAAAGGGCTATATAGGTGATGAAAATAAAGCTATCGAAGTGTTGAAAAGGCTTTCTAAAAAAAAGGTAATTTATGCATTGAATTACTGCATGACCCGTAACGAACTCCATAGTTTTATTGACGGGTATCCAACATACACCCAGGAAGACCTCGAAAATTTCATTAATTCTCTCAGGAATAAAAAGCTTGAATCGAATCCTGATACTATAAGGGCTTTAATAGAAAAGGAGAGGCTTTATAGAAAATTTGAGGAGCAAACCACGGAAGATATATTTCAGGAAAAAATCTCTGAGCAATATATCCTGTTGTTTAAATCCACTAATAATGCCGACTATAAATTCCTTATGGTTGATGAGGAACTGAAAGACCTGCTATTGAAAAAGATTTCAAATGTTGCCTTTGCAAAAATATAAGCTATATATAAATCATATAATATACTATAATAGTATACCACAATAATATACCACAACTCACAATATTATCCAGATGAACGAAGCCATAACTTAATATATATGAATTTAGATATTATTTGTGTGTACTGAAGAAGACAGAACAATGCAGTTTGTCCTGTTTAAGACTAGAAATACGTAAATTACCGGGTCAAGATATCATGAAAAAATCCAAAATTGCAATGGTTCTATTGTTTTTGATCATTTTCTCATTTAGTGTCGCTGCCGAATCACCAGTTAATCAACCCCCCGAGGCTTTTTTCACTGCGTCCCCCTCTTCAGGCCAGTCACCTTTGACCGTCCAGTTTGACGCATCGGGATCAGTTGATATGGATGGTACGATCGTTTCTTATGCCTGGGATTTTGGGGATGGTAAATCTGGCAGCGGAGAGAAAGTATCGTACACATATAAAAATTTCGGCACATTCGCTGCATCGCTTAAAGTAACTGATGACCGCGGACTGACAGGCATATACACCACAAAGATTACTGTAACAAATGGCGTCAGCCTGTCACTGACCATAATTCCGGATCCGGTCTCTATCGGCACGGGAGAAGCTTCCACTATCCAGGTGACCGTGAAAGGCAGCGATGGAGAACCTGTCAGTGATGCCTTCGTGACGCTTGAACCTGATACTAACGGGACGGTATCTCCGTCTTCGGGGCAGACTGATTCCGAAGGGCAGTTTACAGCGACTTTCACCGGATTCGGGGAAACGGCTCATTCAGTAAAAGCGGTTGTGAGAAAGAATGGATATGCACAGGGTTCTGGCGAGGTCAGTATATCCGTTTCAACAGCTAACAATATAAGTTTCATGATCTTAATACTTTTTTTGATAATCATTATTGGATCAGCCTTCCAGGAATTCTGGATAAAAGGCCGACTTCAGTTGATACCCATGAAAACTAATGTGCCGTGCGATGGAACATCTACTATTCCTTTAAAAGTTCAATTCGTTGATCCCACCGGGAAGCCCAGAGTACAGCTTAAAGACCGGCAGGTTAAGGTAAGCTCAACTTTAGGGACTATAATGAACATTGTTCTCCCCAAAGGCAAGGAGTCGATAGAAGCGGTCCTGCCGTCATCACACGTATGCGGACTTGTTACGCTGACCGCTCAATCAGGTATACAAAAAGCTATTGCTAAAGTTAATTTTGCCGGAAATATGGCAGAACTGGTTCTTGAAGTTTCTCCGACAAAGATTCCTGCTGACGGCACATCTATTTCGTCAGTGGTTATCAAGGTCAAAGATGATAAAGGGAACTTCATAACATCCCTGGGTGAATGGGTTATTGAGATAACTACAACTCTTGGCACTATTACAAGCCCTGTGATTATCCCGCCTGGTACACTTTCCGGAATTGCCATACTCACCTCTGAAAAGAAAACCGGAACTGCAACGATTAAGGCAACAATGGGGGCACTTCACTGCGAGAAAAAAGTCGTTTTTGAAATGCTTCCTGAGAGGTTCTGTATGAACTGCGGTGACCCATTGAAAAGGGATCTGAAAATCTGCCCAAACTGCAAGAAAACTGCTCCCGCGGATACAGAAATAAAGGAGTGCAATTCATGCCAGACGGTTATTCCATCCTCAGCAACCTTCTGCGACAGGTGCGGCGCAAAGCAGCCTGTATAGCTGCCTTAAAAAGTGGTTTAAATGGGCCCGCGGAGACTCGAACTCCGGATCTCCGCTGTGTAAGAGCGACGTCATAGCCGACTAGACCACGGGCCCAGCCTTGCCTTAAATGTTGTTTGGTGTATATAGTTTTTGTCTGTTACAAATATATTTACAGAATCGTAAGTTTTAAACTTTGCAGGATGTATTCTACACATGGATTATCGCAAGGGTTCAATAGGACGGATATTTGTTGTAAGGGTGGATCACGGTGAAGACCTGCTGAAAGAGCTGACCAGGTTGGCTGTCAGTGAGAACATAAGGGCAGCCTTTTTTACGATAATTGGCGCGGCAGGGAAGGCGCAACTGGTCACTGGACCAAAGGAAAAGTCTGTTCCCCCGGTAACTGTATGGTCTTCTTTCGATGATGTGCGCGAAATCGTTGGCGCAGGGAACATTTTCCTTGAGAACGGCGTGCCAAAGATACACCTGCATGCGGTCGCGGGAAGCAGCATGGGGCTTACGATGGGATGCATCAGGAAAGAGGCAGAGGCTTTCATGGTGCTTGAGGTTTTCATAATCGAGACGGATATTAAGGCGGAAAGAGTAGTTAATGAAAAGATGGGTTTTTCACCGATCACATTCTAGTAACCACAGAGTGCACTGAAAACAGCGAGAAAATATGTGAAACTCTGTGTCCTCTGTGGTTGATTTTCATATATTCTAATAAGGTGTCCTCATCTGTTTTCCACACGCCAGGCACGTCGTGGCAATATGCGTCCCCTGAAGCCTTGTGCGAGCAGTCGTGCCCTGGACTAAATATGAGTGGCAGTGCCTGCACATCTGATGTTTCAACTCTGGCGGCATCCTGACTCGGTATCTCATCCCAATACGCCTTGCAAGCTGCACGTACCTGTCGCTGCGCTCAGGATGCGTCCTGAATTCTAAAGATGCAAGATCGAACAGCCGAAGGATGCGCTCGTATGCCATGTCCTTAGCCCAGTCTTTCTGTTTTTTGCGCATGGCGGGATAATGGCAGGGACATATAAAAAACTTTGGTGTTACTTGTTCTGAACGAAAATCTATTGTGTATTCATAATCCGGATAAAATATTAATTCTTAATCGCTATACTCCGCAGCTCTGCTGCGGCTGGGACAGGTCAAGTAATATTTTTAAACGTGAGTATACATTTTACATAGATGGTAGAATTAAATCATGCAAGCCATTGTGTGTATAAAATTCGATACCATTTGGTATTTTTTATAAAATATAGAAAGAAATTATTATTCGAAAATGAAAAAGTGGAATTTTTTATCCCTGGTGGCTTCAATGGTTCTCGTATCCTTATTCCTTGGCGGATATTTGATAAGAGTTTCAAGGAGCATGCTGGCAGGGGACCTCGATAAAGCTCCTGAGCTTAACAGGATCGGTGATCTTTTTGTAGATGGTCTGAAATTCATTGTCATCGGTTTTGTATATGCCATACCGCCGATGATAATCGCTATTCTGGTGTTCTATGTATTTCAATTGGGGGGTGTGCGTCTTGCACACACGAATTCCCTCAGGAAAGCCCTTGATATTCCCTTCATATATTCCATGGTTTTCAACAATTTAAAGGAATTTACACTAAGTCTTTTCTTTTCTTTCGTTGCTTCTTTAGTATTTTCCATTGCAGGCATTCTTATCGTTACTTACCCGTTCCTCGTAGTCGCCACCTATGTGGCTATGCAGTATGTTTTTATGATATTTTATATGGAGTCCACACGGCAGCAGGTCGAAAATATAACGCAACAATTGTAATAATGTCGTTTTGATATCAATGTGTAGAGTATTGAAATCAACGGGAAATGTTTATATTCCTTTGGGCATAAGGATTGAACCATGGTAGAGTTAGGCAAAATCGAAAAACCAGAAGCTAACAGCTTCAAAGAAAATCGTAAACTATACGTTGTGCCCACGCTTCCTTTTGAAGAAATGGCTCTTGAAATGGATATCGACAGGGCAAAGATAGAGAGATTCTGGGGCGAAGTAAGGGAAAAGATAGAATATTTCAGATCAACTTATGGGAACATCAGCATGTTATATGTTGAAGGTATGGACGCTGATGAGACAAAAGGCATTGAATTCTATGA
>CBFFLL010000009.1:4895-20111 GCA_965642175.1 Candidatus Methanoperedens nitratireducens | reverse complement strand
ATTACAAATTCCTGAAGACACTGATAGATGCAGGCACAAAGCTCAAGGGGATCGACAGTATCACGTCCCTCAGGCAGGCTAAGCTCCTTTATGATGAATATTCAATATCGTTCTCTCCTGAGACAGAGGAAATCCATAAGGGCTTCTATGGTAAGGACATCGATTTTAATAAATGGAGAGAATATCTGGCAAAAAAAATACAGGAAACACAGGATGGTATCGGAAAACATGCAACCGTGATAATGAACGAACTGCCCGAGAATACGAACGGCGTGTTGATATTCACAGACCGAAGACCTATTGAATATCCAGGCGGCATTGATGTATTCCAGATAAGACCGCCGGCTTTTGATGAACTCTCAAAGTTGTTAAGGGATAAAATGTGAAGTAATCTTTATCATTTCACGGGTTCTTCTATCTATTCTATGAACTGGATCATTTATGCTATAGCATGCGTAATCCTCTACGGGATCATGCAATTCTTTATCAAACTTTCATCTACAGGCAACAACCCTGTGGCATCCTCTATGGTCTTTGTCACTGCGCAATTCATTGCACAGATACTCCTGGGAGCGTATTTTCTCACTAAAAGTGATTTCAATATGGATATGAACAGCATAAAATACGGGATAGCAGGAGGTATCGCCGCTGCTGTCGCAACAATAATTTTCTTCCTTGCACTTGAGAGCGGTCCATTGTCAAAGGTTTCTCCAATAGTGAACATGAGCCTCCTTGTAAGCGTGCTTCTGGGTGTGGTCATTCTGGGTGAAGCAGTGAACATAAGGGTCGCAGCAGGTGTGGTTTTTGCTATAGCGAGCATATTTATGCTGACTAACGGGAACTGAAAAATTATGAAATGGTACTGAGGAATCCATGCGGGCACCACAGCTTTCTTCATAATCCGGACATTGGAGGGATTTAATGCGTAAAATCTTAGACAATTTTACTTGCCCTGAATTCAATTTAATTGATTAAACACATTTATCTATAATCGAATCCCTTCAAAACCCAGGTAATACTTATGAGCCTTATCGCAGAAGCAAAAAAAGGCAACCTGACAGAAGTAATGGAACAGGTTGCAGCAAAAGAGAAAGTCGAACCTGAATTCGTGCGCCGGGGAATAGCCAGCGGCAGGATAGTCATCCCTGTGAGCCCGTACCGCTATACAAAGCCATGCGGAATAGGGAAGGGACTTCGCACCAAGGTTAACGCATCGATAGGAACTTCCTCTGACATCGTAGATATCGACATGGAGATAGAAAAGGCAAAAGTGGCGGAGGCGACTGGCGCAGATACCCTGATGGAACTTTCTACTGGCGGCGATTTTTATGATATCAGAAAAAAAGTGATAGACTCCACAAGCCTTTCTGTTGGAAGTGTGCCGCTATACCAGGCTTTCATAGAAGCCATACGCAAATATGGCAGCGCGGTGGATATGAAAGAGGATGAGCTTTTCAGGATAACAGCAGAGCAGGCAAAGCTTGGAACTAATTTCATGGCTATCCACACTGGCATTAACCTCATAACAGTGGAGCGGTTGAAGAACCAGGGGCGGTTCGGGGGATTGTGCTCACGCGGCGGCGCCTTCATGACAGCCTGGATGCTGCATAATGAGAAAGAGAACCCGCTGTACAGCGATTTCGATTACCTGCTTGAGATTATGAAAGAGCATGAGGTCACTCTCAGCATGGGAAACGGCATGCGCGCCGGGGCGATACATGACTCCACTGACCGCGCCCAGATACAGGAGCTTATCATTAACTCTGAGCTATCGGACAGGGCGCACGCGGCAGGGGTGCAGACCATAGTGGAAGGGCCGGGACACATCCCTATTGACGAGATAGATACAAATGTAAAGCTTATGAAACGACTGAGCGGAGATAAGCCGTTCTACATGCTTGGCCCGCTAGTAACAGATATCGCCCCTGGCTACGACCACATAGTTGCAGCCATCGGTGCATCCCTCTCAAGCGCATACGGAGCAGATTTTATCTGCTACGTGACCCCGGCAGAGCACCTTGCACTTCCCAATGTGGATGATGTGAGGCAGGGAGTGATAACAGCAAGGATAGCAGCGCATATCGGCGACATGGTGAAGAACAACGACAGGGGGCAGGATCTTGAGATGGGACGGGCACGGCGCGATCTCCAGTGGGACAGGATGTATGAGCTTGCTATCGACCCGGTCCATGCAAGATCGGTCAGGGACAGCCGTTCACCAGAGGATACCGAAGCATGTACAATGTGCGGGAATTACTGTGCGCTAAAGATAGTGAAGCAGAATTTCAACTTTGAGAGATGAAAGTAACTACGCCGTACCCAAAATTTCAGTCTCTCTTTTTAACAAAAAGTCTGTCAAAATATATGGGCACTCATCAGTGAACCTGCATCCTCGCCGCAATCAGTGTGTGTTCCATCAATATAGCGATCGTCATAGGTCCCACGCCTCCAGGAACAGGGGATATCAGTTTAACCTTAGGTAGGACGCCATCAAAATCCACATCCCCGTAAACCTTCTCGTCCTGCCACGTGATACCCACATCGAACACGATGGCACCCTGCTTCACATGATCGGCTTTTATCAGACCGCGAACGCCGGTGGCTACGATAAGGATATCTGCGTTTCTTGTATGGCTTTCGAGGTCTTTTGTGAAAACATGGCAGATACTTACCGTTGCATTGCGGTTCAGGAGCATCATTGCCACTGGTTTTCCGACAACATTACTGTGTCCTACAACGACCACTTCCTTTCCCTTAATGTCAATATTGAACTTCTCAAGCGCTAAGACAATGCCTTTTGGTGTGCATGGAACGAATCCCTCGCGCCCGATGAGCATCTTTCCCATGTTGAGGGGGTTGAAGCCGTCCACATCCTTTTCCGGAGATATTCGCATCATCACTTCCCGTTCATCGATATGTTTTGGCAGCGGAAGCTGCACAAGTATCCCGTGTATATCAGACCGCCAGTTAAGCGTCTCGATCAGCTTGATTATCTCTTCCTGCTTTGCCTCTGCCGGGAATTTGTGGTCTTCTGATGCGATCCCCACGCGCTTGCATGCCCAGTGCTTGAGCTTCACATATAATTTTGAAGGAGGATGCTCGCCAACAAGTATCGTGGCAAGGGCAGGTTTAATACCTGTCTTGCTGACGAACTTTTCAACATCATTCTTGACGCCTGCTTCAATGGCCTGAGCAATTTTTCTTCCGTCGATAACGCGGGGGTCAGTGACTTCTGGAAGCGGTTCCATTAAACGACCTCACTCGTAAGGGATCGGGAACTGGTTGCACAGTTCAAGCATATCCCTCTTTACTTCTTTTATCCTGTCTGCATCGTTCATGTTCTTGAGGGTCATATCAATAGCATCAGCAATAATTACCATCTCTTTTTCTTTCATTCCGCGCGTGGTAACAGCAGGCGTGCCGATGCGGATCCCGCTTGTTATGAACGGGCTTTTTGTCTCAAAAGGTATGGTGTTCTTGTTCAGGATGATACCAGCCTCGCTAAGCTTTGCTTCAGCCTCCTTGCCTGTGATATTCTGGGGCGTAAGATCAACGAGCATAAGGTGGTTATCAGTGCCGCCTGAGACAAGTTCGTTACCCCGTATAGTCAGCTCATTAGCGATCTTTTTTGCATTTTTCACGATCTGTTTCTGGTAATCGCTAAAATCCTTGCTCATTGCTTCTTTGAAGGAAACTGCTTTTGCCGCGATGACGTGCATGAGAGGACCGCCCTGTATCCCCGGGAAAACAGACTTATCGACTTCCTTTGCATATTCCTGCCTGCACATTATCATGCCGCCGCGCGGGCCTCGGAGTGTCTTATGCGTGGTGGTTGTTACAAAATCTGCATAGAGTACCGGGTCGCTGTGGATCTTCGCAACGACAAGTCCTGCTATATGGGCGATATCGGCAACAAGAAGCGCATCCACAGAGTCAGCTATTTCCCGGAAACGCTTGAAATCAAGCTCTCGCGGGTATGCGCTTGCGCCTGAGACTATAAGTTTTGGCTTATTCTTTTTAGCAAGCTCCATAAGAGAGTCGTAATCAATGGTTTTTGTCTCTTTAGATACGCCGTATGGGATGATATTGAACAGTTTGCCTGAGAAATTCACGGGACTGCCGTGTGAAAGATGCCCCCCATGCGACAGGTCCATGCTCATTATGGTATCCCCGTGCTTGAGCATGGCGAAATATACAGCCATGTTGGCCTGTGAACCTGAATGGGGCTGTACATTGACATGTTCTGCCCCGAAGAGTTCCTTTGCGCGCTCTATCGCCAGATTCTCAGCCATGTCCACGAACTCGCATCCACCGTAATACCTTTTGCCGGGATAGCCTTCAGCATATTTATTCGTCATTATGGAGCCCTGCGCCTGGAGCACGGCGCGGCTTGCATAGTTCTCCGAAGCTATCAGGTTCAGTCTGTTCCTCTGTCTTTCGACTTCATGTCGTATTATTTCGTAAATTTCAGGGTCGATCGTCTTTAATGGCATAATGATTCCTTTTCTTTATGAGTTACGTTTATGAGTTTATTTTATGAATGTAATATTTTCACTTTTCGTCCTTCTATACTGAGACGATTTTCGACAAACAATTTCACAGCTTCGGGATAAATCTTGTGCTCCTGTTCAAGTATCCTGTCCGCAAGCGATTTGTCCGTATCGTCTTCTTTCACTTCCACGCAGCTCTGCATGATTATGGGGCCGCCGTCAAGTTTCTCGTCCACGAAATGGACTGTGCATCCTGCCACTTTCACGCCTTGTTCGAATGCCTGCTTCTGCGCATGGAGCCCGGGAAAAGCAGGAAGCAGCGCAGGATGGATGTTGAGTATGCGGTTTTTATAGGCAGATAGGAGGGTTTTTCCGAGTATCCTCATGTATCCTGCAAGCAATACGAGTTCAGCATTGTGTTTTTCCAGGGTTTTCAGAACCTCTTTTTCGTACAATTCCTTTGAAGAATATTTTTCAGGATCAACAAAAACAGCCTCTATCCCGTGCTTTTTTGCCCGCAGAAGTGCGTAGGCATCTCTGGCATCGCTGATAACAACGGAAATTCGCGCCTCAAGGTCTCCTTCTTCTATGCTGTCGATGATCGCTTGAAGGTTCGAGCCTCTTCCTGAAACTAGCACTGCTATATTCGTCACGGATGGCTCATATGCCGCCGGGAATATAATAGGTTTTGGTTTACTTTGGTCTGTAGAATTCAATTAAAAGATCGTTTGTGCTTTCTATCTGCGCTTTTGCCAACCCCACAGGGCAATCTAATTTGTGTTTATTACCGCAGTTTAAGCATGCGTTTTGAATAGCACGTGTATAATCTATTTTAATAGACGGTATATGTTCTGTCAAACAATTCACCTCGTTTGACATAATAACATGAAAATGAATAAACCTTTCGTTTTGCAGGTTTTTGACATTACCGTAACAAATCCATAAGATTTAATATACACCTAGGTTATTATGTGAAGTTGATCATGCCTTCCGAATCTGACTCATATACAATATCTGCGATAAATACAAAGAATGAAGTTATCGATGTGGTGGTTGTCATGTGTCATCATTGCAATGAGAATGTTCCTGTTGTGGGGATATGTTCTGACTGCCAAACCTCGTATGACCATGTAAAGACAGTTGAGAATCCTGAGACCGGTTTTATTCATTTTGTTTATGAGTGCTCGGGTTGCCCGCCAGGAAAAAGGAAAGCGCAGAAAATAATCAAGGTAAATGACGGCAACTCAAATTCGAACACAAGGGACGATCTGATAAAGAACTTCCTATGAAGGAAGTTCAGTAATTATTTTTTTGATGATACAACTTTGTTCAGGTCATCTAAGAGCGCATCCACTTTGATGCCGTGCGCCATTGCGCCCTGTTCTATGCTCTCAAATGCTGCCACATGGCATCCTACACAGTGGAGCCCGTGTTTCATAAATACCATCATGGTCTCTGGATGTTTCGTTACTATTTCTTCGATCGTGTTATCTTTTGTTATACTCATGTTTTTCTCCTTATGTTCGTATGTTTACGAACATTTATAAAGCTTTCTGAATAACAGAATATCAGGGTCTTTACCAGACATAAACGTTCTGTTTTTGTAAGTTCCATCTAATGATGTGTTCCTTTCAGCATATACATTCTCATAAAAGGATACGAAAGCGCCAGTCCTATAAGACCGATATTGCCGAGCCAGAAGTGGATGTGTCCAAGGGCTTCACTGAAAACAGGACGACCTGAATAATGCGGAATGATCTCATAAGCTGCGCCGAAAATGAAAAAGGTCACCCAGCCTATCAGCGCAAGGTGGGAATGCATGAAGCTGTAGCCCGGACCGATGGTTATCAGCACTCCAAGAATGGTACTGAGCGCCAGATATACAAGGCTTGTTTTGAGGAACAGGTTTGAGAGTTTATTCATTTGAATCTGTATGTTGTAACTTCCATGTCGGCATCCACAAGATAATCAAAATTTATCAGTTTATCCCATCCTGCTTTCTGGAAGATGCTGCCCACGCATACTCCGATTATCTGCCTGTCATCATGCCCTTCAGTCACTTCATCTATTAACACCATAAGACCGTTCACGTCTACTTCCATCTTCGGCATCGCCAGACCACCGAGAAGCACGACTGTATCAGAAGCAGGGTCGGACTTTTCACCGACCTGCATGCCGTATTCAGTCATTTCTACTTTCGCAGCCAGTTCTTTCCTGAGGTTGGGTATAAAGACCATTTCTTTTCCTGCATCCCGAAGAACATAGCCGAGAAGCTCGGCAAATGGATTGCACCATCCAGGGCAGCCGATAAAGGTTATTTTATTCCTGCCGCGAGCGAGCTTCCTGAAGGCTGTCAGGAGGCCGCCAATGCCCTCTAAGGTTTCTAGTTGTTTCATGAATTCATGGATATTGGCAGAAGAGGGATATAAGGATTTATTTATATCTTGACTTCGCCATCTACGGCTGATTACTTCATTTGAAATATTGGACATTAATATGCCCTATTATTAAGAAGTGGATGCAATCAGCAGATGGTGATTACAAAAAAATCTTGAATAAGATACCTGAAAAACCTATAGAGAATTATGGCGATTTAAGGGTGTTCGAAAATCGGTGTTGAAGGTTTTCTTTTCAATCCCCGCTATTTGCTCAAATCCACAACTTCATAGCTCAGTCCTTGCGCCTCAAGCCTGTTAAGAAGCGAAGGCACCTCCTCATCCACTGACACTACAAGCGAGGACAGTCCATGAAATGCAGCCTCAACGACCGACTCTTTTGCGCCGAAAAGAATATCAGGCTTGATATTGATTTTCCGAAGGGCGATCAGTGCCTCAACACCTACTGCTGCAATATATGGCTTATCCTTTGAATGCTTTTTCAGCGCATGCAAATCCACGCTCCGTGAGCCTCCCCTTTCGACCCGCGGTACTTTGCAGATGGTAATTTTGACTTCAGGCAGCCCGATCATCCCCTTTAGATCAGTCACCCCCACATCTTCTCCCTTTTTTGCATCTGATATTGTAACGCCTGTGACATCGCCAACGCCTGAACCCGCATACAGCAGACCATTATCCATTATTAGTGAAACGGTCTGTGCTTTCCTTAAAGTTTCATTTGCGATGGCAGTTGCCACAGATACATGGCTCACGATATCCTCCATCACATACCTCGCGTACTTTTTAAGCTCAACCGCACGCTCAAGGACCCATTCTACACCCTTTTTTGTGACCCGGTAGCGCACTCGCCCATCTGAGAACAACAGCCCCTCCAGAACAAGCTCCTTTATATACTCAGAAACAGCCTGTGGAGTGAGCCCAATCTTATCGGCGATCTCTTTTTGCCTCACATCAGGCTGATGTGAGGCGATTTCAACAAGGATCTGGAATTTTGTGCTTTCTTTTTTGCTCCGCAGTATCATAAAGGGTTACTGCCCCTTTATGACGTATAGGGTATGCAAAGCATACCCTTCTTTTGATAAAACTTTCTTAAAGTTTTTCATTCGTTTTCCCCGGCAAGCTCGATCCTTTGCCCCTTTACAGCAAGGATCGACGACCGCCGCGCCACACCGCGTATGAACATGATACTTTTGTCAACTACACGCTGGAGACCGTTCATTGACTGGTTGCCATCGATCACTTCTCTCTCGATCATATCAACATAGGTTCTGATCTCGTTGTCGCTCTTGAAAGTGATCATTATAAGGTCGCTTATATCCTCGACAGAACACTGGAAATTAAGATGCACTCTCGAATAAGAGGAGTGGAACTCTTTCTCAGGCTTTTTGCCAGCCTCAGGCATTCGCCATTTGCTTTCCACCAGACCGCTTTTTTTCAGCAGGTCAAGACTTTCAAATACAGCAAATCCAACCTCGATCTCAATTTCCCCTTCGGTTTTCCAGTCTTTCTGTAAAGTATCAAAAACTTTTTTATGGCTGTCTGACCCGAACGCACGCAGCAGGGGAACTAAATCAGATGGTTCATTAATAATACGAGTTCTTTTGCCCATGGAAGATATCACTCACATTTAATAATATATAATTTCTAAATTAAACACGATTTCTTGATTTACTGTTTATATGTCATTATTAGAGGATAAACGTTTTGAATCATATAAATATTTTTATACCCATGACCGTGAGCGTCGTTACCACGGCCCCTGCGATTATGACCCCTGACAGTATTGCAAGAAATGCATTCTTGAACTTGAACCCAAAGACAAAAGCTGCGGCGCAACCTGTCCATGCACCTGTTACAGGCAGTGGTATACCCACAAATATCGCAAGCCCGATAGAGCCGTATTTTTCGAAATTTGCATTATGTCTGCGGTGTGTCCGCTCAAAAAGCCATGTGAAAAAAATATCCCATATCCTCCAACGCCTGAGAAAATTCGATACTGGTTCAAGGAACAGCAATAATGGTATGACTGGTATCATATTACCAACGACCGAGAGGTAAAAAGCTGTGAACCAGTCAAGTTCAAATCCGTATATCGCTATAGGTATGGCAAGACGAAGTTCTGCAACAGGCAGCATGGCAATAAGAACCACAATTAGTTCTTTACTCGGGATAAAACTGAAAATTCCAGGCAGAGTTGATTCCAGCGTCATTTCTTATTTGCACCACAGAGTATGAAATGAGCGATCAGAGCCTCAAGCTGGATGCGTTCATTGGCGCCTTCAGCCATCCTGAAATCGACCTCTCCAATGCGGTCAATAAGATCCACCTTCAGCCTGTCCGGGATTGTCATATCGAGCATGGCGCGGTAAATCTGTCCGATAATGTCCTCGCCTGAAAGCCCCTGTTCTATCAAAAGATAATCCAGTTTCGCTTTTGCTTTCATGAAATCCCCGGCAAGAGCAAGTTTGATCAAATCCACGACTTCCTCAGGTTTTGCAGTGGCAGTGGTCTTGTAGATAGCATCCATATTCACGTTCTTATCAAGCATCGCAGCAGCCTGAAGAGCATTGATAGCACGCCTCATGTCGCCTGCGGCTACGTATCGTATGGCTTCAAGACCGTCGTCATCCAGGGTCACACCTTCCTCTTTCGCGATGTGTTTCACCCTTTCCTCTACTGCGGCGCTTGAGATGGGTTTGAACCTGTATACAGCGCACCTGGACTGGATGGGTTCGATTATTTTTGAAGAATAATTGCATGATAGAATGAACCGGCATGAACTTGTGTATTTTTCCATAGTCCTTCGAAGCGCCGACTGCGCATCAGAAGTGAGCGCATCAGCCTCATCGAGAAAGATTATCTTGAATTCTGCTTCGCCAAGCGGCGCAGTTCTTGCAAAGTTTTTTATCTTGTGCCTTACAAC
The DNA here is from genome assembly GCA_965642175.1 of Candidatus Methanoperedens nitratireducens. Taxonomy (GTDB): domain Archaea; phylum Halobacteriota; class Methanosarcinia; order Methanosarcinales; family Methanoperedenaceae; genus Methanoperedens; species Methanoperedens nitratireducens_A. The sequence continues at coordinate 10,302 of CBFFLL010000009.1, read as the reverse complement.
ATCGATGCCTCGCTCGTCGCTTGCGTTGAGTTCTGTGAAGTTGTTCGTCCATGACTCACCGAAGAGTTCGCGGGCGACGCAAAGAGCAGCGGCGGTTTTCCCCACGCCTGGAGGTCCTGAGAAGAGAAGATGGGGGAGGTTTCGCGACTTGACGTAGGATATCAGGCGCTTTATTACTTCCTCCTGTCCCACTATCGCATCAAGTTTTTTCGGGCGGTATTTCTCTATCCAGATTTCTTCTTTGAGCATGCAAGTCTTAATGAGAGGCATGTATTATTTAAGTTTCCCTTAACTCCCGGGTTTCGTTTTTTCCACTCGCACAAGAGAAGCCAAAACACCCGCAGCGCATATTACCGCAGATACAAGGAAAGCATAATGGAACCCTGCCATGAATGCGGATTCATATGTCGCCCCGGCTGCCTGCTGGGAATTGAGGATGCTGTTAAATACCGCTCCTGAAACCGCAGTACCAGTCACCATGCCGAGTGTGCGCACCATTGCAAGAAGACCGGAAGCTATCCCGAGCCTGTTTGTGGGCACCGAACTCATGATTATCGTGTTATTCGGGGACTGGAACATCCCCATTCCTATGCCGATCATCGATAGCATCAACACGATATCCCAGAAACCCGAATCCACACTAAGGTTGCCCATAAGGTAAAGAGCAATAACGCAAAGCGCAATGCCAAGGCTGCCTGGCAGGGGGGATCTTGTTCTATCATATATCCAGCCTGAGAACGGCGATACCAGCGCCATGGCAACAGGCACTGAGATTAGCGCCATCCCTACTTCCTTTGTGCTGAAGCCCAGTATCTCGACCATATAGAACGGCATGAGAAGTATCACCGAGAACATCGGGACAAAACTTAGAAAACTGCTCAAATTGGAAGCTGAATATAACCTGTTCCTGAACAGGGAAAGGTCAACCATGGGCTGGCTTGCTGAAGCTTCAACCCGTAAGAACAACAGAAAAAATACTGCGAACGTGATAAAGAGGGCGATTATTTCGGACGAGAACCAGCCAAGTTCCTGGCCCTCTGTAATCCCCAGCATCAACGAGGTCACGCTGATGAACATGAAGAGTGCACCGTAGAAATCGAATTTCTGTCCCGTATGCAGTTCATCTTTCTTCAGAGTCTTCAAGGCATATGCGGTCCCGAAAATACCCACAGGGATATTGATGAAAAATATGCTCTGCCATCCTGCCCAATCAATAAGGAACCCGCCCAGAACAGGTCCTAACATGGAGCCGACGCTGACCATGGTGCCAATAAGACCCAGTGCCCTTCCCCTCTCCGTGTGGGGAAAAGCGCTCGTGATGATCGCAGGACCATTCGCCATTATCATAGCTGCTCCAACCCCCTGCACCATCCTGAAGGCGATAAGCTCCATCTCGGAAGTTGAGAAGCTGCACAGGGCTGAGCCGATCGTGAATATGGCAATACCTCCGGCAAAGACCGGTTTTTTGCCATACATGTCTGAAAGCCTGCCCAGTGTAAGCAGAAGGGCGGTGATGGTCAGCATGTATGAAAGGATCACCCACACGATCGTGCTTATATCAGTTTTGAAGTATTCTGTAAGCGTTGGAAGGGCGATATTTACGATACTTCCGTCAAGCGTCGCCATGAACACGCCGACAGATACAACGAACATAGCTCGCCATTTGTATCCTGGGTCGGTTTGTTCGGGAATATCTTGCATTGGAATGTCTGGATGTGAGGATTATGGTTTATACTTAGCTGTGGCTATTGCATGAGTTTGGGATAGCATTTTTAATCTTCCAGTGCGTAATATGGTTGGATATGCCTGTCCCGGAAAAGAAGATCAATTTTTTTATTACTTCAAATTACTTCCCGTCTATTTCCATTACGGGAAACGAATGCTCTCTCATGTGCCAGCACTGCAGGGGGAAATTGCTGGAATCGCTTGTCCATGCCACGACCTGTGATGAACTTGTGAGAAAAGCCCTTTTCCTGCATAAAAAGGGAGCCAAAGGCATTCTTCTGACAGGCGGCTGCGATGAGCGTGGGCGGGTGCCAATAAGCGATATCATTACTGCCGTCAAAACGATCAAAGAAAAAACCGGGATGCTGCTGATCGCGCATACAGGTTTCATATCGCCTAAGGAGGCTTCTGCGCTGAAAGGGTCAGGGCTGGACGGGATAGGTTTTGATGTGATAGGGGATATGGGAACAGCAAAAGAGGTCTATGGTCTTTCTGTTTCTGAAAAGGAATATATGGAGAGCCTGCGCGCCATTGTGGATTCCGGGCTTATGGTGTTCCCCCATGTCTGCGTAGGGCTTCATTTCGGAGAATTAAGAGGGGAATTGCGCGCGCTTGAGATGATCCGCGAGGTAAGTCCGGTCACAGTAATAATTACAGGTCTGATGCCTGTGGCTGGAACTCCCATGGCTCACATCAAGCCAAAACAAGCTGATTTTGAAAAGGTGATAAAAAGAGCCGTGGAGATGTTCCCTGATACCCCTGTGGTTATGGGATGCGCCCATTCGAGCGGGAAGGACAGGGAGGAGATAGAGATGATAGCCATGAGATGCGGGGTGAGCGGGATAGCGGCGCCGACGGTTCGTACTGCGAGGTTTGCCAGGGAGAACGGGTTTGAGGTTAATTATTATGGTATGTGCTGCGGGCTTGTGCCGGGGGAAGGGATGAGGATCGAGGTTCCATGATGGAAATACTATCACTGCGCATACCAGAAGGTCTTCATTCGTCTTTTTTGCTTTTAGGGTTTTAAAATCTCTAACCCGGTTACTTTTGAGATATCGTCGAATCTCTTATCTGTCGAGGCAATCTTATCTGCTCCATTCGACACGGCAATGCCTGCAATAAGCACATCAAGAGTGGTTTATTGTTGGCTTTTTTCATTCACTGGAAAAACTTTTCAAATTATAGTTGATAATTTTTAATTATGTTCCTTCGTTTCATCAAAGTAAAAGTGCGGTTTTCAAAGTTAGTTAGATTTCTTCGATTTTACTTCCACAAAAATCGCATAACTATATTAAATGAAAGCATTATTTAACGAGACAATGTCCCTTTTCAATGCAAAATTCTTTGATCTTATGGTTCATTTGCCAGACTATAAGGGCTCCCTTGCCCAGTTCGTCTCTGCGGCAGATGAGTTCGGGTACTCAGGGATAGCCGCACTTGACCTTAAAAATAACGGAACTTATATGGACCATCTTCCTTCGGGTTTTTCGCTCTACAACGCGGTTGAGGTCTCAGGTAAACCTTCAAGGCTAAGGGATGAAATAAAAAAATACAAGGACACATTTGATATCCTGATCACAAGAGGCAGGGACGAAGAGGTTGTCCGCGCCGCTTTAGAGACACAGAGACTTGACATACTTTTGCAACCCGTGAAATTCAACAACGTCCTTGGTAAATTAGCATCTGATAATTCGATCGCTCTTGGTTTCAACATAGGTTCCATTATTCACACTAGGGGCGATGACAGGATAATGGAACTAAGGACAATGAGGACAAACCTTAAGTACGCCCGAAAATACGAACTGCAGATGGTACTGACCTGTGAGCCCTATTCCCCCTATGATTTCCGTTCTCCAAGAGAGGTGGCAGCTCTTGGCGGCCTGTTCGGCATGAGCCCAAAAGAAGCTGTTGACGCTATGACCGCAGTACCCCTTGACATCATACGGAAAAAAAGCGAGGGGTACATACAGGAAGGGATTGAGATAATATGAAGACCATGCCTACGCTTCGCGAGAAGAAACGGTATCTCGCATTCAAGATCATTTCAGAGGATACGATAAACCGTAGAGAGCTGACCGGGGAATTATTAGATTCAATATGCCTGTTGTTCGGAGATACAGGGGCAAGCGAAATAAATCCCTCGCTTATGTCGTACGACGGGATATACGGCATCCTCCGCTGCCAGAAAGACAGGACGTCGGAAACAAGGGCATCCCTTGCATGCATAAACAAGGTCAGAGGCGGACGCGTTTCCATCATGGTCCTTGGTATTTCAGGCACTGTAAAAGGAGCAATGGAAAAGTTTATACAACAGCGCCTCGTTAAAGAGCCTGAACCGGATAAAGAATTACAGGAGCATCTAAATCATTAGGTGGAGGGAAATTTTCATTTCGATAAAAACGAAATGAATATATTCTCATACAGTCCTATTGATGTCAAAATGAGAAAACCGTTCGAACAAAGAATATGCAGAATTTACACTTTTAAGATCTCGGAGATGATATAATGCAAATGGCACCACAGATGGGATATGACAGGGCGATAACAGTATTCAGTCCTGATGGAAGATTGTTCCAGGTAGAGTATGCGCGAGAAGCAGTAAAACGCGGAACGACCGCAGTAGGAGTTAAAGCGACGGACGGAGTGGCGTTGCTTGTTGATAAACGGATAACAAGCAAACTTCTTGAGGCAGAGTCCATTGAAAAAATATTCCAGATAGACAATCATATTGGAGCAGCAACGTCAGGCCTTGTTGCGGACGCGAGGGCTCTTATTGACCGCGCAAGGGTCGAAGCACAGATAAACATGGTCACCTATGATGAACCCATAGGCGTAGAGGTCCTTTCCAAGAAAATATGCGATTTCAAGCAATCATACACCCAGTACGGCGGCGTAAGACCTTTCGGTACCGCGCTACTTATTGCAGGCGTGGATGACAACAGGGCGCGGCTTTTCGAGACAGACCCAAGTGGTGCTCTGCTTGAATACAAAGCAACAGGCATCGGTTCCGGGCGGAACGAAACAATGGAAGTTTTCGAGAAAAAATACAGGGATGATATTAATCTGGAAGGTGCGATAATACTGGGGCTTGAAGCGCTCCACAGCACAGCAGAGGGCGTTTTCAATGCTTCGACCATCGAAGTAGGAGTGATCGAGCTTGGAAACAAGAAATACCGAAAACTCGAGCCTTCAGAAGTCGAAAAATATGTTAACCAGGTCATAAAGATGCACGCTTCTGAAACCAAAGGGAAAGGAAAGAAGAAAGAAGAGTGATTTGACATGGTCGCACTTGATGAATCCATAATTGCACATTTTAAGACGCACGGAAAGATGTTCGAAATTTTTGTGGACCCTGACGGAGCGCTGGCATTCAAGAAAGGCGACGCTGTAAAGATCGAAAATATCCTGGCAGTCGAAGATGTGTTCTCAGATGCAAAAAACGGTGACAGACCTGCTGAACAGGACGTTATCAACGCATTCGGGACAAAAGATGTATTAAAAATAGCTGAAAAGATACTACTTGAGGGAGAACTCCAGCTTACCACAGAACAGCGAAGAAAGATACAGGAAGAAAAAAAGAGACAGGTAATAACTTTTATTGCTAGAAATGCCATCAATCCGCAGACGAAAGCGCCGCATCCCCCTGCGCGGATAGAGGCTGCCATGGATGAAGCAGGGGTTC
>CBFFLL010000009.1:0-4885 GCA_965642175.1 Candidatus Methanoperedens nitratireducens | reverse complement strand
AATGGTGGAAGTCGCCATGAAAGCGATAAGACCCCTCATCCCGATACGTTTCGAGGAAGTCAGTATCGCAATTAAGCTTACGCCAGAATATGCGGCAAAGGCTTATGGAGCTGTGGCAAAGTTCGGGAATCTCCAGAAGCAGGAATGGCAGAATGACGGTTCATGGATAGGCGTGATCAGTATCCCTGCCGGGATGCAGGATGACCTGTTCAATTTATTGAATTCGCTTACTAAAGGTTCTGCTGAGACAAAATTAATAAAGTGATAAAAATGGATAAAAAATTAGTAATACCCGGTGAATTTCTTTCTGATGATCCGTCTCAGGCTGATGAAGGGACATATGTCGAGAACAACAGGGTTTTTTCATCAGTTTTCGGAATAGCATCTTTTAATAACGGCATCAGGGTCGTTCCGATGGCAGGTAAATATATTCCCAAACCCGGTGACCTGATCGTTGGCATAATCAAAGAGGTCACATATTCGAACTGGATCGTGGATATAAGGTCACCGTATGATGGTCTTTTGCACATATCTGAATTCCCGAGACGGATAGAGAACGATGAGATGTCAAAATATCTCAAGATCGGTGAATCAATAATGACCCTGGTAAGTGATGTGGACGCGAACATGAAAGTGGAACTCACGCTGAACGACCAGAGACTCAGGCCCATAAAAGAAGGACGAATAATTGAAGTGACCCCGTCAAAGGTCCCCAGGTTCATAGGAAGAAGCGGCTCCATGATAGCAATGCTAAAGAATGAGACTAAATGCAACATCTTTATCGGCCAGAACGGAAGGATATGGATAACAGGCAAAGATAATGGAATGGAACTTGCTATTAAGTCTCTCCTTAAAATTGAAAAGGAAACGCATATTCCAGGTCTTACTGACAGGATCACAAAGTTCATAAAAGAAGGAAAAGGCGAGAAAGTTAAAGTGAAAGTGCCAGAGAAAAAAGAAGAAAGCATTGAAGAGGGTATTGAAAAGAATATTGAAGAGGAAAAGACAAGTTCCGGAGGAATTCTTGACGAGCTACTCGGGGATGAGAAATAGTTTTTACAGTGATATTAGCGAAGAGGAAGAACAGAGAAGAGGAATTTTATGAGTAAACCAGAAAAGCTGATCGAAAACGGTATCCGCCTTGACGGCAGGAAACCCGATGAGTTAAGACCTATTAAGATAGAGGTAGGTGTATTGAATAGAGCGGACGGCTCATGCTATTTTGAATTCGGCGGCAATAAAGTGATCGCAGCGGTTTATGGACCCAGGGAAGTCCACCCCAGACACCAGCAGAAATCAAACAGCGCCGTTGTTCGTTACAGGTACAACATGGCGTCGTTCTCAGTTGAGGACAGAAAGCGCCCCGGGCCTGACAGGAGGAGCATCGAAGTATCCAAGGTGAGCAGGGAGGCGCTTGAGCCAGTTATATTCCAGGAATATTTCCCGCGCTCAGCGATCGACATATATGTAGAAGTGCTTCAGGCTGATGCAGGGACAAGGACGGCAGGAATTAACGCCGCATCCATAGCCCTTGCAGATGCCGGTATCCCCATGAAGTGCCTTGTTTCGGCATGCGCTGTCGGGAAGATCGACGGTACCCTTGTCCTTGACCTGAATAAAGACGAAGACAATTATGGGCAGGCTGATTTGCCCATTGCGATGACGCCTGACGGCAATATAACGCTTATCCAGATGGACGGAAATCTGACTAAAGATGAGTTCAAAGAGGGGTTAGAGATGGCAAAGACAGGATGCATGGCGATCCATGAGATGCAAAAGGCTGCGCTTATGGAAAAATACTCATCTCAAATAGAGGGTGAAAACAATGAGTAATGAAATAATCGCCGAACTGCGTAAGGATTATATCTGTAATCTTATGATAAAGGGAGAGCGAGAGGACGGGCGGACGTTTGACCAGCACAGGGAACTTACTATTGAGACGAACGTCATTAATAAAGCCGAAGGGTCTGCGCGGGTAAAACTTGGCAATACCCATGTGGTCGTTGGAGTTAAGTGCCAGCCAGGCACTCCTTTCCCAGATACCCCTGACAAGGGCGTTATCATTACAAACCTTGAACTCATACCACTGGCATCCCCGGTTTTCGAGTCCGGTCCTCCCAGGGAAGACGCTATCGAACTGGCACGCGTAGTTGACAGGGGCATCAGGGAGTCACAGTCTGTCGATCTTTCTAAATTATGTATCACGCCTGGTGAAAAGGTGTGGATGGTATTCATAGATGTGCATGTACTGGACGACGGCGGGAACATCATGGATGCTGCATCCCTTGGCGCGGTGGCGGCGCTTTTGACGGCGAAACTGCCAGCCAAAAGATATGATCTGGGAGAGGACTCTCCGGTCCCTATGAGGAACGTGCCAGTTTCAGTAACAGCAGTCGAGATAGGCGGTTCGATAATGCTTGACCCGTCGCTTGACGAGGAAAGCATTGCGGGAACAAAACTTACCGTGACGTCTAACCAGGAAGGTGAGGTATCAGCCATGCAAAAGAGCGGGATACACCCCCTGACAACCGAACAGATAAATTATATAGTGGATATTGCAATTGAGAAGGGAAAAGAAATCAGAGAGAAATTCCTGGTGATATAATCATGGCTGAACAAAAAGCAAAAGGAAGAAAAACAAGGTCAGCGGGCAGATTCGGTACGCGATACGGCGTTAAGAACAGAAAACTTGTGGCTGACATCGAAGAGAAAATGCATGCAGATTACGCCTGCTCAAAATGTGGCGCGTTAAAACTGAAGAGGATAGCTACAGGTATATGGAAATGCACAAAGTGCGAAGTTACGTTCACAGGCGGCTCGTATGTACCTCAAACCCCGGCGCACCTGACCGTAATAAGATCTGTATTGGCTGAAAAAGCTGCAGTCGCATCATCTGTGTCCCCTAGAAAATAAGGTTTGAACATGGTATATAAATGTACCCGCTGCAAGCGGGCAGTCGAAATAGATTATCAGTACAGCGGCATTCGTTGTCCCTACTGCGGACACCGCATACTTGTTAAAGAAAGGCCCGTGCTTGTGAAGTCCGTAAAAACTGAATGATAATAACAACAGCCCGTAAACCTTCTTCAAAAATTCGCACATTTTGCAAACATCTTGGCAGGTTTACAGGTTGGGAATATGTAACCCGGGGAAAAACAAGCCATGAGGAACTCTCAGGTGAACCTTTTTTGCTTATAGGTGAATATAAGGGCAATCCTGGAAGTTTAACCTTCTTTTTTAACGGAATATCTGTTCTTTCCATATTTGTCAGCGTCTCTTTGGATAAGGAGATCAATACAGGAGAGGAACCATTCATACAGGGAGACTCACCTTTAGCTCTTGCTTTTAGCAAAGTGACCGGGTTCAAAGCAATAGAGAAAGGTAAACGAGTTATACGTTTTAGCGACCGAATTGAATTTATTGATAAAGGGGTATCTTATATCGTTTTAAAAGTAAGAAGTATAAGAGGCGAGGGCATTGCTTGATATATTTAAGAAAGAGGAAATTAACGCCCTGAAGGCAAGAATTAGAGAGCTTGAAGAGGAGAACAGCAAACTCAGGCTTCGGGTTGGTAAAAAGGATGAGAAAACCAAAAAAACAGTAGCTTCCGGGCAGGAAGTTAACAGGGAATTAAATGAAGCAAAGCAACAGGTCATTTCGCTTGAGAACGAGATCATAAAACTCAAGAAAGAAACAAAGGGAGAGTTGAATTTCCGGTTTTCTGAAAATTTTTCGCATAACAGGCTTGAGGATTTACTTATCTTGCTCGGCACAATGCAGTCACGGACTGCCGCGCTGATAACAATATATCTTCCAAAGGATGAAACTCTTGCAAATATGCCTTCAGACATAGCAGCTCATATCGATAGTTCGCAACGCGCCCTTATTGAAAAAATAGATTCACACACAGGCAAGGCTATTTTCTTTGATACTGAAAAGGTTATAAAATTAGTAATGCTCCCTGTTTTCCCAATCACGCGATCAAAATACTCACTTGAGCGGAGGTTTGATATGGAGCCATTGAAATGCAGCCTCCAGAGCGATAAAACGCTGGTCATTAACGCCCATGCTGGTGAAACCTTCATTGGTATAATGGAGGACGACTCGTTCATTGAACATAATGTGATAAGGAGCAGCGTAATGGGGAAGCACTCAAAGGGCGGCTGGAGCCAGAAACGTTTCCAGAGCCTTGTGGAAGAGGATATAAAGCATCATTCAGATAAGGTCAGAGCGGCTCTTGATCCAATTATGGGGAAACACAGGGATATACAGTACATTATAGCAGGAGGGGATGGAAAACTTATCAGGATGATACTTGGTGGATACGATTATCCTGTCATAATGAAAAGCATGGATACGGTCTCAACGCGGAACGCGGAACAGGTGCTTCGAGAGGTAATGGCAGTAAGAGTTTACGGGATATAGTGTGAACTACCCAACCCCTAAAGTGCTTGGGCGTACCGCTGCATCGGCTCTCTGCTTGAGAGTCCTTGACGGTCTTGAACTCCCGTAGTTCCTACGGTACAGCCTGGTCTATTCTCTATTAATATCGCAGACACTTGATCTCTTCCCATGACAAGACCACATGAAGGACAAATATGTACCCTCACTGAAAGGTCTTTCTGGACACTGAAACCACAAATACAGGTCTGTGATGTTCCTGATGGATTAACGAATTCAACTATCTTCCCGGCACATTCTGCCTTGGATTTCGTGAAATTCATTAACTCATACCATCCTGCATCTGATTTGGATTTAGCAAGACGATGGTTCTGCACCATGTTCTTTATCTGCAAATGCTCTCAAGAACTGAGGCGGTCCTATCTGTTCCCCGTTGCTCAAGGTTATCAAATCGATTAAGCCAACATCGATTCCTGTTCTGGTC
>CBFFLL010000008.1:22250-26896 GCA_965642175.1 Candidatus Methanoperedens nitratireducens | reverse complement strand
TTCTTTGGCGGTATAACCTGTCGCCTCTTCGAGAAACACCCTGTAACGCTTATTGGTATCCATTATTACGTCGTCATTCGCTCCCTTGTTTGCCTCAGTTTCCACGCAAAGTCTCTTATTATCAATTCCTGCAGTCAGCAGTGCAAGCGCCCCATAACTTATCTTAAGTCTGCCGTCCTCCTCTTTTATTTCGACAGGAAAATTCTTCGCTAAAAGCTCGCGGATGCGCGAGATATCCTGTGAAAAACCTCGTTTGAATGCATATTCCTGAATAATATCACCTTTCTACCACTTATGTTCACCTGAGATTAAAAGATTACGTGTTCAGACGAATTCCGCATCATTTGAAACCTTCACTCCAAGGATATGCCCGTCGTACCCATTGATCTCAATGGTATCGCGATCTCCGGATAACTCCCATACCGGGAAGTAAATAAGCTCCATCTCGATCTTAATATCCTCAGGTTCTGGCGCAAATACTTTCTGCTCGAATATGATCGTGTCGCCTATCATCTCATTGAGCCTGACATCTTTCGTGTTCTCTCTGATGACATCATCCATTGCTTTATTTAAAGCATCTATCTTCTCGACAACGGGCTGCTTTATCTCGTAGTGCTGGGTCGGGACAAAAGTATTATCCTGTATGTCTTTACATTTACCAAAGAAATTTTCACCTGTAATGGCATTGACATAACCTTCACCCTCACCTTTTAAATCTACCATTTTGGACTTGAACTTTTTCTGGGTATTGAACGAATACCTGTAATACCATACAGGGATAAATTTCAACAGCTGGCGTTTTACAGGGCCGACTTTAGCCTCTGCTATTGAGAAGGCATCCGACTTCCCGATATTCACAGCGACTGAGCGCAGGAAAATGCGGATAGTCTTTTCATACTCTTTTTTAGGGGTCTCTCTTTGCATCTGCTGGATTTCACCCTCTCTTCTTACAGTTCTCTCTTCCCCGTATTGCCCAAAAGCGCCTGCAAGTACAGCCCGTCCGATCCTAGATTCGATCTCACTCCTATCCCATAGCAAGAGTCCATCGTCATGGGCGATAGAACGGTTTCTCTCATCGAAAAGGTCAGAGATCAATATGCCTTTCCCACCGTATCGCTGCACTATGCCTGAAAAATGCCGGATGCTGTTGAAGTTCGGGATTGGATCGAATTTGATGAACATATGTTCAGAATCCTTCTCTGCAAGCAGGTCACACCCATCAGATGAAGTTACTTCGTAACCATAGAATGTAAAAATCCTTTTCAAGATATCAATTACTGCCTGCCTGTTCATAGGTACTACACTTCTCACTTAACTGAAATACTTTATCTTTTTCGAGAGATTCAACTTATGGCAGCTGATACTCGGTAACTATTTATCACACACTGTAATAATATGAATCAAGATGTCAGAAATAATGTTCATTATCTCAAGGATAGAAAGCCTGATGTATGAGGTAACCTTTGACCCAGGTCAGCGAAAAGGGAAAATAATCGTCAATACCTCCATCGTTGATGAATCAGATATGGATCGGGTGCTCGGCCTTTTCAGGCAGGCAATGCACAGCGGTCTTTCAGTCAGTCCTTATATCAAGATAATCCGTCCTGGAGAAAATATTGGGGATATGAGGATCGAGAAAGGGAAAATCGGGTTCGTCACGGCGTGCAGCATCACGATAGACGGGGTACTACTGAAAGCCGGTATCCCTGTCAAGCCAAGATTCGGCGGCGTGGTCGAGATACATGACGGCTCACCTTTACGGTTCACCGACATACTCACATATGACAGCACTACCGTAGATCCCCTTGATGTACTGATGTCGCAGGATCTCACATCAGTGACCAAAATGATCCAGACTGGTTCGGGTAAAATACTGGCAAACATGAGAGAAGCCCCAATGTCTGCCAGGGACAGGATCGAGGAGAGACTCGATGCGCTTGTGGATGCAGGTTTTTCATGTATAATGGAAGTCGGTGAGCCTAACAGCGACATACTTGGAATCCAGGTGGGAAGGGACAAGATGGGAATAGCGGTGATAAGCGGCACTAATCCTATGGCATACGTGCAGGAGCAAGGTATTGACATCAACACGCAGGAGATGTCAAGATTGCTGGATATCGAGGAAATGTCGCATATAGATGAGATAAAATAGGTTTTTTTTCTGCGGAAAAAAAAACCATGGACGAAGGAATATGAAAGAATATATATGTATAAGTACAATCTAATTTTCAGTACACAAAAAAGAATTATTGTATGAATGATAATATTGTGTATCAAAAGGAGGTAACTTTATGGAACAAGTGATTAAGAAAACACTTCTGATGCTTTGTGTGGTAAGCATCATTGCAGCTTTTATACCTGCTGCATTAGCAGAGAGTAATGTCACCGGGTCGCCAACATCGACCTTAACTGCGTCTCCGACTGTGACTGCCCTGGCGCCAACTGAGGTTAAGGAAGGAAAATTCAGGGTGGGTCCGTCAGTTACGCTAAGACCAGTGACCGATACGATAGAAACAAACCAGGATGGAATCGTTGAATTGTTCATGAACAACCCATCTTTGAACGATGTGACGCTGAACGTGGATGCGCGTGTCAGTGTGCCAAGCGGTATACATGTTTACGGTCAAAGTTTTGGACAGGGAGCAGGTGCCGGAGTAGTGGCTGGTACGTTCAGTGTTCCACCCGGTACATCAAGAACGATAATACTGGTTATAAAAGCTGATAAATCAGCAAGGATCGGCTCACATACTCTCATGTTCACAGGATTGTATTGGCCCGGCGAGAATAAAGACAATTACCAGCCTATGAGTCTTACATATTCTGTAACGGTGAAGGAGCCCTCAAAGAATCCAGAGAGTGCAGATCCTTCAAACCCAGGAGCTGTTCCAAAAGGAGCAGAGACGCCAAAACCATCAATACCTGGATTCGGTGTTGTACTTGCCATCTTTGGTGTATTTGCGATTGCACGCCTGATGTCAAGGAAAATATAAACTTGTAAAAGCTAAAAACTATTCACGGCGATTTACTTATCGTCTGCCTGGATGATCCGGGTATCAGGGTGGGATCATCCGGGTAAATTTTGAAACTGGAGAAGTTAATCAATTGTATAGCCTGTGAGAAAACAGCATAATTAAAAGCTAGAATATAAAAACAGGGACGAAAAAAAAATATGATTACGTTTGGTATATCACATTGAAAAATTACAAATATTATGGCGGTGTTATAGAAATAGAAGGAGACCATGAAAAAATATATAGTACTATTACTGCTGTCAGCGATATTCTTAGCCGCTCCAGCCCCGGCATCCAGCGCAGTGCTTGACACGCTCACCGTTCCCGCTTTCGGACCCGCTTCAACAGGTTCGTCCGTGGAATCATCTATCGTCCTCGAGAACGGCGCAGAATATAGTATAGTCATAACAGGCACATTCCAGTTCAAAACAGGCGTGGACTGGGGCTACGCTGACGCGCAGTACCGCATGGGCGCGGGCAAGGTTTACAGCGCGCCATTCAAATCCATCGAGTGTGATGGCGAGCAGATGAGCGCTGACATAAGCGATGTCGCGACCCACACATACACTTTCTACAGGAAGGGAAGCGGGAAGAAGATAAAGTTCAGCATATACGACATCACGACCCTGGGCGAACGGGGAGACTATGACAACAATGCTGGAAATCTGAAAGTCGAGATATTCAGGCTGGATACGATATCTCTCATAAGATCAGCATCTCCTGAAACTACGGAACTCGGAAATGCTACCACCATAACTCTCACATTAACTAATACCGGCACATCAGACCTTAAGAATATTACAGTATACGATACTGTTCCTGTCGGTTTCACCCTTGCGACCGGGAGCCTGGAAAAGAATTACGATATTTTGAAAACAAAGGAATCCAGGAGCTTCCAGTATTCGATAAAGCCCTCGGAAACAGGTACGTTCAGTCTTCCGCCTGCATCGGTTTCGTATTATGATAAAGATGGATCCCCTAACACAGGAAAGTCAGGTACTACGAAGATTAATATAATACCTTCGACGCGTCCTGTGGAAGGACCTGCGTCCAATGCGAGCGTACATTTGCAAGGGGAGAAAACCGATGTCGAACTGGGTGAGGACATCCTGCTGCGCCTTTCAGCCGTGAACCTCATCTCAAAACCAGTTATGCACGTCCAGGTCATCATCCTCCCGCCTTCAGGGATGAGTGTCACATCTTCAGAGTTCGTGCAATCAGGCGCCGGGCAGTTCACTACCACTTATGAGATCCCTCCAGGCAAGGGCAGGGACATTGAGGTCAGGATGCGCTCGAATCAGCCAGGAGAATTCGAAGTTCAGGGGAGGATAGTTTATTATTTTGGTGATGACAGCTCACATCCTGAAGACTTTACAAAGAGTCTTACCATCAGAGTAAGAGATGGTAAGGAACCTACAACATCCACTCCAACACAGGATAACGGGAACTGGCTTACTGGATTTGGAGCACTGATCGCTGTCATTGGAATACTGGCGCTATATATAATAAAAAAAAATAGAACGAAATGAATACACTTTTTATCGTGTATTCATTCACGGTTATTTTCGCCTGCGCACTACAAGATATTTGACCGCAAACAGTCCGATCATTGCGAACATTAACTCGAAACCTGGT
>CBFFLL010000008.1:607-22150 GCA_965642175.1 Candidatus Methanoperedens nitratireducens | reverse complement strand
AGGTCAGACTCTCCCTCGACCCCGGTTGCTGTCGTGGTCTTGGTAGCGTTCTTAGGCACCTCAACGAAAAGCGATGTGTAAGGTGTCACGAACTTAAATTCCATTGAGATGCTGGTCACCGATGACACAAGTGGATCTGTCTCTCCCTCAACATCCATCTGGTCCATCAGCTTCTTTATCTTTGTGTATGCCCAGAGCCTCGGGATAAAAGAGTTCTCAGGTTTTGAGACCACATTGAATGAATTCTTGAAATTCCTGCTTCCCGTGCGCGTCACTGCTGCAACATCAGATGTTATGGTGCTGCCGCTGTACTTGCCCAGCACGATGGCATCTGAGCCAGCAAATAGGTTGAACTGACCTGTATTCACAACGTCAGAAACAGCGTTATAGTTAAAGTTCATGTCCGTGATAAGCGGTGTAGAGATGGTCTTGTAGAAATCAGTCATCTCCTCCTCCACTTTCCCTTCCAGGAAGAACCGCTGCGCTTTGCCGTAGTTCTCAAGGCTCAGCGCCTTCAGGAAATCGTAATTCGCCTCGTTATCGATCCCAAAAGCGATGGTGAAAATCGAAACTTTCGCCTTATTTGCTTCCTTTATGTTCTTTCGTATCACATAAGGAGAAGTGATGCCCTCTGTGGGTTCACCATCCGTGAGGAATACTATTATGGGAACACGCGAGCTATCGGTCTTGAACATTCCCACTCCATCCAGAAGAGCCTGGTTGATGTTCGTGCCGCCGTTAGCGTCAAGGCTGTTCACGAAGTTTGCTGCATCTGCTTTATTCTTGGCGTTCGCTTCCATCAGCGTACTTGAATAGGGGCGCATGGAAGCGTCGAAGAATATCACATTGAAATAGTCATCAGGAGGAATGTCAGAAATGATCTTCGTGAACACATTCTTGACCTGGGCGATCTTTTCACCGCTCATCGAACCTGACTTGTCCACCACAAAAATGACATCCTTGCTCAGGGCAGTGGTACCAAGTTGGGTTTCATTGGGCGAGAACACATGCATCATGTAGCCCTGCCCGCCCTTATTGTAGAACAGCATGTTGCCATTAAGAGGGGGATTGTCGGTCGTGTAAACCACAGTAAGATCCTGCCCTGGCATCGCATTTGCGCTATAGGTCACCCTTGCTGTTGTGGCAGAAAGATATTTCACGTTCGCTCCGTTAAATCCCGGCGTTTCAAGTGTGTTGATATTGTTCAGGGAGGATATTGTAAGGTTGACTGAAAGCGAATTTAT
Organism: Candidatus Methanoperedens nitratireducens; assembly: GCA_965642175.1. Lineage (GTDB taxonomy): Archaea > Halobacteriota > Methanosarcinia > Methanosarcinales > Methanoperedenaceae > Methanoperedens > Methanoperedens nitratireducens_A. The sequence continues at coordinate 20,906 of CBFFLL010000008.1, read as the reverse complement.
GGTATGAACCGTGTCTGTATCGCGCAGGAATAAAGCGTATTCGTATATTCCAAGGCTTTTTTTGACAGCCTGCTCATACTTGAGGCGCACAATAATGCTCTGTTTTGCCTCGAAACTCAGTGAGTAAGAGAACATATTCTTATTTTTCGATTCCAGTAGCCCGGCAGACCTTCCCTGTGAAGCTGCCTCATCAAATTTTTCCTGCGCTTCTTTCTTTGAAAGCACATCAGCGACATATTCCTTTCCATCGATAATGATCGTAAAACCTGATATGAACGCCTCTTCAGGTATCATGAACCTGAATTCGTCCTCGGCAGGGATATCCAGAACATTAGTGAGTTTCTCTTCCACTGTGGTTACAGAATACCCGTTGTTCACATCTGCGCTGATGTGTAGATAATCCACCACAGGCTGTGCCGCTGCTCCCTGCGATAATGTCAGCAGGAACAGCAAAATGATCAGTTTTTTATACATAATACCAGCTCACCTTTTACAGGAACATATAGAATATATATACTCATTAATTTTGCGGTCAAAAAAAAAAAAATAAGCAAGTTATCTCCATATTTCTCACTTTATGATACGAATAATGTTTTATTATGATCTATCTGATCTGCGACCCGATTTTGCTATCCAGAATCCTGAGGAATTCACTCTTTGAATCCCTTGGAATGAACGCTCCTGCTGCGATATCATGCCCCCCTCCCGTGCCGCCCACGGCGCCGGCAGCTTCATTGATAGCATTTCCAAGGTTCAACCCCCTTCTTATCAGGTCATAATTCCCGCGGGATGAGACCTTTACCCCACCGTCCGAATCTGCAAATGCTATGATCGGCAAATCGCGCTTCAGGAAAGATGCACACATGCCTGCGATTATTCCAACGATGGTCTCCCTGATCTTATTTCCAGAATCAAAGTATTGAAGGTTGTCCATCCTTACAGCCCCCTGTTCCCTGACAAGGTTCAATCCCTCAACAAGGTTCTTCCTGTGTTCGTTCAGCAGGGCGCTGGCTTCATCATAGCTCTTCCCGCGGTCGCCCATACACACCGCAAGCCCTATATCCGCATGGTCGTAGCGCGCAGTGGCATTGAGAAGTGTGGAATACTCAGATGCGTCCCTCACTTCTGTTCCCTCGCGCTCCCGAAAAAGAGTATATACTTCCCCGATCAGCCTCTGGACATTGCATACTTGCATTCCTGAAGAAAGACAGAACTGTAAAAGAGCCGAGACTATCTGCTGCTTTTCAACGGGTTCAAGATCGATCCACCGCCTCCATTTTTCACCGTGCTGACGAATGCCTATCTTCTTCAAAAAGTCTATACTTGCATCCTCGCTGCCTGAAATCCCGGGCAGGTACGGGTCCGAAGAATATTGAAGCAATTTAAATATCGGGCGCGTCTGCCTGCCAAAGAGGAGCAGGTCTTTTTCATAGCGCAATACGCCGATCTTAACCCCTTCTTCAAGTATCTGTCTGTTAACCCCTATCAACTGCCCATTCTTAACATGCTGCAGGTCGCCCACGGCTCCCACTATCGCAAGGTCAGCAAGGTCACTGTTGTCACCCATTGATGAAGCAATGAGGTAAGTGACACCTGAGCCAGAAACTTCAGTCGCCCCATGCAATCCGAAAAGATGAGGGTTCAGATGATGTTCATGCACCCCACGGGGCTGGTGGTGGTCTGATATCACGGCATTTAGCTTCAATGAACTGATCGCATCGAGCATCCCGCTACCCAGGTCTGTGAATATCACAAGTTCAGGATTTATATCAGCTATTCCTGTAAGCACGCCTGAGTCAAGCTGTTTTACGAACCTGACCTCGTAATCGATACCAGCCCTCTCAAGCGCTTTTCCCATGATAGCGGCAGATGTGAGGCCGTCAGCGTCGATGTGCGAGACTACGATCGCTGATGGATGTTCTTTGATGAAATCAGCGCAAACTTGTGCTTTATCGTAAAGCGTCATTATTACTTTCGTTGTTTTTCAGTTATTTAAACCATTTGAATGCGGTGTGAAACTAATACTGAATGAAAATTAATATATGCTCGAACAAACGTCTTAGTTTATCTTTAGTTAGATGACAAATAACACTATATAAAATGTTTAGCTTAAAGGAAATGTATGATGCAAACACAACAGAACGGATATGACAGCGCAATAACAGTATTCAGCCCTGACGGGAGATTGTTCCAGGTAGAATATGCCAGAGAGGCCGTAAAAAGGGGAACAACAGCAGTAGGGGTGAAAGCGGTTGACGGAGTGGTACTCCTGGTGGACAAACGTGTAACAAGCAAACTGCTTGAAGCTGAATCCATAGAGAAGATATTCCAGATAGATGAACACGTAGGAGCAGCAACATCAGGGCTTGTCGCAGATGCTCGTGTGCTCATTGACTATGCAAGGGTAGAAGCGCAGAGCAACAGGACCACATACGATGAACCCATCGGTCTTGAGGAACTCTCCAAGAAAATATGCGGCTTCAAATATGCGTATACTCAGTCAGGCGGCGTAAGGCCGTTCGGTTCTGCACTTCTTATCGCAGGCGTGGATGACAATATTGCGCGCCTTTTTGAGACGGATCCGAGCGGGGCTTTGCTGGAATACAAAGCTACAGCAATAGGCTCGAGAAGAAATGAAACATTAGAGTTCTTCGAGAAGAAATATACGGATGATATTAAACTTGATGACGCCATTGTTATCGGTCTTGAGGCGATATTAAGTGCAGCCCAGGGTATATTCAATGCAGCGACCATTGAGATCGGAGTGATCGAACTTTCAACCAGAAAATTCAGGAAGCTTACCTATCAGGAAGTCGAAAAATATGTGCAACGCGTATTAAAGGAAAAACCTTCAGAAAGCAAGAAAAAAGAGAAGAAAAAATAATAGATGGGGGGCGATCACCCTATCATTAAGATAGCTATTCTAAGGACTATAAGCACCCATCCCACAACCACTATTACCCATATTGCTTTCTTTGCTACCTCTGCTATTGCCAGGGAGATGGTCAGTATCACAAGCACCCCGATCGCATCGACAATGGCAACAGGGATATCAACACCTGATATGGACTGGAGCAAACCCACTATTATTTCACCGATCCAGTGCCCTATGGTGTATATGAAAGCCATTACGGTGGTCAGTATATCTTCTGTCATATTTTTCACTAATATTTTATTCCCAATTTCAACATCACTTAAACATTATTCAAAATCACTTAAACTATTTTCAAGATCACTTTAAGCATTACTCAAGATTACTTTAAACTATATATCTTTATGGAGTTGATTACCACTTGCGTTCAAGTTTGATTTTTGTGGTTGACGCAAACTTGCTGAGAAGTTTCTCGCTGTTATTGTGAGCCCCTATAAGCCCGGTATTATTAGGTGAATTCAATAAGTACTGCAAACAGGCTTATAAAAAAAATGGAAACCACTCCAAAAAAATATGGCGAAATGAGTGAACCTGCTTTTATGAAAATATCAATGTCTTAAATATTATTCCATATTCTTTTTTTTTCTTTCAAAAATTATTTGAGAACCATACTCTATCCTGATTATCCTGTGATATGGTATGTAAACATCCTCAACTACACCTTCAAGGACAAGAAACCCCCTTTCAATGTTCTTGATGATACTGCCTTCTATCATTTTTTCATCTCCAGGCACCCCCCTGTGAATGTAATGTACCTTACATCTATTCAGGTCGAACCTCCACTTGATCTCATTGAGCAAAAGTCTCGGATGTTTCGATTTGAACGTACCTGAGCCTAATAACGAAAGCTTAATATAAAAGTGATTCTTAAGAGCAAGAAGCCATAACAGGCAGAAATAGGAGGATTAAATGTCAGAAGGTCTTGAAATATTATCTGGTGTATTTGTCTGGGACTCGCTCTTTGTAGATTACAAAATAATGATTGTTGCAGCAATCATCTCCGTAATACTGTTCCTGGTAGGAATATACATACATCTGGACAAGTGGGGACGAGGAATCCCCGAAGGTGCAACAAAACCAATTGGTGCATGGGGCGCCGTCAAGCTGATCGTTAGCAGAATATTTGAAAAAGGTATTGGACATGCCCTTGAGGTACTGGTGCTGGACGTTTTATTCCAGCGAAGAATATACAGGCGCAGAAAACTCGAATGGCTAATGCATATACTGATTTTCTGGGGATGGATAGGACTGCTTATACTTACAATAGTCTCGTTCCTTGCTGAATTCTATGGTCCACTGGCTGGTCATGATTACATGTTCTATGTAGGAGCCTGGAATATGCTGGAGCTTCCGAATGATATATTCGGATATATGCTGGCAGCAGGCATTTCCATTGCGATAGTAAGAAGACTAGCTTTTAAAGGCAAAGATGTCCAGGCACGGAATGCAGATATTGATTGGATTTTTATAATTGGAATTCTTATAGTAGTGGTAACAGGATTCTATGCTCAATATCTGAGGGTGGAGGATTTTCAGGTCGTCAACAGAGATCTGATCTCAGCATATCCCGAAGGATTCTTCAATAACATCACCGTAATGTTCCACGAAGTGTTCACACTGCTCTTCTGCGTGGCTTATCTTCCGTTCAGCAAGTATTTCCATATGATAACAGCGCCCCTGACCTTACTGGTCAACCACGGAGGCGAGTGAAAATGGCAAAAGAAAAACCCTCGATAAACACGGTAAATTTTAGCGCGACCCAGTTAATGGAGTTCGACGCGTGCACCCGGTGCGGCGAGTGCGTAAAGTACTGCCCCACTTACGATGCCAGGGATAAGAGCCAGGACATTGAGCCCAGGGATAAGCTCCAGAGATGGAAACAATTCATGAACAAGAGCTATGGCCTAAAAGCAAGGCTCTTTGGACCTGAGAAGATCTCTCCTGAAGAAATAAAGAAGTTCACAGATGACCTTTACAACTGCACAACATGCGGAATGTGCGGCACAGTGTGCCCGGCAGGTATCAATACTATTGAATTATGGGAATCCACACGCGCGAACATGGTGAAGCACGGAACAGGTCCATACGGGAAGCAGAGCCTTTTCCCCAAACTGATCGAGGAAGGACACAATCCATATCTCAAGCCGCAGAAAGACAGGCTTGCCTGGATGACCCCTGACATAAAGATCGCAGAAAAATCCGATATAGCATACTTCATAGGCTGTACAGCAGGATACAACCAGCAGGTTCTCGGCGTCAGCACTGCAAGGATCCTGAACAAGCTCAATGTGCCGTTCATGGTGCTGGGCGAAGAAGAATGGTGCTGTGGTTCAGCTCTCATAAGAACAGGACAGCAGCATATCAACGATACCCCGAAGAAGGCTGCCATACACAATGTTGAAGCTCTCAAGGCACGAGGCGCAAAGAGAGTAATATTTGCCTGTGCAGGTTGCTTCAGGGCTGCAAAGATAGACTGGCCTCGAGCATACGGGAAACCATTGCCTTTCGAAGCAATACATATGTCCCAGTTCCTTGCAGAACAGCTCGATGCAGGCAAGATCAAATGGGAAAAGAGCCTGAATAAGAAGGTTACATATCACGACCCGTGCCATCTGGGAAGGCATGTTGGTGTCTTCGAGGAACCCAGAAAGGTCTTAAAGAGCATGGCATCGCAGGGCATCAAACTTGTTGAAATGACACGCAACCGCAAGGAACAGAGATGCTGCGGCGCTGGCGGAGGTGTAAAAGCAGGTATTCCTGATCTTGCTCTTGGCGTGGCGCAAGGACGCATGAAAGATGCTAATGAAACAGGCGCAGATGCGCTTATCAGCACATGCCCGTTCTGCAGGCGCAATCTCATTGACGGCAGGGATGAACTCAAGCTGGATATGAGCGTGGACGACCTTGTGGTTCTCACGGCACATCTGATGGGTCTCTCAACAGATGTTAAGCCTCCTGCACCAGGAGCGCCGAAAGAGAGCATCAGCGACCTGTTCAGGACTCAGACCATACCGCCTAAACCACAGGCTGAGCCAAAGAAAGAAGAGCCAAAAGCTGCCGCCCCACCGGCAGGAAAGAAGTAGGCATAAGCCTGCTTCTATTTTTTTTAATTTTTTTAATTTTTCTTTTTTGAGACGCCCTTTTTTGATTTATTAAAAACGACTTCGAGTATCTCATTTTTGAATGTGACCTTCATTCCGGTCTTAATAACTCTTGCAGGCAGTTCAATAGTCTCGATATTTTTTTCATTCCCTGATTTTACCTCAAGCACACAGCCGTTGCATGAAATAATTATATCCTTCTTTTCCACTCCTGGAAGTCCTAACAGTGCATGTATGTTTTTCTCGGTCTCAAGAATGTCCACTGATGTATTATTTTTCTTGTGGACAATAACTTCCTGTGAGGCAGGAAACATATTCTGGCACGGATTTATCGAAACATCAATGAATATCGATGTCCCCCCTTCCTGCATTCCTCGAACGGTCTCTTCCAGCAGTTTTATTAGTTCTTCAACGGGGTTCTTTTTTTTCATATTTTATTTTACCTTTTTCTTTTTATGTTTATGGACGGCTTTTCTAAAATCAGTCATGGATTCAAATACTGTCAAATCACTCGGAGTTGGTCTTACCATACAAAAAGCTTTTCCAAAATGCTCAGTTGTAATACTGACAGCACGGGCTGCCTGGATGACTTCCTCCCTTTCCATACCATGTTTGATGCTGTCCCTGAGCGCAAGCATGGCAGCCTCGCGGCATAAAGCCTCGATATCCGCGCCTGAATAACCATCTGTCATTTCTGCAAGCTTATTTACATCGACGCCGGGATACAGTGGTTTACCCTTGAGATGGAGAGCGAATATCATTTCTCTCTCTCTCATATCTGGCGGTCTGATGTATATAAGCCTGTCAAGTCTTCCAGGGCGAAGGAGAGCAGGGTCCACCATATCCGGGCGATTGGTGGTAGCCACAATAACTACATCCTTTAGCTCTTCGAGCCCGTCAAGTTCGGTAAGTATCTGGCTCACTACCCTTTCAGTGACACCTGAATCTAAAGATCCTCCGCGTGTGGGCGCGATTGAATCTATTTCGTCAAAGAAAATTATAGCTGGAGCTGACTGGCGGGCTTTCCTGAATGTTTCCCTTACGACCCGCTCGGATTCGCCCACGTATTTGCTCAGGAGTTCAGGACCTTTTATGCTTATGAAATTAGCTTCGCTCTCTGTAGCCACCGCTTTAGCAAGCATCGTCTTGCCAGTGCCGGGTGGACCAAACAGCAGCACGCCCTTAGGGGGTCTGGTATTGATGGCTTCAAAAGCTTCAGGGTATTTGAGCGGCCATTCTACTGCTTCGATGAGTTCCTGCTTTGCCACTTCAAGCCCGCCTATGTCATCCCATCTAACATCCGGTACCTCGATAAAGACTTCTCTTAGCGCAGACGGCTCGATGTTCCTGAACGCATCGTGGAAATCTTCTCTTGTCACTACAAGTGTCTCCATTATCTCAGCAGGTATTTCCTCCTCGATATTGATCATGGGAAGTATCAGCCTGATGGCGTGCATCGCAGCCTCCTTGCACAGCGATGATATATCTGCGCCCACGAAACCGTGCGTTATGTCCGCTATCTCGCGCAGCCCCTTCTCTTCTGCCATGTCCGCTGACAGCGGCATGCCGCGCGTATGCACCTGAAGTACCTCAAGCCGTCCCAGCTTATCAGGGATACCGATCTCTATTTCGCGGTCGAATCTCCCGCCGCGGCGCAGAGCCATGTCAATTGCGTTCGGTCTATTGGTGGCTGCAATGACTATCACCTGACCCCTTGACTTCAGGCCGTCCATGAGCGACAACAACTGCGCAACCACGCGCCTCTCTACCTCGCCCGTGACTTCCTCTCTCTTGGGGGCGATGCTGTCTATCTCGTCGATGAAAATGATGGCAGGAGCGGTCTTCTCTGCTTCCTCGAAGATCTCCCGTATATGTTTCTCGCTCTCGCCGTAGTATTTGCTCATTATCTCAGGACCGCTTATCGACAGGAAATTCGCATCGGTTTCGTTCGCCACGGCTTTTGCTATCATGGTCTTTCCAGTACCAGGAGGTCCGAAGAGCATCACTCCTTTGGGCGGGTCGATGCCCAGCTTCTGGAAAAGCTCGGGATGCCGCAGCGGAAGCTCTATCATTTCCCGTATAAGTCCGATCTCCCGTCTCAATCCCCCGATATCTTCATAAGACAGGTGAGTTGGGCGCACATCCAGTTCTTCGATGATCTGTTCTTTTACAATAATACTGGTATTCCTTGCAACCATAACAGGTCCGACAGGCTGTGTCGATACCACTATAAATGACAGGGGATTGCTTACTGTCTCCACGCGCAGACGCTGTCCTTTTATTACAGGCCTTCCCTCAAGCAGCCGCTGCAGGTACTGAGGTCCTCCAACAAGCCTGATCTGCTGCGTTGGCGCCAGGACTATCCTGTTCGCCATCTGTGCAGAAGATTTCTCTATGTATACTTTATCGTCTATTCCCACACGCGCATTGTTCCTGATATTCCCGTCTATCCTGATGATCTCGTATCCCTGATCCTCAGGATACCCTGGTCCTACAAGGGCGCATGCCTTCTCCTTTCCTATCACAAAGATGACATCACCGCTTGAGAGTCCAAGTCTGTCCATCAGGTCGCGATCTATTCGCGCTATATCCCTGCCTGCATCCCTATGATGCGCCTCAGCCACGCGCAGAATTATTTTTTCGTTCATACAGTAATTAATTATATTGGTTCATTGTAGATAAAACATCATATTATGCTTCTTACTGATATATGAAATTCTCAGAAATCTTCTTATATTTCTCCATTTCTTTCTTGGAATACGGCTTTACTTTTGTCATGGCGTCCCTGAAATGATGATATCCAACCTTCAGTTCTGTTATATCGCCTTCACCTGTGGGTTTGCCTGAGTTCACATACTCCCTTATCGCAAGCATCGTGGCTTCATTGCATACCGATGCAATATCTGCGCCTGTGAAGTCATCTGTATCTTTTGCAAGGATGTTAAGGTCCACATCGCTATCTATCGGTTTGTCTGCAAGGTGTATCCTGAATATCTCATATCTTGCTTTTTCATCGGGCGGGGACACAAGTACAAGACGATCTATCCTTCCCGGGCGCAATAGCGCGGGGTCGAGGATGTCAGGTCTGTTGGTTGCCGCAATTACTGTTACGTTATGCAGCTCTTCAAGCCCATCTATCTCTGACAGTATCTGGCTGACCACTCTCTCTGCGACGTGTGAATCTCCTCCGGTCCCGCGCGCGGGAGCTATGGAATCGATCTCATCAAAGAATATTATGCACGGAGCCGATTGTTTTGCTTTCCTGAATGTTTCGCGCACAGCTTTCTCACTCTCTCCGACCCACTTGGACAGGAACTCAGGTCCTTTCACACTGATGAAATTCGCCTGGCTCTCGGTGGCAACAGCTTTTGCAAGCATGGTCTTTCCTGTACCCGGAGGACCGTAGAGCAATATGCCCATTGGGGGTCGCGCTGAAAGATGTTTGAACAGCGCAGGATATGTCATGGGCCATTCCACAGCCTCTTTCAACTCCTGCTTCACATCTTCACCTCCTCCGATATCGCTCCAGTGGACGTTCGGCGACTCGATGAACACTTCACGAAGCGCAGAGGGCGACATCTCACGCAGGGCATTATTAAAATCATCCCCTGTCACTGTCATCTTGTTGAGTATCTCTGCCGGGATGCTCTGCACATCAAGGTCTATCTCAGGCAGCACTCGCCTGATAGAACTCATCGCAGCTTCCCGTGCCAGTGCGGCAAGGTCAGCTCCCACGAAACCATGCGAGAGGTTCGCAAGTTCTTCAAGCTTCACATCCTCAGCCAGAGGCATTCCCCTTGTATGTATCTGTAATATCTCAAGCCTCGCTTTCCTGCTCGGTACGCCTATCTCTATCTCGCGGTCAAACCTTCCAGGACGCCGTAGCGCCGGATCTATGGCATTGGGCCTGTTAGTGGCTCCTATGACAACGACCCTGCCCCTTGCCTTGAGGCCGTCCATGACTGCAAGAAGCTGAGCAACAACGCGCCGCTCCACTTCACCGGTCACTTCCTCACGCTTGGGTGCGATGCTGTCTATCTCATCAATAAGGATGATGCTGGGTGCATTCTCTTCAGCGGCCTTGAATATCTCGCGAAGCCGTTCCTCGGATTCGCCGTAGAACTTGCTCATTATCTCAGGACCGCTAAGAGTATGGAAATTAGCATTGGTTTCAGAAGCAAGCGCTTTTGCCAGCAGGGTCTTCCCCGTGCCTGGAGGTCCGTGCAGCAATACTCCTTTGGGCGCCTCAACGCCAAGCCGCTCGAATATCTCAGGATGCCTCAGCGGGAGTTCTATCATCTCCCTGACTTTCCTGACCTCGTCACCGAGCCCGCCTATGTCCTCATATGAGACCCTGGGAATGTAAGGAAGCTCCTTTGCTGGTTTATCGCTTATTTCTATCTGGGTGCCGTCAGTGATTATAACTGAGTCGCTCACCGGCTTAATGGAAATTACTATAAGGTCTACCCTGCGTCCCATGATATTCAGTTCTACCGCATCCCCTCTTGAGATGACGCGGCCATCCAGGTTATGGGCAAGGTACGACTCCCCCCCCTGTATCTTCAGGGGCTGTGTGGGGGCGAAGAGTATTTTCTCAGCAGGCGCGGTCTGTATCCTGCGCACCTGCACCCTGTCGTCAATACTGACGCCGGCATTACGCCTGACTGTCCCATCCACGCGTATTATTCCCGTGTTGTTGTCTTCAGGGTATCCGGGCCATATCAGCGCAGCTGTTCTTTTCGTGCCTTCGATGCCTATGACATCCCCGGTCTGCAAGCCCAGTTCCCGTGCGACCTCAGGATCTATCCTTGCGATGCCTCTGCCAGCATCGTAAGATTTGGCTTCGCTGATCTTCAGACTAACTGTTTTGTCTTTCTTTTCCATAATAGCATTATATGTTGTATGTCTTATTTATATATGTATTCCAATCGTTTATTCGATATCTATCTTCTTTCCATTTGTACGGGGCTGTTCTTTGAGCTTGAGCGTAACTTCAAGCACGCCATTATTGTATTTCGCTTTCGCGCTGTCTGGGTCGATTTTCGCTGGTGTATTTAACTTCTTATAGTATTTTCTTCCGCCGCTTTCGGCTTTTATTACTACTTCGTTCTCTGTCGCATTGACCTCGATATCCTCTTTCCCAGTTCCTGGCATCTCAGCCGTTATGTTGAGTTCATTATCTTTTTCGTTTATAATAGAACTTGTAAAGGGTTCCCTGACATCACTGTCTTTCCCGACAGGCATAACATTCCCGAAGCGCTCTACATGCGGTAAGCCTTCAGGTCCTGCCTGTATGCTGAACCCGTAAACCTGCGGCTCTTTTCCAATCGAGTCCATCATGCGGTTCATAAGTTCGTTCATCTGTTCAAATTCTTTCTCGAATTCATTAAAGAATCCTTTTTCGGTTTTTCTCCAGTCTTTATACATATTTTTTCCTCCGATTTTTTCCTTCAATCTATACTATAATTATTGCCATCCTGTTTTATCATATTTTTTCTATGCATTTTCTCAAGGTGTGCCTCGATCATGTATTCAGGTATTCCAAGCTGCATGGAAAGCGCGCGCTGGTTCATGGGACCCTTGAGCAGGGCATAGAGTATCTCTGCCTCAACAGGACCATCTGCGACTTCCCCGATAGCGCCCATGCACTGTCCCATCGCATCCATGATGCTTGCCTGCACCTGCTGGTACTCAAGCATTATCCGCTGACTTTCCTCTGCCAGTTCATGTATCCTGATGTACATGGATTTCAGGTCTGAAAGTGCAGGAGGGGCTCTGACCTGATGTTGGGGCACAGATTCTGCTGTGATGATCGTTGTCGCCATTTCAAAGGAGTACGGTGACACAAATACTTCCAGCCGCATGTTATCTGCGATATGGAAATACTTGCGCCGCTGTTCATCCACGTTGGCTTCTATTAGACCTGCTCGCACGAGGAGCTCAAGATGTCCGAGGATCGCTTTCGCGCCCACATCAAGCCTCTCTGCTATTTCACTCATATAGCATGGGCGGCTTGCAAGGAGGTGCAGGATCTTCCTGCGGTTCTCGTTCCCGAGTATATCTAACAATTGTGCTGATTCCATATTTGTGCTTCACCCCAGGTTAGTGACTTGAGGTTACTAACCTTAAGTTAGTGTTATTGGTATATAAAACTTATGTAAGCTAATAACCACGGCAAAAATATATAATAGAAAATTATATATAATAATAAAATAGTAATATGTGGTTCTATATGTATATTTTGAAATCAGAAAAAATAAGCCATAAGAGATTTGTTCAGATTGAAAATTTCTTTTCTTACTGGACAATTACAAACAAATGAGTTTCCAAATGACATCCTGTAATGGCAGGGTTCAAGATTAAAACAGTTCCAATAATTAATAGTGGACAGTTTGGGGAGTGGGGGTTAGTGTAATTAATAAGGTTTTCCTGCCTACTGAATCAATTACCTGTTTCTTTATCATATAGGGTCATTCCATGGATATACTTAAATTTTTTTTGAGATGAATCCTAAGATTCCAGATCCTCCTCTGGAACGGGTCATCCACAGCATTCGTTACAACCTTAAAGTTATTCTATCCTTTTCATCTAACCCTGAAATCAGGGTCAACCTCTTGTCTATTTTTATTCTCTGATCATCACCAAAAAAACATTAAACAAGGCAAATCTTGCCTTTACTCCTCAAAGAATGTCATTATCTTAACGATTAATACCTATAAGACTTATATTGAAACTCATGGCAAAACCAAAAGACAGGCATGTTATGGAGGCGCTTGGAAAAACGCGCGTAGTTGTAGAGGATGGAAAGGTAGTTGAAGTGGGAGAACCGCAGACAGAATACTGCCCAATATTTGATAAAGTGCGCGGGATAAAGAAATTTTCTGGAAAGACCGCGAAGGAGAATATCAAGTTTAGGATGAAGGATTTCGGTTTGTTCACAGGGGACAGGGCGATCGAAATGGAGATATTCGTGGGCTTTGGGGCAAGTGAGACCTTTATGACGGGGCTTCGCCGCGGGCTCCTTGATACCTGTGTGACCGCATGTGACGGCGCAGGGACAGTGATCACAAGCAATCCGAAGCTTGCACAGGGCATGGGTTCCCGCATCTCAGGGCTTGTTGAGACAACCCCTATACCAAAGCTCATCGAAAGGATACAGGAAGTGGGGGGAATAGTGCTTGAACCGGAGACCGCGGCTCTTGACCAGGTTGCAGGCATAAAGAAAGCCATCGCGCTTGGGTATAAGAAGATAGGCGTTTCTGTTACTAATGCAAAGGATATGCGCGAAATCCGTGAGCTTGAGAAAAAGCATAAGGTGCAGGTTATCAGTTTTGGCGTCCATACTACGGGCATGTCTGAGAATGAGGCAAAGGAGTTCATCGACCTTGTAGACATGACCACAGGCTGTACTTCAAAATGGATCCGCGGATGCATTGCAGGAAAGACCATAGCCCAGTTCGGGACTGCGATACCAATATTCGCGATCACCCAGTGCGGGAAGGAAATGCTGCTTGAGAGAGCAAAAGAGGTTACTGACCCGATACTTATCAATACGATGAAATTGCCAGTTCAGCCTGATGAGAAGCAGCCAAGACCGCTTATTTGATATCTCTTTATCCTGACCATTGGTCATCGGTTAAGAGAAAAAACATGAAATAGAACACGGATCCGTGAAAATCCGTCAAAAAATATAAGAAGGGCATGCAAAGCATGCCCTATACCGTGTAAACTGAGGTTTCAGTTCATCTGTGTCATCCGTATTCGATTCAAACTAATTTTGGAAAACATAGAAAATCATACCGATGGATATGCTTCAGACGTCAGGCATACCTTCCACGTGATTCGATCTCACTTACCCTCTTGATCACTTCATCAGCGCCTGGGAACATCCTTTTGTATCCTTTCTTAAAAGCATCGATAAGCTCTTCATGACCCTCATGCGTGCTCTCGAAGGTCTGGAAAAGCACATGAATATCCACACCTCTTGCTTCCAGCATCCCGTCGATGTAGGCAAGTCCGAAATCGATGAGGAATAACTTCCCGTCACTTAACATGATATTTGATGTTGTAAGGTCGCCGTGCACGATACCGCATGAGTGAAGTTTCCCGACAAGTTCGCCTGCCTGCTCTGAATAAGCTGGATCAATGATGTTTTTCAGGGCTGTTCCATTTATATATTCCATCTTTATTTCAAAATCAGTTACGTCCCTGATTATCGGCGTGGGGACGCCGCATCTTCGAGCCTCTGAAATAAGTCTTGCTTCGGTACGCGTCCTGTCACGCCTTAAAACCTCGTCGATCTCTTTCAGCCTGTAGCGTTTATGAACTCTTGTCTTGATTATGGTTTTCCCGTCAAGAGTGATAACGGCTTCAGCGCCGCTTGCAATTATCTCCATTTGACCACCACTTCATCAGGTCTGAAATCAGGATTTACCCTGGAATCAGGTACAGGAGTCCTGTATCCTGCTTTAAACATCAACAGTCCCAGATAAGCTATCATGGCTCCGTTGTCCCCCATGAACCGCTTCTCAGGCACATAGAACTCAATACCCCTGTCCTCGCACATCATCCCCAGCATCTCACGAAGTCGCATGTTCGCCCCAACGCCGCCTGCAAGCAGCACCTCTTTTTTCCCGGTATGCGCAACTGCCCGCTCTGTCACTTCTACGAGCATCGCAAAAGCCGTCTCCTGGAATGAATGGCAGACATCGGGCAGCGCGTGTTTTTTATTAGCATCCTGCGCTGAGGTCGAGAGACCAGAAAAAGAGAAATCCATGCCTTTTACCGTATAGGGAAGGGGGATATACCGCGCTGCCTGTTTTGCAAGTTCTTCAACCCTGGGACCACCGGGATGTGGCAATCCCACAGACCTTGCGAATTTGTCAAGCGCATTGCCTATTCCGATGTCAAGAGTCTCCCCGAAGACGCGGTAGTATCCTGCCCTGTAAGCCAGTACCTGCGAGTTCGCCCCGCTTACATAGAGCGTGACAGGGTCGCGAGCCGGTGTCTTCCATCTACCAACCTCGATATGTGCTATACAGTGGTTCACTCCGATAAGCGGAACGTCCAGCGAAAGCGCGAGCGCCCTTGCAGCGGTCGCCACGGTACGCAGGCACGGTCCTAGACCCGGACCCTGAGAGAAGGAAACAGCGTCAATCTTCTTCCCGCATTTTTTGAGGGTTTCCCTGACCACTTCACCTATATGGCTGGCATGGTGCTGCGCAGCCTCTCGCGGGTGGATGCCACCTGTTGCGGGTCTGTATGTGGCTGTGGTCTCGGCCAGCACATCTTTCTCATCAACGATGGCTGCACTCAGGTTCCATGCAGTCCCTTCAAGACCGAGTATCGTAGTCATTGGCAGGACACAGAACGGATTTGAGTGAATTAATACTTTCGCAAGTAATATAATTATAATGGGCAGGTTGGGGAGTGTGGTGGTATAAAAAAAAGTATTTACCTGCCCATGATATTCCGTTATCCATTCATGATATTTAAAATTTACTATATAAAAATTTTGCCCTATCAGTATTCCAGTGTATCCAGAATTTTTCGATCCCTTTTTTTCGAAGTTTTTCCATCCCATCAGTTAACATTAATAGACCTTATTCCCAAATTATCAGTCATGAAACAAAAACTGGGAAGTGAAGAAGTCACATGGGACCTGTCGCATCTGTACAGTGGCATAAACGATCAGGATATCAACACTGATATCGAGACCATCAAACGCAAAATAGACCTTTTTTCAACAAAATACAGGGGAAAACTTGGAGGCATATCCCCATCGCAACTGAAGATGGCAGTTACGGAAATGGAAGAGATAGAACAAATGTCCAGGCGATTTACATCATACGCCTATCTTAATTTCGCCACGCAATCGAATAATTCAGAGGCTGGCGCATTCCTGCAAAAGCTCAAGGAGATAACGAGTGCCTTCAATAAAGAAATGGTATTCTTCGATCTTGAATGGGCTCACCTGAAAGATGATAAAGCAGCATCTCTCCTTGAAAGTCCTGACGTTGGCAAATACAGGCATTATCTAACGAAACTCAGGAAATACCGTCCTCATCTATTATCCGAGACAGAAGAAAGACTCCTTGCAGAGATATCTCCGGTTGGCGCAAGCAGCTGGAACAGCCTGTTTGAAAAAGTGATATCCCAGACGAAATTCGGAGGAAGGATGGAAGAAGAAGTGCTTTCAGAGCTATACAATACTGACCGCCAGGTACGGATAAAAGCAGCTAAAGATTTCACAGAAGGGCTCTCGTCACAGGATCACATCCTTACGCACATCTTCAACACCATTCTTGCAGAAAAGATGATAAAGGACAGACTTCGCAAATATCCTGACTGGATAAGTTCCATGAACCTTGACAACGAGATAGATGAAAAAATAGTCAGTGCGCTCGTTGGTGCGGTCAAAGACAGGTATGACATACCGCAGAGGTACTACAGACTTAAAAAAGAACTTCTCGGGTACGATGAACTATTTGATTATGACAGGTATGCTCCGCTTCCTTCATCCTCAGAAAAGAAGATACCCTGGAGTAAAGGCAGGGATATGGTGCTTAAAGCTTACAATGCCTTTTCCCCGGAAATGAGTGGCATTGCCCTGAAATTCTTTGAAGGCAGGTGGATCCATGCGCCAATCGCACCCGGCAAGATCGGGGGCGCCTTTTCAGACCCCTGCATACCAGATGTGCATCCGTACGTGATGCTCAACTACTCAGGAAATAAACGTGATGTTCAGACGCTGGCTCATGAACTGGGTCACGGCGTCCACCAGTATCTTGCAGGAAAGCAAGGTTATTTTAATAGCCAGACGCCCCTTGTAACGAGTGAGATAGCCTCTGTTTTCGGGGAGATGCTCGTGTTCAGGTCGCTTATTGAAAAGGCAGTTGACAGGGAAGAAAAACTTAACCTGCTGACAGTTAAACTGGAAGAGATATTCGCAACCGTGTTCAGGCAGATAGCCATGAACCGGTTCGAGGATGCAGTACACAGGGACAGACGAGATCATGGTGAGCTGTCGCCACAGCGTTTTGGCGAACACTGGATTGATACCCAGAAAGAAATGTTCGGTAATTCTGTCACACTTACTAAAAACTATTCGGTCTGGTGGAGCTATATTCCCCATTTCCTCCATGCGCCTGGATATGTTTATGCCTATGGATTTGCAGAACTGCTTGTACTCTCTCTTTATAAGATGTTCATGGAAGAAGGCGATAGTTTCATCCCGAAGTATTTGAATTTGCTTGCTTCAGGGGGGAAGGACTCGCCTTCAAAACTTCTTGGGGATTTCGGGATATCGCTTGATGATCCGCACTTCTGGTATGATGGACTGGAGATCATAGATGAAATGCTAAAACAGGTGGAGGAACTTTAAGATGATTCTTAAAGTTCTGTATGATCTGAACCGCAGATACATAATCATTTTATCTTAACAGCGCATCTTGTACCTGATGATATTTGAAAAAGTACCCACAGTGCCCACCTCTAAGGAACTCCTTGACAAATCCTACAAGCGAGCATCCCGCGCCAAGCACGGAAAGCGCATCCTTGACAGGAAGTCAAAACTGGATGCAGAGGAATCAATGGTGCTGACAGCCGCGAACATTCTCACCGAT
This sequence comes from Candidatus Methanoperedens nitratireducens, assembly GCA_965642175.1. Classification (GTDB taxonomy): domain Archaea; phylum Halobacteriota; class Methanosarcinia; order Methanosarcinales; family Methanoperedenaceae; genus Methanoperedens; species Methanoperedens nitratireducens_A. The sequence continues at coordinate 3,249 of CBFFLL010000008.1, read as the reverse complement.
AACCTTATCCACATAGTTAAAAAATTCCCCAGCTTTGATAATATGCCGCCGTTCTATCTGGAACTTGCAGATGTGATCGTGGGAGTGGAAGAAATGAAGATGAACCTTGCCTCTGTTCAGTGGGCTGGTAACAAGATAAATGAGTTGGCGCGAAAATATGTTGGCATAATGCGAAGTGCCGAAGATGCAAAAGTTGTCCGCAAACAGGCATTCGGAAGGATGTCTTCTATCGTGGACAGCGTTGACGGCAGCCTGCGCTTCCTGAACATTGCGCGAAACAAGCTGCGCAAGCTCCCTGAAATAGGAGAAGGACCAACGATCGTGGTGGCAGGCTACCCAAACGTGGGAAAATCCAGCTTTGTGGCGCTGGTGAGCAGCGCGCATCCTGAGATAGCAGCTTATCCATTTACTACTAAAGGACTGGCTGTGGGGCATTTTGAGAGGAACAGGATACGACATCAGGTCATAGATACTCCCGGGCTTCTTGACCGCCCCCTGGAAGAGAGGAACGAGATAGAACTTCAGGCGATATCTGCGCTAAAGCATGTGGGAAAAGTGATACTTTATATTGTCGACCCATCCGAGACCTGCGGTTATTCCCTTGAAACACAGATGCACCTGCTTGAAGAGATCAAGAAAGAATTCGGTATACCGATGATCGTTGTTGCGAACAAGACAGATATATCAAAGACTGACTCCGGAGCCGACATGAGCATGTCAACGCTCACCGGAGATGGTGTGGAGGCAGTTCTTGACAGGCTTCTGGAGATAATCCCTCCACAGGATTAAAATGTAATTAGTAATCATTAAGGATTCGAGCATTAATGTCTATAGGTGTATATATCTGCCATTGCGGGTCGAACATAGCAGGAACGATAGATGTCGAGGACGTCAGGAAACATGCCGAAAAACTAAAAGACGTAGCCGTCGCCCGCGATATTCAATTCTCATGCGGTGATTCGGGACAGGATCAGATAAAAAAGGACATCGTAGAATATAAACTTGACCGCATCGTGATAGCGGCATGCTCCCCTCGATTGCATGAGGTCACGTTCAGAAGAGTGCTCAAACAGGCCGGGATCAATCCCCACATGCTCGAGATGGTCAATATCAGGGAACAGGGCTCCTGGGTACACCCGGAAAATGGCAGCCTTGCAACGCAGAAAGCAAAAGACCTTGTGGCTATGGGCGTGGCAAAGATCGCTCTGCAATCCCCACTTGAGAAAAAGACCATATCTGCAAGACCTGAAGTGCTGGTGATAGGAGCCGGCGTTGCAGGCATTGAGGCTGCGCTTTCGCTGGCTGATATGGGTCTCAAAGTCTACCTCGTGGAAAAGGAACCCACAATAGGTGGTAAAATGACACTGCTGAACGAGGTCTTCCCCACCAACGATTGCTCGCTGTGCGTTCTTGCCCCGAAGATGTCTGATGTGCAGAACAATCCCAATATCACGCTATATACGTATTCCCAGATAACGAAAATAGAAGGCAGGACAGGCAACTTCAAAATAACCGGAGTGAAGAAACCCCGCTATATCGATGAGAAAAAATGCAAGGGCTGCATAGATATCTGTGCCAGCGTATGTCCGGTAGATGTGCCAAACCAGTTCGATTTCGGGATAGGTAGGCGAAAATCCATTTATATCCCATTTGCTCAGGCTGTACCTCTTGTGGCATGCATTGACGAGCACTGTGTGGGCTGTGACCTGTGCAGGCTCGCATGTCCGGCAGAAGCAGTGGATTTTGCACAGAAATCCGAGGAATTCACGTTCGATGTGGGAGCTGTGATAATTGCCACAGGGTACCAGCCCTTCGATGCCGCCCGCAAGGAGGAATATGGATACGGGCGGTATAAGAACGTGGTTACAACCCTCGAACTTGAGCGGATGCTCAGCGCTGCAGGTCCAACGCACGGCAGGGTGATTTCTCCATCAACGAATGCAGATGTCAAACGCGTCGCCTTTATTCTTTGCGTCGGCTCCAGGGATGAACAGGTCGGAAACCCATACTGCTCAAAAGTATGCTGCATGGCTTCTATTAAGAACGCAGTGAAGATAGCAGAACTGTATCCAGACGCAAAAGTCTCGATACACTATATCGATATCAGGGCAGGCGGAGAAGGTTATGAGGAATACTACCGCCGCTCTCAGGAGATGGGCGTATCCTTCGTGCGCGGGCGCGTGGCAGAGGTTGAGGAATCAGACGGCATCACGCTTATTCATTATGAGGATACACTTTCAGGAGAGACGTTCCATGAAGCCTGCGACCTTGTTGTGCTTGCTGTGGGTATGGAAGCGAATAAGGATAATGAGGCTCTCGGAAAAATGCTGAACCTGTCCACAAGACCTGACCGGTTCCTCCAGAGCGCGCATCCAAAGATGAGGCCTGTGCAGACCCATATCAGAGGTGTGTTCATTGCAGGGTGCGCAGGCGGACCCAAGGAGATACAGGTATCAATAGAGCAGGGAAGCGCAGCCTCTGCAAAGGCAGATGCCCTGCTTCACCGGGGGGAGCTGGAGGTCGAGCCGACAAGCGCGTATGTGCTCCCTGAGCTATGTGATGGATGCCGGATATGCGAGTCTGTATGCAGTCTTGGGCGGATCAAGGTAATGAACGGAAAAGCAGAGGTTGATGAGATCGCC
>CBFFLL010000008.1:0-597 GCA_965642175.1 Candidatus Methanoperedens nitratireducens | reverse complement strand
CCAATGGAGCGCTTCAGACCAGGAATTATACAGATGACCAGATAATGGCGCAGATAGTTGAAGCCACGCGTGAGATACATGAATCTCCGCTCGTAATAGGCTTCCTCTGCCACTGGTGTTCATACGCAGCGGCGGACCTGGCTGGCTCTCTGCGATTGCAGTATCCATCCAATTTGCGAAATATCAGGCTGCTATGCGCAGGAAGGGTAAACCCTTCATTTGTCCTTGAAGCGCTGCGGCGTGGAGCTGACGGCGTTCTTGTTGCTGGATGTAGACCCGGAGAATGTCATTATACCATAGGCAACTACTGCGCGATGCAGAGGATGAACGTGCTTTCCAAATTGCTCGTTGACCTTGGGTTTGACGAGAGGCGTCTCAGGGTTGAATGGCTTGCAGCCAGCGAAGGCAGGAAGTTCGCAGGGATAGTTAAGGACTATGTTGACAAACTTAAAGAAATAGGTCCGGCAGGCAGCGAACTCAAGGGATGACGTAACTTTTAACTCCGCACTATAAAGTGCGAGGCATTATCACTATGTTCAGTATCAATTCCCTTACGGGCTTCAACTTCATCACACGCGATGTATGGCTGAGTTACAG
>CBFFLL010000007.1:4532-27271 GCA_965642175.1 Candidatus Methanoperedens nitratireducens | reverse complement strand
ACTCAGAGGAAAGATACTCGAGCTTTCCGGTAAATATACTGACCGCGAAGTTGAGGTCTTTGTTAATACAGGGGACGATGAAGAAACCGGCTCTGTATACCTTACAGTCATAGGTACCTCGGCAGAAATGGGCGACGACGGCTCTGTAGGGCGCGGCAACAGGTGCAATGGTCTTATTACACCGAACAGACCCATGAGCATGGAAGCCACAAGCGGCAAGAACCCCATAAACCATGTGGGAAAACTTTACAATCTACTTTCCAACCAGATAGCCAAAGATATAGCTGAAAACGTATCCGGGATCGATGACATTTATATACGCATCCTTTCCCAGATAGGAAAACCCATAGACCATCCCCTGATAGCAAGCGCGCAGGTTATACCCCAGGACGGCGCTAACATGAATACAATAAAGTCAGAATCTGAAGCCATCATCGATAAGTGGCTCGCGGATATCACAAAGATCACAGAGATGATCGCAAGGGGAGAACTGGATACTTTCTGATCCAGTTTCTCTTTTTTTTGATAAATAGCAAAGCTATTATGAGCTTACGTCATAGTTAAAACGAGGAATTTTTATGAAAGAAGCAGACATTGTCCTTGAAGTAGACGGGAAAAACATCCAGATGAACGATTTTGTAAGGAAGATACTGGCAGGCATGATAACAGGTTCAGTCGGAGCGCTTAACGGTTTTGATGAGGACTGGAAGACGCTGAATATCAATCTTAAAAGATGATACGGGTCTCAGTGGACTCGCTTCTCTCTGAATCGAAGCCGTACCAGTCGGATGCTGTAAAAAAAGCCTGATCGTAGCCTCGGTTGCAGGATTTTCAATTAAGACACACATAAGACATCATGTCACAAAAAGACATGGCATGACAGGAAAATCCGCATGGGTGGATAATCTTTCAGCGATATGACGTGTAAGACCTGACACCCATGACGATTAATAAAAAAGGAAAGAGTTAAAGCTTATCCAGCTTTTCAATCCCTACCTTCTTTACGAATGGTTTATTGATCTTGTCCGGCATCCATTCAGGTTTATTCTTTGGAGCGGCGATCATCTGCTTCCAGCCCTTGAATATGTGTATCTTCTTTGTTCCGCGCTCCCTGAGCCTGAGTTCGACCGGCGCGCTCTTTGTTCCCCCAATCCTGTTTGCAGCCTTAAGGGCAGCCTGTCGCGGTTGGCGACCTGTGAATACGCCTTCCTCCGAACCATTCTTTTTCCTTAATATAAAATTCTTTATTTCAGTCATTTGTTTTAATCCTCCTCGCACCCTTTAGATGCTATGCCTCTTCATACATCGTTTTTGTTTATAAAACTTATTTGCATGAATAATAATGAGGATTAATATCCATTACCGGAGCATGCAATAATGGGGAAGAAAATATTTTTTATATTTTTTGCCAAACTTGAAAACGGCAACATTATTTAGAAGATTATATATACTACTAACTCGCTTTCGAGTTATTTGTGGGCAGGACATCTTTTTTAACACACTAACCCCACTCCCCAACCTGCCCACATTCTAATCTTCCCGGCAAGTGTTTTATTATTCATTCGCATGGATAATAAGTTCCGCAACTTTTATATACGATTAAATTGTGGTAGGTGTTCGATGGGCAGGACATCTTTTTTAACACACTAACCCCCACTCCCCAACCTGCCCATCTTTCTTATTTTCCCCAGAACGGGTTTCCTCTGCGCCTTATTTCCATATACGCCATCAGCGCCTCTTTATCTTCGATCTTCATAGCTCCGAAAAGCTCCTGCTCAACTATTTTCGCATGCTTCTCAGGAACATCGATGTAAAGTATATCCCCTTCTTTTATCTGGCGCCCCACTGTCGGCCCATCAATAGCCATAGCAACTTCCTTCCCGGATGATGCCTCACTGATGTTTTCGTTGTGTTCCTGGATGCCTTTTATCCTACCTACTATCGAGCCGTCCTCTTTGATCACTTCAAGGCTGGTCTTGATAATACCGCCCATGACACGCACTCCGACCACCGCAGGTTTGCTCTGCCTGAACGTGCAGTCGGGAAGTATTATGAACCTGCCAGGTTTGATAATGGTCTCATAGCGCTTTTTCTCGATGAGCGCCTTTTGCTCCACCACCCATTTCTTGTAATCTTCAATAAGTTTGTAAATGACATTGTTTTTGAACAACTTTATTTCAGAACCAGTGAGTTCTTCTTTTGCATCATGCAGAACATCAACATCAAATCCCACTATAACCGACAAAAGCGGGTCCTTAACAGTCCTTGCCTCAGCAATATCCCGTTTTGAAATATCCCCTATGTCAGCCCGACGTATGGGTATATTTTCCTTCTTCAATTCGTTTACAAGAGCTTCAAGGGAACCCAATGTATCCGCTTTTATCAATATGCCGTTTGATTGTGTCTCGATCCTGACAGAATCTATCTCTGATTTTATTTGAACAGCTATCTCATTGATATCTCCTGAGGCTACCCGTATCAGAGATCCTGCAAGAGCGCCTTCAAGATTTGGCGCCGCAATTTTTATCCCGGATGCAGCAACAACCTTCTTCACCTGTTTGAATTTCTCCTCAGAGCGTATCTCTGAAAGTGGACGCGGTTTTAAAAGAGCCCTTATCTTCGTTACGATAGGCTCCCCAAGGCTCCCTACCACCACAGTGTCCCCGACATTGAACTCCCCATCATAAAGTATAACGTCAAGGGTTGTCCCAAGACCGGTCTCTTCTTTCACTTCAAGGACTGTTCCTGTCCCGGGCCCTACAGCCCTGTATTCCAGGTCCTTTTCCAGGAACCTCTGCGCAAGCCCCATCATGACCATGAGGAGGTCAGGTATTCCTTCTCCTGTTCTTGCGCTGACCGGTATTACGCCAATGTTGCGCTGGAAATCGCGCACCCTGTCATATCTGTCAGAGCTGAAGCCCATTTCATACAGTTTGCCAATAATAATGTATATTTTCTCATCAAGTGCAACCTTCACATGTTCTGCCTGTTCTGGATACGAAATGATGAACGGTTTCCCTGGCTGAGGGTTCCAGCCTGACAGCTTATCGATCTTATTTGCTGCAACAACGAAAGGTGTCTTGAATCTTTTTAGTATTTCCACAGCTTCCAGCGTCTGCGGCTGGAATCCTTCGTTCACATCAACCACGAGCACAGCAATATCTGCAAGCGCTCCGCCCCTTGCCCGAAGCGTTGTGAATGCCCTGTGTCCTGGAGTATCGATGAAAAGCAATCCTGGTACTTTCGTATCCCCTTTGAATACACTTCCACATACTTTTTTAACAATGTCAAGGGGCACTTCTGTCGCCCCTATATGCTGCGTGATCAGACCTGCTTCCCGTTCTGCTATGGTTGTACCTCTTATCCTGTCAAGAAGTGAGGTCTTACCGTGGTCAACATGCCCCATCACGCAAACGATGGGGGTGCGCAGATTCTGAACCATAAGTTATTAGATTATACTAAAAGTATATAAGTTCTCAAGATGCGCAGCGTGAAAAGCGTTTTTCAGCAGGCTTATTCGTAGACCCAGGTTTCGTCTATCCGTGTATATTCAGATATCTCAGAATCACTGAAATGGATATTTATTTCCCTTACAGCGGACTCCGGTGAATCACTGGCATGTACGATATTACGTCCTGTATCAAGGGCAAGATCCCCGCGTATGCTTCCTGTTGCAGCATTTATCGGGTTCGTTGCGCCATTTATTGCCCTCATCACAGAGACAGAGTTCTTTCCTTCGACCACCATCGAAACAGATGGTCCTGAAGTTATGAAATCGATCAATGACTTAAAAAATGGTTTCTGGACGTGTTCAGCATAGTGCTTCTTTGCCTGCTCAGGAGAGATGTTATTCATCCGCAGCGCAACTATTTTTAGCCCGCGCCTCTCGATACGACCGATAACCTCTCCCACCAGACCGCGCTGTACGCCGTCTGGTTTTACCATTACGTAGGTGCGCTCCACGCTATCACCTTAATTTGTTTTTCCTCTTATTTTGCGTCCTGCTTCTGTCCATCTGACTTTTCGGGGTATCCTGCCAAGGTTATGGTTGCCCTGACATTTAGATGAACAAAAATAGTACACAGTCCCGTCCTTGCGAGCATAAAGCTTGCCTGTGCCGGGTTCTATTGCATCGCCACAGAAAGAGCATTTCCTTTTTTCCATGACTTCACCTTGAACTTAGTTTCTTGGCTTCACGTGAGGTTTCAAGCAGTATAAGAATATCGCCATTTTTTATGGGTCCGACCACGTTACGCGTGATTATTCTTCCCTTATCCCTGCCTTCGAGTACCCTGCACTGTATCTGCATGGCTTCTCCGTGCATTCCAGTCTTTCCAATTACTTCAATGACTTCTGCAGGATATCCGCCGCCGTCTTCTTCAGCCATATTCTCACTTCTTCAGCGCTTGTACCTTCTGCGCCACGTCGTCTACCATTTCTTTGGCTTTTCCGGGTTCGACTATCGCCGCTGCGCCGCTGCCAACTGACAGACCGCAGGCTGCGCCTAGCTCTACCTGTTTCTTGACAAAGATATATGGTGTGTTCTTTTCATCGCACAGCGCCGGAATGTGAGCCACTATTTCAGGAGGATTTACGTCCTCGCCAATTATCACAAGTTTTGCGATTCCACGTTCGATCGCTTTTGTGGCTTCGTTCGTTCCTTTCTTGATCTTTCCAGTATCCCGTGCTAACTCAAGGGCGCTGAGCGCCTTGTTTGCAAGTTCAGCGGGAACTTCAAATTTTATATATGTTTGTGCCATATTAATTACTTCCTTCAGGACAATTGTCCTTCATAATTCACTTGATCAAAAGTATCGGCTTCACTACAGCATAGAGTGGTATATATTTTGCGCTCATCTTTCTTCATTTCCAGGTAATAATGAGGTTTCTTCATTTCCAGGCAATACCTTGAGTAAATCCTGTGAAACTACCCTTAACATGGTATAGTTCCCATTTCGGGTCAGGTTATATTCCGCAAAACCTGACTGGGCGCTATTATTTGCCAGCCTGGTGAGGTTTTTTAGGGTGTCCGGGTTCACATCGAGATAGGCGGAAGTCCTCTCGTAGCTCCCATTGTTCATCCTTATTCCCATGTAATACTGTTTCGAAAAACTTACATTGGAGGTTATTGTCTGGAACGGTGCATCTGGCACTTTACTTAGCAGACCTCTAAAAGTATCGTATGATGTGACTGTTTCATTCAGGGTCGTGGTTATTTCAAGAACGTCTATCACGGTCCCCTGCGGGGCGAGCATGACAGGTGTACCCATCACGTTATATAATCCATTCAGGCCCCCCTCCTGTCTTATGAGGAGAGCGTGATAATCATAATAGTATGGTGAAACCATGTACTCAAAATCGTTCTTTTGCGGATCCATCGTGTTCAGCAGAAGGAACGACCTGTTGGAGTCGTATATCATGTCAGTATAAAACATCTTTGTTGTATTTGATTTATAGATAGAATCCACTTCTGCGAGTATTGGTCGCTCATATTTTGCCCATTCCGCCATCTGCGGCGTCATACTATCAAGGTCCACGAAATCTGCATAAAACGCACCCGGTGGCGTGATGTTGAGAGCGTCCGAGATGGAATAAAATGGCTGGTTGAATGTCCAGAAATCCGGATCATATAGATCGGTCTGGGTTTCTTCCTCTATTTGCTGGTCGGGAATACTCTGAAAAACAATATAAAAGAATACCGATCCAACCATTATGAAGGCAAGAAAATATGCCATTAATTTATTTGCGTCCTTCTGTTTCATGCGCCTTCATATTACTTGCTTAATAATAAAACAGTTGGTGATTATTCGCAGGCCACATGATCAAATCACTGAAAATGAAATACGCGAAATAACCGCGTAACTTTTATATATAATGTACTCATTTAGACATTAATGTACAAAAATGTACAGTGATACTAATGAAAGAATATATTCTGAAACTTATCGAGAACAAGGCTCTCACATCTGAAGAAGCAGAGATCGCTATTACAAAGATCTTCACTGAAGCGACTGATGCCCAGATAGCTGCGTTCTTAACCGCGCTGAAACTGAAAGGTGAAACACCGGATGAGATAGCAGGACTTGCGCGCGGCATGAAAAAGGCTGCGAACCTGATCAGGCCGAAAGTGACAGGAACGCTTGTCGATACATGCGGAACTGGAGGCGACTCCACGGGCACCATCAATGTCAGCACAGGCGCTGCGATCGTTGCTGCGGGGGCCGGTGTCCCCATTGCCAAGCACGGCAACTACTCCATTACCTCAAAATCAGGAAGCGCAGACGTGCTTCGCGAACTGGGTATAAGGATAGACATGTCCCCGCAGGAGGTCGAAAAGACCATAGAGAACGTGGGCATCGGGTTCATGCTAGCGCCGGTTTTCCATCCTTCCATGAAACGTGTCGGGCAGATAAGGCGCGACATCGGCTTCCGTACAGTATTCAATATCCTTGGACCGCTCACCAATCCTGCAGGCGCACAGGCGCAGGTCATAGGTGTGTTCGATGGCTCCATGTGCGAGACCATGGCAAACGTCCTGAAAATACTGGGAACGAAAAGAGCGCTTGTAGTGCATGGAAGCGGGATGGATGAAATATCGAATCTCGGTGAAACCCGGATAGTTGAACTCAATAGCGGAAAGCTCACAAAATACACAGTGACCCCTGAAAATCTGGGTATTAATCGCTCAGACGTTAAAGATATCCTTGGAGGGACCCCGGAGGAGAATGCAAGGGATATCGTGGACGTATTAAAAGGGAATAAGGGAGCGAAACGCGACATCATCGTCATCAATGCAGGCGCAGCTCTGTTCGTAGGCGGGAGGGCAGATAGTATCTCCGCCGGAATAAAACTGGCAGCCCAGACCATAGATAGCGGCAAAGCCCTTGATAAGCTCAAAGATTTCGTAAAAGCCGCAGGTGACCCTGAAAAACTTGCGCGTTTCCTGTGAGAGCAGATGAAAGTAAAGATTTGCGGTATCAAAACCGAACATGACCTTACTGTGGCGATAAACGCAGGAGCCGATGCTGTAGGCTTCATCACCGACGTGCCTGTGGCCTCCCCCCGGAAGATCACTCTTACAGAAGCATCGCGGTTGATATCGAAAGTTCCCGTGTTCGTGAGTTCGGTGCTTGTTATCATGCCGGAAAACGCACTTCAGGCGGTTCGCATGATACATGCAGCAAGACCTGACGCTGTGCAGATACATAATTCCCTGGCGTTATCAGAACTTGTGAAGATCAGGGAGACTGGCGTTAAACTTATCAAGACTATACCGATGTCATGGGATTCGGATGCAGATACGCTGATAAAGCAGGTCAAAGAGCTTTCAGGGGTTGCGGATGCTGTCCTTCTTGATACTGCGCTTGATGGAAAGACCGGTGGAACGGGGATACCGCACAACTGGGAAATAAGTTCAAAAGTGGTCATGAACGCAAGCATCCCGGTCATACTGGCAGGCGGGTTGAAGCCTGAAAACGTCAGGGAAGCGGCAAGATGCGTGCGCCCGTATGCTGTGGACACTGCTTCGGGCGTGGAGATAGGCGGGAAAAAGGACGAAAAGAAAGTGCTTGATTTCATAAGAAACGCGAGGATGCATGAAATTTGATATTGGTGAAAAGGAATTCATTCGTCTTGCAAAAGAAAAGCCAGTAATAATCCAATTGATGGCAGAGGTAAAAACCTCATGCACTCCGCTTGAGCTTTATGCTTCAATGGAAAAAAAATGCGCATACCTCCTTGAGTCTGTTGAAAAGGAGAAAAAGCATGCCCGGTTCTCTTTCGTGGGCGCCCAACCTGATGCTGTCTTCACAGTAAAAAACCGCGTGGTAGCGCTTGATTACCATAAGAGGACTGCTCTGATAGAGTTCATAGAGTCTTCACTTTCAAACGTCTGCGATCTCAAAAACTCTACGCTAAGGAAGACCGGACTATCAAGTATCGGGAATGGCAAAGAAGGCAAGCTCAGGGCGGGTTTTGACACTATGGATGCTGTAAGGATGGCTTTTGCAGCAAATGGTGTGAAATTTATCGGCAGCGGTTTTGACAGGCAGACCTTCATTGGAGGAGCTATTGGTTTTTGTGCTTATGATATGGTGTACGACTGCTGGCTTGACATCCCGGCAAAAAAGAGCACGACTCCGGATGCACAATTCGCGCTCACCACAAAGACAGTGGTCTTTGACCACCTGACAGAAAAGACGTATGTTGTCCTGACGCCGTTCGTGATGGATGATGCCAGAGAAGCGTACAGGGCAGCGCAGGAAGAAGCCGGTAAACTTGAAGCCATCATAAAAGCCGCAAAACCGATTTCTGAAAAGAAAAACAAACCCCTGAGCATAACACCCAATATGGAAAAAAGCGAATATGAAGACGCTGTAAGGATTGCAAAAAAACACATAATTGACGGCGATATCTTCCAGGTCGTTCTATCTCGGCGGTACGAAGTGGTGACCGACCAGACGCCGCTTGAGCTTTATACCGCACTGCGCAGCGTTAATCCAAGCCCCTATATGTACCTCTTTGAGTTCAATGGTACAAGTATAATAGGGGCAAGCCCTGAGACGCTACTCTCAGTGCATAAGAGGAAAGTTATTATTAATCCCATCGCAGGCACCTGCCCGCGCGGGGAAAGTCCTGAGGAGGACGAGAAACTCGCAAAGGAGATGCTTGAAAGCGACAAGGAGCGCGCAGAGCATGTTATGCTTGTTGACCTGGGGCGCAACGACGTGAGGATGGTCTCAAAAGGCGGCACTGTGAAAGTGGATGATTTCATGTCAGTGCTGAAATATTCGCACGTCCAGCATATCGAGAGCACTGTGTCTGGAATGCTGCGTGATGAATGCGACCAGTTCGACGCCACACGAGCCATATTCCCCGCAGGCACGCTATCTGGAGCGCCAAAGATACGCGCAATGGAGATAATTCACGACCTTGAGAAGGACGCCCGCGGCATATACGGAGGCGGCGTGGGATATTACTCATGGAACGGGGATGCGGATTTTGCTATCGTGATAAGAACTATTATCAAGAACGGGAGAACAGCGATAGTGCAGGCAGGCGCCGGCATTGTGGCGGATTCTGACCCTGAGTACGAGTATAACGAGACCGAGCGCAAGATGGCGGCGATGATAAAGGCGATAGGGGGGACATGAAGGTCTTATTTGTGAACAACAAAGACTCCTTTGTGTGGAATCTTGTGGATTACGTGTCGATATTCGAGCCCGATACAGTCGTGGTCCCGAACACTATTTCGCTTAAAGAAGTGGAAAATATCAACCCCGACGCCATTGTGATCTCACCCGGCCCCGGTCATCCCGCGAACCCGAGGGATATTGGAACATGTCTCGATATCATCAGGGCGGCGAGCGTCCCGCTGCTTGGCGTATGCCTGGGGCACCAGGCGATAGCTGTGGCTTTCGGCGGAGAGGTGACCCATTCTCCATCAGGACCACTCCACGGGAAGACCACGCTGATCAATCACAGTGGCAACGGTATTTATCATGGTTTGCCCAATCCTCTTGTCGGAGGGCGGTACCACTCGCTGGCGATCACGAAGCTGCCGCAGGAGCTTGAGGTGACGGCGAGGACTGAGGATGGGATAATTATGGGAATAAAACATAAAATGAGACCGATTTTTGGACTGCAGTTCCATCCTGAGTCCGTGCTCACGCCTGAGGGCTTGAAGATCGTTGAGAACTTTTTGAAGATGGCCGGGGATAAGTTGTTGGATTCGAACTGGTGAAAGGAAAGAAACCACCTCGATTACTGGAAAAAATACTTAACCCTGAATGTAAACTAAGCATCAGATGAAACTCTCTGAATTTGATTATGATCTCCCGAAAGAACTGATCGCCCAGTCCCCCATAGAACCCAGGGATGCATCAAGGTTAATGGTGGTCGGTAAGGATATCAGGCACAGGTATTTCAGGGACATTACTGATCATCTTGAAAAAGGGGATACTCTCGTGCTTAACGATTCGCGTGTCATCCCTGCAAAACTACAGGGAAAAAAAAGTACGGGCGGGCATGTGGAAGCGCTCGTGGTCTCAAAGAACAGCGCCGGATACGAGTGCCTCATACAGGGCAAGAACATCAGGGAAGGAACAATGCTTCATTTTGGGGAACTTGAGGCCACGGTCCTTGAAGTTAAAAGGGATACAATAGGTGTCAGGTACCTTGTTGATTTCAACTGCAACGGGAACCTGAACGATATCCTTGAAAAAGTAGGCGAAGCGCCGCTACCGCCCTATATAAAGCAAAAACTGGAGGACAGGGAGCGCTACCAGACCGTGTATGCAAAGGAGAACGGCTCTATCGCGGCGCCCACGGCTGGTCTTCATTTTACTGACCAACTGCTTGACAGAATAAAGAAAAAAGGCGTCAATGTGGCGTATGTCACGCTTCATGTAAGCCCTGGGACGTTCACTCCGGTAAAAGCAGAGAACATAGAAGAGCATATCATGGAACCTGAATATGTTTCTGTAAGCCGGGAAAACGCAGATATTATTAATAAGACGGACGGAAAGCTCATAGTAGCCGGTACCACCACTGCAAAAGCGCTTGAAAGCTCATGCGTGGACGGACACATTACAACCAAGCAAGATTTCAGCCAGCTTTTCATTTGCCCGCCTTACAGGTTCAGATCAAAGATAGATGCAATCATTACCAACTTCCATCTCCCGAAATCCACTCTTCTTATGCTCGTAAGCTCTTTCGCTGGAAGGGAGAGGCTTATGGCCGCATATTCGGAAGCAGTATCGAATTCATACAGGTTTTACAGCTTCGGAGATGCGATGCTTATTTTCAGACAGGATGATCATGTTCGAACTAATTCACACAGATAAAAATACAGGTGCAAGGGCTGGAAAGTTCAGGACCAACCACGGGATAATTGACACACCGGCATTCATGCCTGTGGCGACAAAAGGTACTGTCAAGACCATCACACCTGAAGAACTGCATGAAATGGGAACGCAGGTGCTAATCAGTAACGCTTTTCATCTTTTGCTCGCGCCAGGCATGGAAGTCATCAGGAGAGCAGGAGGACTTCATAAATTCATGCACTGGGACAGGGCGATATTTACTGACAGCGGGGGCTTCCAGATGATACGCAAGGATTTCCCTTTCAAGATAACAGATGAAGGATTTACATACAAGAACCCTCGCGATGGGAAGAAGTATTCCTATACTCCAGAGTCCTGTCTTGAAAATCAGAAAATAATAGGTTCTGATGTCGCCATGATACTGGATGAATGCCCTGCATACGGCAGCGATCATAGCGCCATTGAGGCATCAACCGGGAGGACTATCCGGTGGGCAGAAAGGGCAAAGAGCATTGTGCAGAACCCGGGTCAGCTCTTTTTTGCGATACTGCAGGGCGGGACATTCGCAGAACTGCGCAAGAAATGCGCTGAAGAACTTGTAGAGATGGATTTTGACGGCTACGGGATAGGGGGGCTTTCAATAGGTGAGCCAAAAGATATTATGAACGAGGTATTGAAGTCAAGCGTTCCGCTTGTGCCTGAAGATAAACCGCGCTACCTCATGGGCGTAGGTTCTCCGATTGAACTTTTATCTGCGGTAGAGGCAGGTGTTGATATTTTTGACAGCGCCTTCCCAACGAGAAACGCAAGGCACCAGACCCTGATGACATCGAGGGGAAATATTGACATTGCACGCGCCAAATTCACCATGGACTTTGCACCCGTGGATGAAAACTGCGATTGTTATACTTGCTGCAACTATACAAGGGCATATCTGCATCATCTTTTCAAGGAGTCAGAATTGCTTGCGCTGAGGTTAGCCTCGATCCATAACCTGCATTTCATGCAGTGGATAGTAAATGGCGCCAGGGAAGCGATACTGGAGGACAGGTTCGCGCAATTCAAGAAAAGTGTGCTGATTGGATTATCTTCCTGATATTTACTGTGTGAATGCTTTTGTAACGCATAGGAACGTAAAATGCACTCAGAAAGGAATTTTCGCATCTTGTTGAATGGTGCAGTGACCATTTCCGGGCCCCAAGCTGTTTCCATGGGTCGGTTGGGAATGGATGGGATGTTGTGGAAAAATATATTCGTGAGCAAGATGTATATGAATATGATAGAGAGACATAAGGAAAACGATAGCTACAGGCCTCGTAACATTTGTCCGGGGTATACCGGAGTGACTGATCGCGATAGAATCCTCATGCTCCCGAATGGTGATAGAGCCAAAACTCCTCATGAAATGCTGAATATCAGGCGCATTATGAATATCGAATTTGTAGTATATCTTGGAAATAAGAATGTGGATAAACATAAATATGTGTAAACACATATATTGGAATATGCCAACCATGACGTTATCTGTCCCAGACGACCTCTACACATTTATAAAACGCCACAATGAAATAAAATGGAGTGTAATAGCTAGAAATGCGATGTGGGAGTATGCCCGAAAAATCCGGTTAGTTGATAGCATACTTGAAAAAAGTGAATTAACAGAGAAGGATGCTGTTGAGTTTGGGAAACTCATAAAAAAGTCCATACGAGAAAAGCATGACATCGAGTGAGTTGGGAAAATGAGACTGGTGATAGACACCAACATCATAATATCATCTCTCATATCCAACTCCAAAAGGCGTTATATTCTGATGAATTCAAATATTGAATTTATAGCACCAGAATATACTTTTACAGAAATTCTGAAGCATACCGATATTATTGAAAAGAAGGCAAAACTCGCATATAAGGATTTGCGAGATGTGATGGATATGCTATTTTCGCGAATCACTATCTACCCAAAAGAAGAATATGCAGACTGCTATATACAAGCTAAAGAAATCATGAAAGATATTGATCCCGATGATGCGCCTTTCCTGGCTCTTGCGATGAAGACAAAAGTTGATGGGATATGGAGCGAGGATAAAGGATTTCAGCGACAGAATCATGTAAAAATATACACGACAAAAGAACTTTTAGAATTTATTTAAGCAAAACTTTTGAACTGTGAACCTGCGCCCCTAAGTAGATGCTGAAACCTAAGAAACCGAAAGAAATGCAAAAGCATCGAGCATGGGCGCTGATGCCTTTTCGGATTTCAATCCGAGGTCTGTGACAGAAGGCGATAGGCATTCTCGTGCATCAATAAGAATATCTTGAACCAGAATAACAATTGTGACACTAAGAATGTGGGAACGTAAAACTTCGGGCAAAACTATTATCAAGTTTGTTAAATTTAAAATCATCGCTGCCTTTCCAGAGACCGGGTTCCGCTGGTTTTATCTGCCGCTGCATCAATGAGTAAAACTATGTCGCTTACCACAGTCGTACGTGATATCCGCTCACGGCAGAAGATAAAATTCAATCCTCCCAACAGACCCACCGCGGTCTGGACAGGCAAGGACATACTTGACGGGAAGCCCATAGCTACGCTCACTGTGATCTTCCAGACAACAGGCTGCCGCTGGAACAATTGCACCATGTGCGGCTACGTGTATGACAGCTCGCGAAGTGCGCCGTCGCACGAAGACCTTATGAAGCAGTTCGAGCATGCCATGTCGCGCTGCAGGGATGAGGAATTCGTTGTTAAGATATTCACATCAGGCAGCTTTCTTGATGACGGCGAGATACCCACCGCTACCAGAGTAGAAATGCTCTTGCGCCTTGGCGCAGATGCCAGGGTGAAAAAGGTCATTGCAGAGACAAGACCTGAATATGTGACGCAGGAGAAGGTATCCGAATGCACAGAAGCGCTGGGTAAGAGGTTCGAGGTGGCAGTCGGTCTTGAGACGAGCAATGATCTGATCCGGAAAGACTGCATCAACAAAGGCTTCACGTTCGCGGATTTTGTGAGTGCAAGTAAGTTCGCAGAGAAGGAAAATTCAACAGTCAAAGCATATCTTCTTCTAAAACCCCCCTTCATTTCAGAAGGAGATGCAGTAAAAGATATATTACAGTCAATAAATGACGCAGCGAAGTATGCAGGGACGATATCAGTTAATCTCTGCAATGTCCAGAAAGGCACGCTCATGGACGAAATGTTCGAGCGCGGCGATTATCGCCCTCCGTGGCTCTGGAGCGCGGTGGAAATCCTGAAGCAGGGAAAGGAAGCCAACTCTGAAACGGTTATCATGTCAGACCCCGTGGCTGCAGGTTCAAAGCGCGGGCCGCATAACTGCGGGAAATGCGATACGGATGTTGCTGAGGCGATACGTGTTTTCTCGCTCACGCAGGACACCGGGGTTTTTGAAGGTCTCAGTTGTGAATGCAGGGAGTTGTGGAAAAAAGTTGTCGAACTTGAGGGTTTCACGTTCGGCGCGGTGATGGTACGTAGATAAAAATGGATGAAAAGTTAAGACGTCTCCCATCCATCCTGTAAACCCAGTCTATATTTTCTTTCCTTTTCTCAGGTAAACAGCTGCAAGTATTGTCACTATTATGACAAGAACCACAGTCGTCGCTGACAAAACACCAGTAAATCCTGATATCTTTTCAAGCTTTATATCGGTTTCTTCCCGTCCCGGATTTTCATGTTCCGTAACAGGGATCATTGTTATCTCGACCGGCGGCACAGATGATCTGAACACCGTGATGGCGAAAGGTGAGAAAGAATCCGTAAGAGATTCATAATAAACATGCTCGCTGTCCTTTGTTGTTTCGTAGGTGACAAGTTCCGCCCATATGCTTCCATCCCATTTTACCAGGCGGACATCTCCTGCTGCAAGTTCTTTATCCTCAAGCCATGAGTTCAGTATTCTGAACCTGATCACCCCCTTCTGTATATTCTTCGGGGTCGCAAAACCAGACGTGCCCACCCAGATGTTCACGTTCTTATAGACAATGCCAGGCACAGATTTGTTCTTTACGATAGAAGATGTATTTCTCAGCAACTCCACCATTATCGTGACCTCACCTGCGCTGATGTTGCCTGTTATGTTGACGTACATTATAGGGTCAGTTGTATTGAATTTGTATGATGAGGTCTTGTCTATATAAATATGCAGGTCTCGTTTTTCTTTTAATTCGATATTGGAATAGTTCTCCCCAGATGTACCAGCGCCACCACCTCCACCGCCGCTGTTACTGCTGCCTCCGCAGGTAGTACATGGGATCGAAGCTGTACCGATCAGTGCAAAGGTGCCAAAGTAGCTGGAGTTTGCAATGATGTATTGACCTGTCTGATTGAGTGTATATATTGTCAGAATGACCCAACTCAGACTTGTGGTGTTGTAGAATCTTATACGCAGTGTAGAGGCGCCTTCTATTCCTGCTGCCGTGAGCTGCGCATCTGTATAGTTGAACCTAATCTGTATATCCGGGATGAACCGGGTTTCAGAAGGATCAAGCGTCAGGTTCTCTCCTGCGAATCGATCATAACCTGTCAGGGTTGCATTTATCTGCGCGGGTGAGTTCGTGATATTGCCGGGCGCAGTGCCATTTACTGTTGCATTTGTTCCATTGAATATGGTGACAGTTACATTCCCGCTGGGCGAAATCAGGATAATATCCGCGCTAAAATTACCGGTTGTGGAGTTGATAGCGCCGGATACGTTTGTAATGTTTGAAAGGTTCACAGTAACTGTTCTTATCTCTGTCAAATTGAAGTTCCCTGAAGTGCCGTTCGCATATACCCTGAAATTAAAACTGCCGCTGAGCAATCCGGTCATATTCTTCCAGAAGCTTGTGCCCGTGCCGTTCATCGAATAGTTCTGCCCCTGCCAGTTCAACTGGGCTGCGCCGGTGTTATCCAGGGTCGCGGTCACATTGACATAATTATCGGTCGTATTAGTATTGTTTGCCGGGGCTGTAATAGTAATTACCACAGGTATGGTCGTTGTTGTGTTGATATGCGCCACCTTTGAGCTGTCGTTATTGGAACTCGCCGTGATATTAACATAGAATTTCCCGGAGGTGGTATTTGTCACGTTAAGAGAGAATATCTGCGAACCTCCGGAGTTCAGATTAACCGGAGAAGAAACATTCAGATGCGCAATAGAAGCGCTGCTTGAGTTATCTACAGTCAGCGAATAGGAATCTGCTTCAGTCCCTTTATTGGTCAGGTTGAGATAATAAGTTGCATTGGATAACGTCTTTGTTGTCTTTGCCTGTGGAGTTACTGTCAGGTTCGCACCGTATGAACCTGCCATGGGTGTAAATGTGCCGAAACTAGTTATGTTCGCATAGACATAGTTCTGCGAAGTTTCAACACCTGAGTTCTGCATCATCGACCACGAATCATTGTGCTTCCACATCCGCAGAAGGCTCTCGTTCAATCCTGAAATATCGCTTTCTGTATAGCTAACGTTCAGGAAGAGCCAGGAGTCGGCGCTGTTGTTGGTTATGTTGATGTACTTGCTAATATTATTGTAGCCGCTGGGATCCGCTGGAGGTGAGGAGTTGGATTTTATTGCTATGTCCTTACCTGTAAAGGAGATCGTCGGATTTATGGATAGATTAATGATAGTATTATTTGCAGAATTATCCGTAGAGATGAAGTCCCACTGCAAGTTACTCACTGCGGTATTATTCATAAGCATGTTGCCGGTGGATGTGGTATCAAGACCGATTCCGTAGCTGTTCGAGTTTGCTTTGTTATTGACCAGTGTATTGTTGATGGAATTGATCAAGTGTATTCCATAATAGTTCGAACCCGCGGTGTTGTTTACGATGCTTCCATTGGAGCCATCGATGTGTATCCCATAATACCAGTTCATCACCCGGACATTTTTCACGGTATCATTAGTCGTAGTGTTATTGATGTAGACACCGTAGGAATATTCGGCTCCCTGCCCTTCGATCGTGTTCCCTTGCCCATCAAAGGTTACGTCGTTGATGGTGATATAAATGCAGGTATTCTCTGGACTGCTAAATATACTCCTGTTGAGCACATAGTTACCCGGCGACGATATTGTAGTGCATGAATCAATAACAGAATCTTCCACTGTCCAGTTCCATATCTTCATATCAGAGCCATTTGTATTGTTCGCTAATGCGGTCACGTTCCATGCGCCAGCAGCTGCGTTGGTATTGGTGTAGTTAGCAGAAGTGACGCTCTGATTGTACTGAACCTGGGATCCATTTATGAACCACGTCACGTCAACGGTCTGGTCCGCAGTGATGCTGAATGTGCGCGTTGCGCCCGCGGTATCTGTGACCGGTGAAGATGGAGAAAAGCCTGTGATTGAAGGAGCGCCATAACTGGAAATCGCCCCCGATATCACAATTGCAAAGGGCTGCGGTCCCTGCGGGATGTTCGTGCCTTCTATCTTTATGTTGTACCATCCGACCTCAGGGGATGATAGCTCCACCTGCTCGACATTGTTCACGCTGTCGCCTCCATTGCCGAGATAATAGCTGCCCGATGGAGTTGTCACGTTCAGCGTGGGGTTGTTGACCAATTGGTTCAGAACGGCTGGATTGCCTTTGTAGTCGGTCCACACCAGAGTTACGCGCAGGGGTTCAGAATTATTGTTGACGTAATAGGGGGTGTTCCACGATTGTGATGTGCTCAGTCCTGTTGTGTTATCATGGTAGCGCATTGTTCGTGGCGCTACAGGGAACAGGGAGTTCGAGAGGTTCACGCGCCCCCAGCCCTGATCATTGCGGGAAAGGCTCAGGTTGTCGGCGCCATTGATCAGTGTGGCTTTTATCAGGGCGGCACTGGGTGAAATGGATTCGTTGCTCACATAATACTGCCTGACAAGCGCGGCTGTGCCTGCGACAATGGGGGTTGCCATGCTTGTGCCGCTGCTATATGCGTAATACGAATCAACAATACCCCAAGAATAACTTGCCGCAGGTCTACTTGAACGCGTAGAAATAATATATGTTCCAGGTGCAACAACATCAGGTTTTATCCTTCCATCATTTGCAAACCCCCTGCTGCTGAAGGAAGCTATTGCATTCATATTTCCAAAACGACTGCTTTCAGATGCACCAACAGCAATTGCATTTTTTGAGGTGGAGGGCGGAGAAACAGTGTTTGATCCCGGGCCATCATTTCCTGCAGCAAAAATTATCAGCATGTCAGTATTATTCCACATAAAGCCATCAACATGCTGTGAATCGGATGTGTATTCGCCGAATAAAGAAACATTGTTTCTTCCCCAGCTATTGCTATGGATTTTTGCCCCGTCGATATACGCTTCTTGAAAAAGCGATGAAAGATTTGTAGGAATTAATAAATTTCCGTTCAATGAAGGATTTGAGCCGTTATATTGCATTGCCTGAAAAACAAGGCGTGAAGCCGGTGCCATACCTGAGTATTGACCATTCGAACGTGAACCGTTTCCAAGAACAGATCCTGCCGCATGCGTCCCATGACCGTTTTCATCTTCTGCTCCGAAATCTCCATATTCTGACCACCATGCGTGTATTGATGCAATCCTGCCCTTGAAATCATCATGAACCGTTTCACTGAAACCCGTATCCAGTCCCGTATCAGCCACAGCCACAATCTGCCCGCTTCCGTTCAACCCGTGTGTATTGCTGACAGTATAGACTCCGGTGATGTTCGCCGCCACATCGTTGAATATCACAGGATGCACATATTTCTCTATCCAGCTCACCTCGTTCATGGCAGCAATATCTGATATTTTCGATCTGTCGATGCGCACCCTCATCCTGTCCCCGCCGCTCTCCACAACTTCCCCGCCGAGCTTCATTATCTCACCAGATACGTGTGCATTATCCCCGGCATCGAACAGCAGCACGGTGACATTCTCGCGCGCGCTGCCTGCCGCTGACAGCACAGGGCTTATCCTGTATGCAGGCTGGTAGATGCCGACCCACTGCACAGTATCCAGTGCCTCAACATTAGATTTCACAGATGCATTCATCTGAACTATGAACGCATTGTTCGGGACATAATCGAAAATAACCGCGCCAGTATCCCTTACAGCCATCTTCCAGTCCTCATGTATGTAGCCTGTGAACTGGACAATGTAATATCCTTCCAGGTCAGCCGGATATTGAGATATTGACATCCCCGATACAGAAATAGCGGGCTGTGCAGCCGTTGTATCGAACTGGGCCTTCTTCAACAGAATTGCGTTATCACCCTGTAAAATCAATTCATCAGGTAGCCTTGATGAACCTGCTGATAATATTGTTCCTATCATGAAAAAGCAGATAACTATCAAAAATAGTTTGTTCCATCTCGAATGTAGTATTTTTAACATTTTCCGCTTTTTTTTTAACAATCTGACCACTGCCTATTAAAATGTTATCATAATGATTATTACCATTAATGATAATATACCAATAAAAAACTTTTGTCTAATAAGTTTTGACTTCTGGCAATCTGACTCATTCGATTAAAATAATCGATAACTCAAACCAGACACACTGGCGCCGGGCACCCACCCGCATATTCATCATCAGCAGACACATATTTATCAACATCATCCCCGAGATACAGCACCTGCTGCGTCTTGCTCCCGTACCTGTACACGGTGATCCCCTTGCATTTCAGCTCATAAGCAAGCATGTACGCCTTCTCCACTTCCTTGATGTCCACATCATTCGGGAAATTGATGGTCTTTGAGACCGCATTGTCACAATGCTTCTGGAACGCAGCCTGCATCCTGACATGCCATTCCGGCGCCACATCAAAAGCAGTAACGAACACTCGCCTCACGTCATCTGGAACCTCATCGATTTCGGTGAGCGTCCCATGCTTTGCTATCTTCATCATCAGTTCCTCACTGTAGAAACCCCGCTCCTTTGCGATCGCCTCAAAATACGGGTTCACCTCAAGGAGTTTCGTACCTTCCATCACGTTACGCACGAAAGAAATAGCAAAAAGCGGCTCGATACCGCTTGAGCATCCTGCTATGATGCTTATAGTGCCTGTGGGCGCAACAGTAGTTACTGTGGCGTTACGCATGGGTTTTTTATAGATACTGCCCTGGAAGTTGGGGAATGCGCCGCGCTCCTCTGCCAGCCGTTCAGACATGGCATGGGACTTCTCACGGATGAAACTCATAACCTCTTCACCTGTTTTTAACGCTTCTTCAGAATTGTACGGGATGCCAAGCTGCACCAGCATATCTGCAAAACCCATTACTCCAAGACCTATTTTTCTGTTGGCTTTTGTAATTGCCTCGGTCTGTAGAAGCGGGTATTTATTGATGTCTATGACATTATCAAGGAACCTGACAGCAATATTAATTGTTTTTTCAAGTTTTTCCCGATCAATTGAGCCATCCTTTACCATCTTTGCAAGGTTTATCGAACCGAGATTGCATGACTCATACGGCAATAAAGGCTGTTCACCGCAAGGATTCGTGCTCTCCATCATCCCGATATGCGGCGTGGTATTGTGCCTGTTAATCTCGTCGATAAATATGATTCCCGGGTCTCCATTCCTCCATGCCATAGTGATTATCAAATTCCAGATATCCCGTGCACTCATCTTCTTCACCACTTCCCGGTTCCGCGGATTTATCAGTTCATATTCTCCGTCATCCCTTACTGCGTTCATGAACCTGTCATCCACAGCAACAGAGATGTTGAAATTCGTAAGGCTTCCTTCTTTTGTCTTTGCAGTGATGAACCCAATAATATCCGGATGGTCAGCCCTAAGAATCCCCATATTCGCGCCGCGCCGCTTACCTCCCTGCTTAATAACATCTGTTGCGATATCGAACACACGCAAAAAAGAAACTGGACCAGAAGCTACTCCGTGTGTTGTTCTCACAATATCTCCCGATGGTCTCAGGTTCGAGAACGAGAAACCTGTGCCGCCCCCGGACTGCTGGATAAGGGCCATGTTCTTTACAGCATCAAAAATGCTCGTCAGCGAATCTTCCACCGGGATGACAAAACACGCAGAAAGCTGCCCCATGTCTGTTCCAGCGTTCATAAGCGTTGGCGAGTTGGGGAGGAACTCAAGGTTCGAAAGTATTTTAAGGAATTCCTCCTCTGATTCAGGGTCAAGGGCGACAGCTCGGCCTATCCTGCGGAAAAGTTCAAGCGGGGTTTCTATCCCGCCCCCCTTATAATCTTTTAACAAGTAGCGCCTCTGCAGTACTCTTACGGCATTAACGCTGAGTTTCAACTCGTCCTTAACACCCAGGAATTCTTTTGCTTTTCTTATACGGGCGCGCTTCTCTCTGTAAAGGATGTACGCTTTAGCAACGCCTGAATAGCCATTATTTATCAGAACCTCCTTATTTTTTGTGGCGATGAAAGCTTTAAATATGGCATTCGCTATTTTTGACCTGTCGAATTCAACTATCCTGCCATCTCTTTTCCTGATATTTACTACAATGATAATAGCCCCTGTAGCCCGGATGTTCTAAAGCAATAATTTATGCAATTCAGTATAAAAAACTTTTGTTAACCTTGATTTCAAACGATATGATTGCTGACGATATTATACAGGATAAATTGAATATGATAAACACTACTGGGGTGTTTTTTCTACCATTTGATTAAGATATATCCCACTCGGGGAATCACGTTCGATCAGAACCATGAGTTCTACTAAATCAAATAACAGTTTTTCGGATATGCCTTTTTCATCTTTAACGAGATAGCTGAGTTCATTTTCATCAAGGGCCCTGATAAAGTCATTTTTATCAGTATATGCTTTAAGCAGGCTTATGAACCGGTCAATTTCAGAACCTGTTATCTCTAATGTCGGGTCCTGGAATTTACGCAAAAGCCTTTCAGTCTCAATTTGCTCCTTAAATTCATCATCATGGAATTTTAATTTTAATAATTTCATATAATTTATAAAATCATCCATTTCTTCTTTTGCCGTATTTTCGAATCCACTAAGGAATTTGTCTATTTCAATTTTGATGACTTTCTTATTGATTTCAATTCTGAAATTATCATTTATCAGTTCAATAATATCTGTTTTCGTCTTTTCAGCATCACAATTGTATTTTAAAGCCAGTTCTGCTGAAATCCTTGTAATTTCACTTTCACACGGAAGAGAATTAATCGCAATGAATTGATCAATATCAGTATTTATTGGCGAAACAGGCAACTTTTTTTTATCTTCTGTTTGTATGTCCTTTACTGCTTTGCCTACATTTCCAGTGCTGAGCCTTGCCAGGAAATCATTTACATTCATGTCCTCAGGTTTAACGCAAATTCTATTGCGTATTTCTGCACTTCCACTAATTAAGTCAATCTCCATTGCTTTTTCTCTCAGGGATATGCATATTGTGTCCGCTTTTTTTTTCCCTGAAACTGCAGCGATACTCACCTCAAGTAGACTAATGAATTCCTCAATATCTCTTATATTTGAGTTCTCATTTAAATTTTTCTTTGAAGTCACCTGATTAAGAACCAGGCTTGACTTTTTCTTAAGATTAGTTTCAATAAATTGGTTGCAATATTTTAAGAACTCAGATGCTGTTGACATTTTTTGCCTTCAATATTTTTTATGATGAATAAATATCTTGATTATAGTGTACAATTATACAATTTGAGGTAGTTTCGTTTATTTGATTTGTATCGGGTATGTGATCATCACTGTATGATAAATATTTGACTTAATGAAATAAATACTTATTTGTATCATGATCATGTTAATTATCATGGATTTGCAGGTACCTGCCATGGCAGTATGATGAATATCAATTCATTCTAAGCGCCCGATAATCTTTAAAGTGATTCTACTTACAAACGGCCTGTACTTATCCAATATGGCTTTCTCAATTCTATATAAGCATTATGCGCAACCGTGGCTCCTTGTGCCACAGCGATAACCACAAGCTGGAGGTCTGAGGCAATATCTCC
>CBFFLL010000007.1:0-4522 GCA_965642175.1 Candidatus Methanoperedens nitratireducens | reverse complement strand
CAATGTCCAGCTTCTTGAATATATCGGTATTCGGCGTCATGCCCACAGCCAATATCACGGAATCCACCACCTGCTGTATGGTCTCGTCTTCCTTTAAGTCCCGCATTATGGCTTTCTCTACCTTTTCGGCGCCTGATATTTCAACCAGTTCAGTATCATACAGTATCTTGATCTTATCACTTGCTTTCAGGCGCTCGATCTTTTGGCCAATCGCCCGCAATTCGTTATGCCTGTGGGCTATTGTTATGAGGTCTGCGGTGTCGATAAGGGATAGAGCGGCGTCCACGGCAGAGTTACCGCCACCTACTATGAGAACGCGCTTCCCTGTGAATTTTTCGGGGTTTGTAACATAATAATAGACACCCCTGTCGTCCTTGCTGTACTTCTCCTCGCCCTTTACGCCTGCTGCTGATGGAGAACTTCCAGTTGCCAGGACTATTATCTTACTTCTGTATTCGCCGCTAAGTGCAATGACTTTCAAATCCTTCGTTATTTCATTTACGCGCTCTTTCTTTAATTCCACATTGAGCTTCTTCGCCTCGCTCATCCATGTGTCAACAAGGTCTTTGCAGGTTGTTTTTTCACTCAATCCGGGGAAATTCTCGATCATTTTTGTGGGGCACAGCCATGAGAGTATCCCGCCCCAGCTTGAAGACTCGAAAATGGCGGTTTTTAGCCCCCTGTAGGCGCAGAGTATTCCTGTTGTAAGGCCACCCGGACCTCCGCCCACCACTATCACGTCAAAGTCATATTTTTCTGCCTCTATTTTTGCCTTCTCTTCGTTTTTTGCCATGTAATCCTTTATGGCTGCATGAAGGGCATCTGCCGCAAGGTTGGAGCAGTGCATCTTAACAGCAGGAAGGCCGTCAAGTTCAGCCGCCACGTCCCCGCGCGTTATCTTAAGCGCCTCTTCAAGCGTCTTGCCTATTGCCATTTCAGTTATCATGCTGCTTGTTGCGATGGCTGAGCCGCAGCCAAAGGTCTTGAACTTCACATCTTTTAATATATTGTCCTCAACTTTTATCTGGATCTCCATCAGGTCGCCGCAAACCGGATTCCCTACCCTTCCCATACCGTCTGCATCTTTGATCTGCCCTACGTTTCTCGGATTCCTGAAATGATCCATTACTTTTTCTGAATATTCGAATTGTTCTCCCATGTTTTCACCTACTTACTTTGATGGATAAAGGGGCGATAATGCCCTGAGACGGGTAACGACCTCAGGGACGCTCTCCAATACATGATCGACATCAATTTCTGAATTTTTTCTTCCAAGCGTGAGCAAAAGCGAGCCATGAGCTTCTTCATGCCTCAGTCCCGTGGCTATCAGCACGTGCGAGGGCTCAAGGGTCTTGGAAGAGCATGCTGAGCCAGTACTTGCAGTGATACCCATATCATTGAGCTGAAGTATGATGCTTTCCCCTTCTATGAAGCTGAACCTGAAACTTGTATTGTTGGGGAGGCGTTTTATCCTGTGACCTGTGAGATACGTATATTCAAGCTTCAGGATATTATCTATCAGCCTGTCACGCATTTTGATGAGACGTGCGCCTTCTGAGCTCATCTCATCACGGGCGATATCAGCAGCCTTTCCCATCCCGACAATGCCAGGGATGTTCTCTGAACCGCTTCTCATCCCGAATTCCTGACCTCCGCCAAGCATAAAGGGCATTAATCTCACACCCTGCCTGATATATAGGGCAGCCACTCCTTTGGGTCCGTTCATATCATTGGAAGAAATTGTGAGAAGGTCGATATGTTCTTCTTCGACATTGACAGGGACTTTTCCAACTGCCGCTGTCCCGTCCACATGGAACAGTATCTTTTTTTCAGAAGCGATCGCGCCGATCTCACGTATGGGTTGGATTGTCCCGATCTCGCCATTGGCATACATCACTGAGATGAGGATGGTCTTATCGGTTATCGCATTCTTGATCCTCTCTGCGTCCACTAGCCCATCCTTATCGACCTGGATATGAGTGACCTCAAAACCGCTTCTTGTAAGGTCTTTCAGGGCATTTATCACAGACATGTGTTCTATCGAAGTTGTGATAATGTGATTCCCCTTATCCTTATAACGCAAAGCTGCGCCGCGAAGCGCAAGGTTGTTGGCTTCCGTTGCACATGATGTGAAGATGATGCTTTTTGGAGAAGGAGCGCCTACCAACCTGGCAACAGCTGTGCGCGCTGCTTCAAGTTCTCTTTTAGCTTTTCGTCCCGCATAATGAAGGGATGAGGGGTTCCCTATGTCCGTCTTAAAATACGGCATCATGGCTTCAAGCACCCGCTCATCCACGAGTGAAGCCGAACCGTAGTCCATATAAACCTGTCTCATCGTTGTACCTGGGTGATCTGCGTTCAAATCCGCCGATCCCTGCTTTCCGGTCCTTCACATTCCGGTATGTAGCAGGTCGCATCGATAAATGTGCAGGCTTCCTTGCATGAAGGACACCTCTCGGGCGGCGAAGCGCTGCCTTCGAACTGGTATCCGCACATTGAGCATTTCCATTGAATATTCATAAATCCTCCTAAAACCACATTGTTCCGTCCGCCTCAAGCACAAGGTCGTTGAGCGTGGCTGCTCCCACTATCTCAGCCGGAGGAATGAATTCTCCCCTTCCAAGATTAATAAGCTGGCAACTCTGCTCGCATACCATTAGTTTAACTCCTGCCTTTAAGGACTGGTCCATTACCTCCTTGAGAGAAGGGAATTGTCCGATCTTGATCTTTTCAGCGTTACCTTTTTTTACCACTGTGATCCCTGTCCCAAGAAAATATATCGTTGCATCTATTCCCATCGCTTTTGCGGTCTGCGCAAGTATAAAAGGCGAATAGAGGCGTTCTGGTGTATCTATCCCACTGGTCTGGACATAAAGCAAATTTGTCATTCAACCTCCTATATTAAATCTGAATTAATAGTAGATACGTTTTCCGATATATTTACTTAACCAGTTGAGTTCATCCGCCATACTATACCTTTAAATCAGTATGCAAAGGCGCATGTTTTAGGGATAGAGTTATATACTAGCATGGAGAATTTAATGATAAGACAACAAATCGTTGTCGGGGTATGAAAAATATGGCGAAAATCAGAAATTATGTATTAAGGGAAAAGAATGGAAAAGAGACAGGAGTCTTTACAGGCAACCAGCCGCGTCAGGCAGCATTGAAGGCCGCTAACCGAAGCAAGGGAACAAAGTCCAAACCGACCGAGATCAGGCTCAGGGAAAGAGGGACAAAGAAGCTTCATATATACAAGGGATGGAGAGAAGTTGTTGCGGCTCCAAAGAACAAACCGAAATGGATGCCGGACAAGATTAACAAGCCCAACGTGAAGAAAGTTGGGATAGAGAAGCTCAAGAAAGTTTAACTTTTTTTTTCGTTTTTTTTTCCAGGAAGTTTTATTTGCAGGTTTTACTTATTTAATTTGAGGTGTTTTAATGAAATCTTATTTGATATTAACTGGATATTTCTTCTGGGCATGCGTTTCAATTACAGGTCTTATATTAACGGTTTTCCTGTTGAGTGCTTCTCAGGCATAAACCATTAACGGGCTCGCCGGGATTTGAACCCGGGTCATAGGCTCCGGAGGCCCACGTACTATCCGGACTATACTACGAGCCCAATGAACTGTAAAGGATCGCTGAAACGATCGCTCCTGAGATCGTGGCAAAAAGATTTACGCCATTGTTGGAGAGGTACCCCTTCTGCTGGAGCGTTGCGCCAAGCACACTATCAATGTTCGTGCCAATAAATCCTCCTGCAAGGACGGCAATAGCAAGACCCACGTCATTATTCGGGAACAAAAGGGACAGAAGCGCGATTGCGCCTGACCCGGCAAAAGCAGCGAACTCCCCCAGCAACGTCACACCGCCATCTGTTCCTGGCCTGACTTTTTTTAACGTCGTTATCATGCGCGGCTCTCCTTTCCATGTCTGCCCTATCTCGCTTGCAAGCGTATCGCCTGTTGCTGTGGAGATCGAACCCAGATATGCGGGCAAAAGAAACACTGCATGGGAAGGAAATACCTTAAATGCGATCGCAAGAGTCAGGGCGGCAAGAGAATTGCTGAATACGTTCTTGTATCCACGCACCCCGCCTTTGGATTCTGCTATCCCTCGTTCTTTTTTAAAATCATATTTGTAACGTGTGAACAGCCCGCCCAGTAAAAAGAATGCAAGGAGAGTGACATACCACCAGATGTTAGTAGAAATGATAATTACTACACCCAGCAGCGTGGCGCTGAGCATAGCTGAAATATCCGCGATGCGCATCCGATAGGCAAGATATCCAAGCAAAAACGCAAAGCCCAGCACCTGGATAAGGTTCACTGTCCCGACCACATAACTGTCCCTGAAGGCGTAGAATAACCACATTGTCATTGCCGAGCCAAACGGGATGACGATATAATCTTCATCTGAGTTCATGGATTCAAGAAGCGCACCTGTGACAGAGCCGAGCACTGCCAGGAAAAATACAAATTCATAATGTATCGTTTGCCCGCCGCCTGCCAGTATCCAGA
>CBFFLL010000006.1:20515-27717 GCA_965642175.1 Candidatus Methanoperedens nitratireducens | reverse complement strand
CCCTTCTCCTGGGAAGGCGGCAAAAGTGGTGATGCTATTTAAATTTTTCAGTTTGATCTTATTATTTCTCTATCCTCTCTCGCATCCGTTGCTAATATTTTACATCAAAAACCAGACAATTTTATAATCCCTCGACATCCGTTACGGAATTACCTCTCCAAAAGCGAACTTGGTTTTAATTTCGCGAATCCGTATTTTGAGTGTCTCCCCCTTTGTGGCTCTTTTCACGAACACAACAAGATCGTTGACCTTCGCGATCCCATCCCCATCTGCCCCAATATCCTCTATGGTAACAGTATATTCCCGACCCAGTTTTACCGCGTCGTTTATAAGATGGTTTCCAATAACGTATATTTCCGCGCTCTGCTTGCGTGAAGCCTGAGGCGAAAAAGCCTGGACTTTCTTAAATCGTCCCCGTACTTTGTTCATGAATGCAGGGAACATATCACCCTGGAACACCTTTACAGCAAACCCTCCCCCGGGTTTTAATATCTTCTTTGCACACTCAAGAGCGGACGATGCAAGGTCGATGGAACGGGCATGGTCATAACTCCAGTTACCTGACAGATTGGGAGCAGCATCGCACAGCACCACATCTGCGCCATCTTTAGTAATGAGCTCTTTTATCTGTTCAACAGTAGAATCAAGACGAATATCACCTTTTAACGTCTCCACGCCTTCTATCTCCTTAATATGCAGAATATCCACACCCACCACTTTTCCGCCTGATAGTTCCTGCGCGACCTGACACCATCCGCCCGGCGCTGCTCCCAGGTCTACGACAATGCTCCCTTTATTAATAAGGTTGAAACGTTCACTTATCTGCTTTAGTTTATATGCTGCACGCGAGCGGTATCCCTCTTTTTGGGCCTTCTTGTAAAAATAATCTCTTCTGTCGCGCGGCATATTATACTGACCCTACGTACACCCACTGGTCATATATACCCTTTTCATCAGTATTATCTATCATTTTTCCTCTGACATGGGCTTTTTCAAGGGCAGAATTCAGGATTTCCATCTCCTCCTTCTTATTTACGGTAAGCAGCACAATACCTCCGGGTTTAAGGAGTTTTACAGATTCACTGATAATTTTTTCCCATATTCCCCTGTTAAAAGAGTATATCGTTCCGAGCATGAAACCTGCTATTGTATCAAAGCTTTTTTCCGTAAAAAATTCAGAAAGCCTTGTCGCATCAAGAACTATCGTCCTTGCGGGATATAGAACATTATGCTCCAGTCCCTGGCATATCTGGCACCTGTCAAGATCTATTGTCAGAGGGTCATAACCCATTTCATGCAGCGGCAGTGTTGACATACCGTTCCCGCAGCATATTTCGAGGATGTCGCCTTTTAGTTCATACTTATCAAGTATCGCCTTCAATCTGGCATTCCTGCCCAGGATATATACCATTTCGTAAGGTTCTTTAGCGCTGATGCAGTTATCGCACAACTGCCTGTTCACAAGGGCATGAGAATAGTATTCAATTACTGCTTCACCGAATTTTTTGCTGGCAGTCCTGTATGTTTTATTAAAGGTCAAATTCCTGGAAATTGTAGAAAAATGTTTATTGCTGTCATTTGCAACAGGTACCAAGGATACCATATTCGTAAAAACAGCCCTTTCATCCCCTGACTCGTCATTTGCCGGGCTTAATAGGATTACACCTATAAGACAGTCATCCTCATCCAGAATCCTTTCCAGATGCGCCTCAGGGTCGTTCTGGATGACCTCCAGATACTGAAGGGACAGGTTATTATTTTTTAATGCTGCATAGCTCCCTTCGACAAAATACACGATTTCGCCGGGATCAATGCCCAGAATTTCATGGATTAACATAGTTATTCGGAATTTTCTTTCATTTTTTGCTGCAATATATAGAACCCGGAGTCACGTCTCTGGAGGACGTGTCCACGTATGCCAAGCATGGCATACGTGTACGCGGAGTCGAGGGAACCCAGAGTCACGTCTCTGGAGGACGTGTCCACGTATGCCAAGCATGGCATACGTGTACGCGGAGTCGAGAACCCGCAGGGTTTCGGTGGTAGAACCCGCAGGGTTTCGGTAACCATCACTTTCCTTCATCAGGTTCGTCATCTTTATAACTTGAATCCCCAACCATGGCTGCTCTTATTGAATCTATTCCGTCCAGCCATTCTGCGACAAGCCCTTCAGGGAGATCCTCAAGGTCTTTATCTTTAAGTTTCTTTCCTGCAAGGATATTCGCGCCTATTTCAGCGACATTCCCAAGCGCTGCACCCATATTTTCCTCTTTTTCAGCCTTCAGGGCGCTCTTTATTAATTTACCCAATGAACCGGTTTTTTCAAATGCTTTTTCAATATAGCATTCACACGAGGCAAAAACCCCCATCATGGAGAGCTGCGTCGATTCCAGCATAATATCAATATCTTCATTTATCGGTTCGATCTTTTTAAGGACGATTTCCTTCACCTGCGCAATGTGCCCCAGTGCATCCTTTGATAAAGCGTTCTTATCATATTTTGCAATTATCTTGAGGCAGGAAAGCACGACGTCATCTTCCATATAAACAAAGATCGCCCCTTTCTCCTGGTCATCTATCTTAAAACCGCTTTCTTTAACTTTGTTTATCCAGTTTTGCCATCGTTCTTCTGTATAGAACGGTATTACAAATTTTGATTCCGGCATAATTTTCACTATTGTCCTGTATTAATAATTAATTTTTGGTCGATCGGCTCTATGTTAAACCTGCTAATTTCCTTACCCTGCTTATTAATTCATTCTTTCCAAAAGGTTTTGTAATGTAATCATCCGCCTTTAAAACATGCAGACCCAGCAACCGGTCAAAGTTCTGAGCTTTGGCGGTCAAAATGGCAATGGGGATCTTTGCATCCTTCTCTTTTATCTTCCTGAAAACCTCCCAGCCATCCATATCAGGCATCATTATATCAAGGAGTACGAGGTCTGGTTTTGATGCTTCCAATTCTTTCAATGCTTCTTTTCCGCTCGCAGCCAGCACAGTTTTAAAGCCTCCACTTTCAAGAACAAGTTTAACAAGTTCAAGCGTGTCAGGTTCATCGTCAACAATAAGAACTTTTTTATGTGAGGCGTCTTTATCCATTAAATCTCCTTTTTAGCAACAAAACATGAAATGTACTTCCTCTATTTTTACTTTCCGCCCATATCTTACCGCCATGTGCTTCTACTATATTTTTCGATATCCACAAACCCAGTCCTGCTCCTCCCCTGCCCGGTGTTTGAGGAGAATCAAGCTGATGGAACCTGTCAAATATCTTATCAAGCTTATCCTGCGGTATGCCAATGCCTGTATCTTCGAATTTTATATGAACCCATTCATTATCTTCGGCTGCTGATATTTTAATCTTGCCTTTCAGGGTAAATTTAACGGAGTTGTCAAGTATATTTGAAAATACCTGCATCAGCCTGTCCCTGTCGCCCTCAATTGTCAGTTGCCGCGGGATATCGACATTTACCGGTATCTTTTTTATTCCAGTTATCATTTTCATATCATCTGAGATATGAACTATCATCTCGTAAAGCGGCAGCGTCTGGATATTGAGTGCAAGGTTCTTTGACTCAATGACAGCAGTATCAAGCAATCCCTGTATCAATCTTGTTAATCGCTGAGAATTTCTATAGATCACCTCAAGTTTATGTTTCTGTTCCAGAGAGATCTTTTCATCAAGCATCAGTTCTGTATACCCCATAATAGAGGTGAGCGGCGTCCTTAACTCATGCGACATGTTGGAGAGGAAGTTCTCTTTTATCTTGAAAAGCTCTTTTAGCTTCAAATACGTCAATCTTAGCTCCTCATAGGAGTCTTTTAGTTCCTCTTCAAGTCTCTTCTGCTCGGTCACATCCTTCATTACAGTAATTATTTTGATGACTCTTCCCGTATTGTCCTTTATCGGTATCTTGCTGGTGCTTGTATAGATAACCTCACCCAGATATTCCGTCCTCTCCTCGCTAAGGAATATCTCCCCGGTACTCTGAACATATTCATACTCTTTATCGACATTTTTTTCTTTCAAAAAGGGATATATCTCATAAAGAACTCTGTCAATCATCTCTTCTTTTTTGAACCTGCCCCTGCTGATTTTTATCAATTCATCGTTCACAGCCAGGATCTTCATATCCTTATCAACCACATGGATTGCGAGATTGACGTTATTCAGGATCTCTTCATTGAATTCCTTCAAGTATTTGATGTTATTATAAAATGTTATATTCTCTATAGCAACACCGAGCTGATTACCGATAGCTGAGAAAAGCTCTTTATCTTTCCCGGAAAACTTATGCTGTTTACTACTTCGAAGTGTTATCACTCCAAAAACCCTATCTTTTAATTTCAGGGGAATACCGATAAAAGATCCATCAGCATTTTGACCTTCAACTGTTTTTATCCAGGGATTTTTTCGCAGGTCATTGATCATCAATATCTCGCTTGTGCCAATAGAACGAGGAAGGACTTTTGGCAGAGCATAAGTCGCATCTTTTCCTGCATGGAGATTAAGTTCGAAGTCCATTGATTTTTCATCCATCAAGTATGATTCCCCGCATTCCATACCTGTGAGTTTTAATAAATTTTCAAGGGTTTTTAACAATATCCTGTCCAGTTCAAAGCTCTCACTGATGTTTTTTGATATTTCATTAAGGGCTGTCAGTTCCCTGTTCCTGACAATTATCTCTGCTTCAAGCGCCTTTTGCTGTGTTACATCCCTCAATACTAAAATTGTGTTTATCTCACCCCTGTCAGAAAGCATTGAGCTATTGATTTCCAGGATCTTTTTGCCACCGTTAACTCGAACCTCATGCAGCATTCTCATGGGCTTTTTTGTGCGTAACATTTCATTGATAGGACATTTATCATTTTCATGCGGCGACGGTGGGATGCCAAAGATCACTTCGTGGCAGCTTTTGCCTATCAATTGTTCTTCAGTCAGTTTCATCATCTTAAACATGGACTCATTGGCCCTGATGATCTCATGTTTGGTGTCCAACACAATAATGCCGTCATCGATGCTGTTAAAAAGAGTTTCAAGATACTTTTGTGCAGTTTCGGTCTGTTCTTTTGAGGTCACAAGATCCTTAATTTTCTGTTCAAGTGATTTTGACATGTCATTGAACGTCACGGCAAGCTCGCCGAGTTCATCATTTGAGGTGACCTCTATTTTATGGTCAAGTATGCCCTTATTTATCCTTTTTGCGCCTTCTGTAAGCCTTAGCACTGGTTCGGTCAGCCATCTTCCTGTAAAGAAAATAAAAATTCCCCAGAGAATAAAAGCCAATATAGCCAGCAACAGCAGCCTTTCTGAGGATTCCTGTATCTGCTTTCTCACCCGCGTTTCAGATAAACCCATATGGACATAGCCCGCATCTTCTAAAAGCGGGGCATCGAACTCATGGATGATCCCCCTTTCTGTATAAAATATGAATTCTGTCTGTACTTTTGAAGGCTTACTCATATTTTGAAGCGCCATCGGGAAACCGTCCTCAAAAGTATG
Source organism: Candidatus Methanoperedens nitratireducens (assembly GCA_965642175.1). Taxonomy (GTDB): domain Archaea; phylum Halobacteriota; class Methanosarcinia; order Methanosarcinales; family Methanoperedenaceae; genus Methanoperedens; species Methanoperedens nitratireducens_A. The sequence continues at coordinate 22,214 of CBFFLL010000006.1, read as the reverse complement.
CACAAGCACTATTCCATTTGAGTCGGTCACAAAAATATATTCGACATCTGTGTAACTGTTTTTCAGGTTTTCTATATAATCCTTTATTTCCATCAATTCATTTGTGAGCACCGGGGTAGTGAGTTCTAATCTCAGGTGATTGGACAATAATGTTCCCTTGTCCCTGAAATCACCCTCAATTATCCCTTTCTGTATATCCTGAATAACAAGATAAGAGCCGATGATAATTAATAACCCCATGATCAACGTCGATACTATGATCTTAAAGCGCAGGCTTTTCATTTTATTCATTCCCTTTAATTATTTCTTTGATCAACCATCCCCAGTATCTTATTGAAGCAAAAAGACCTAGAGTCATTCCGGCTGAAAAAAAGGCATACCCCAGTAACCTGCTATATTCAAAATCTGTTACTGACAGGCTCATCATAAAAGAACCTGAAGATGTTAATAGCATGCCTGCATAATAAAGATAATAATATTTCCTGATACCCATAACCTCGCCAAACCGTTTGCTCAGAACGCTTAAAAAATAGAGTATGGCCGTGAATAATAAGAACGAGACCGAATCGATCAGTTCAAAATTCATTTTACACCCACCATTTTTTTATAAAGGAAATAACTTGCTATAAATGAACTGAATGAACCCAGGAATTCTATTGATTCAGCCTGAAATGAGAAAAAAGGGAAGAATTCCATCACAGGTATGATGAGAACAATTATCGGGACTATATATATATAATAAAAGGTATGTGTCCCAAATTTCTTCTGATAAAAATGCGCTATCGAGGTCACAAAAACCATGATAATACATGCTATGAGCCACGAATATATATTTAATAACTTCTGGAGCAATATTAAATCCATGATCATGTCATTTTCTAAAGGCTTCCATGAAAGCTTCAGACGGAGCCTTCACCGGACTTCCTGACATCAAACCAGAATATTCACTGAAGGGCATTTTTATTTCGATACCTTTCTTGTTAATAATAAGTTCCCTGATGTCCTTGTCGTGATCGCTTCCCCGCATCTTGAGCACAGATAAGGCTTTTCGCATTTCACTTTTTATTTCCACATATCTTAGAAGTATTACGGTGTCCATCATTGGGGAAATTCCCGTGCCTGTGACTTTTGTCGTGCCTGTCAGGTTCTGTGTTTCATTCGTATAAACAGCAGTGACATTCATTTTTTTCAATGTGCTGACCAGTCCTTCCATGTAATCAGGGAATTGAATATGAGGTGGCATCATGCGGTGAAGTCTGGCTATTCCGTCAAATAACATACATCTTGCGTTTGTTTTTTCAACAGTATTATATATCTGTAGCGCAAGTTCGCTTGCATCAGATTCAAGAGGTGAGATTATTTTAAGTAAATTTCTATTTTCAAATTCTTCCATATCCCATCCGAACTTCCTGGAATTTTCCCGTATCTGTACAGCATCCTCTTCAAACGAAACTATAATTCCAGGTTCGTTCTTTGACAGGCAATTAACAATGAATTGCGAACCTATCACTGTCTTGCCAGTCCCGCTTGATCCTGAGAGCAAAACAGCAGAGCCTCGACTGAAACCTCCATCTGTCATTTTGTCAAGCCCCTTTATTCCCGTAGAAATGCGTTCTTTCAGAATGGATGTACGGGCTTCGGGCGCTTTTCTGGGGTATACTTTTAATCCGTCAGGGGTTATTTTAAAAGAATGTTTTCC
>CBFFLL010000006.1:18197-20505 GCA_965642175.1 Candidatus Methanoperedens nitratireducens | reverse complement strand
TTAAGATACCTGATATTGCCCCCGTAAAATGGTTCGCTGCTGAGATATATAACTCCATCAGCAAGATAGCTCAGAGAACTTCTGATAAGCGCTTCCCTTGTAAATTCGCCTGTAAGCAGGACAAGTGAGTTCCATGCCTTCATCCTGGAAAAAAAATCATAATAGAACAGTCTGATCGCCTCCTCATTCAGTCCGATTGTAAACACATTCACAGGGTCGATTGCGATCCTGTCGGGTTTGATTATTTCGATATTCCTTTCCATTTCCGTTAAGATGGCGCTTGTACCCCCACGGATGATTTCTATATCAATAGGTACATATTTTACATTTCCTTTTCCCAGCAGGGAAAAGTTATAGAAAGAGAATTTCGACATGAAATTGTTAATTGTTGCTATCGGCTCAGAAAGCGCCGTAACATACATACAGGTCTCTTCCTTTTTTGCTGCATTAAAGAGGGATTGCATAACCATTGTGGTCTTCCCTGTACCTGCAGTGCCTCCCATTAATACAATGGAGGGGCGCAAAAAACCACCATCTAATACTTCATCAAGACCGTTTACTCCCGTTTCCACGCTTTTCATACATTACCCCAATACTTCTTTTATTTTCTCTGATGCTTTAGCCACTTCTATAAGTATTAAACCAAGATTTGCTTCGGGTTCGGTCAAAACTATGAGCAGCGCTTTTGGTCCAGCGCCGGTCGCGACGATCTTACCGTTCATTGATTCCACGATTATTCTTTCTGGAATACCTTTTCTAAGTTCGGTCGTTGCAGTTTCCGCGGCTCCCAGCATTGTAGCGGACATGGCTGCAAAGGTTTCAGCGTTCTTCTTTAATGCTGCATTCGAATATATGAGTAGACCATCTCTGCTTGCCACTACTGAGGCTTCAATACCTCCCGAAAGTTTAAGATCAGTTAAGATTTTTTCAAGCATTCCTGATGTGTTCATATTTGTATAGATTTACCCCTTAACACTACTTAACACTTATCAAATTTAACTACTATTCGATATAAATAGCAGGTCTCATCGGGGAAGCAAAACGGCTTTTACCCTGCGGGTCATATCCCGGAGCGTCAGCGCTGTATAGTTCTATGTTACAGCCCACAACGGCGCTCAGGAATTCACGGGCTTCATTCAATGCTGAAATTTCATCGAAATCAACCTCGAGCAGGGCATCCATTAGATCCAGTTCCATCCCCTGTATGTCAGTGATGATCTTCTGGGCGAATTTAGGGATCTCTTTTCCGTATGCCCGCATGGCAGGATCACTCATAAGCGCGTTCATGAGCGTTTTCATGTCAAGGGTTTTTTCTTTTTTCATCTCCAGGCCTATTTTAAGTACCTGTTTTTTCCAGGTAGGTGAGGTATATAATACGATCCTTTTGGGCTTTATCTTTATTAGCCTGATAATTTCTTCCATATCACGCAGCGTATTTGCAGTTGTTTCCTCTGCAAGTTCTGCCCCTTTATCTATAAGAGAGTGGTCTACTTCCGGGAATCGGGCCAGCGATACCATATCCATTCCTGTTTCTTCCCCTAATTCCTCACAAATATGCGGAGTGAACGGAGCCATAAGGCGTACCCAGGTATTCAATATCTGTTTGCGGGCAGCCCTGCCCCCACGGCGCTCGTACCACTTCATATCGTTCATGAGCAGGTAGAACGCGTTCTGGACAGCCCTCCTTGTCTGCATCATGTTAAGCGCTTCTGCTGTCTCTTTTATCCTGAACTGAAGTCTGCTTTGCATCCACTTATCGATGAGCTTTGAGTCACCTGCATCACCTGAGGTGATAAAATCATATGCAAGCCTGTAGAAACGTTCCATCTGCTTTCTTGTGGATTCAACATCAGCTTTACGCCAGTCAGCATCCTGTACATGTTCTGCGGTGCTCAGGATATAAAGGCGTGTAACATCTGCGCCATATTCCTTTACAGCAGATCTCAATGTGAGAATGGGTCCTTTTGATTTGCTCATCTTCTGCCCTTCAAGCGAGACAAAGCCATTGACGGCAATCGCACGCGGCCAGTACTTTTCAGGGAATATAGCTACATGGTGGAACAGGAAAAACAGCAGGTGGTTCGGGACAAGGTCTTTACCTGAACTGCGAAGGTCTACGGGGTACCAGTATTCAAAATCAGACCTGATGCTTCTTATTACATCTTGAGCTATCCCTGTCTTTTCAGATACTTCATCCGGTGTTCCTTCTCCAAGAAGGCAGTAATTAAAGAACTCTTCTTTTAGCTGTTCTGGTGTGAATTTATCAAGATATTTCGCTATGATATAATAGCCCATGTATATCGTGGAG
>CBFFLL010000006.1:0-18187 GCA_965642175.1 Candidatus Methanoperedens nitratireducens | reverse complement strand
TTGCGCAGGCTTTATCTTTTAACCAGTCCACCTTGTTCTCAAAATCCACCCTCATCTCAGGCGGGATGATATCCATGTTCTTAAGGCATGTGTAAACCTGTTCTTTCCATGAAGGTTCGGAATAGTTAAGGAACCACTGGTTTTCTACCATTTTTATAACACAGGTTGCGCCGCACCTGCATATGACAGGCTGCTCGCTGAACTCATAGAATACATCCGCAACCCCCTGTTCGATGAGGTCGCGCGTAAGGACATCTTTTATTTTTGACACTGACATTCCTGAATATTTTCCCGTGGTCTCAGTCAGCACCCCTCCGTGGAACTCACGCCTGTAAACCAGTTTTGTGGCTTCCTCGGCTTTCGGATCGTTCTGGTCTTTCACTTTCAGTTCTTTCACAGCATCCACTGCAGGATATTTCCCGTATTCCGGGACTTTTATAAGAGATATTAAGGGAATTGAAGAAACATCTTCGCTAATGCCGTATTTCGTCAGGTCTGCGCCTTTCAGGTCGCAAAGAGCGAGGTAGTCATAAGGGGCATGTGCGGGAACGCTCATGACGATGCCGCTGCCGTTATCAGGGCTTACGAACGATGCGGGCAGTATCATTACTGAAGAACCAGTGACTGGATTGGTTACTTTTTTCCCGATCAGTTCTTCACCTGCCACCTCTGCGATCAATTCAACTTTTTTATCCGTGAACCGCAGCTTCTCATAGGCTTCCTTGCTGACGATCCACGATTCACCATTTGCTTTAACCCTGACATGAACTATTTTCGGATTCACCCACAGGTTCGTGACGCCAAATACGGTCTCAGGGCGAAGCGTGGCGCAGGGGAGTATATCGCCGTCAAGTTTGAACTTGATGAGAGTGTAATCGATTATTGTTGCGTCTTCACCCCTTAAGATGTCATGGTCTTCAACCGGGTTCTCATCGTTCGGGCACCATCTCACAGGATGCGAGCCTTTGACTACCCTATTCTTGCCATGGAGAAGATTGAACTGCCATGTTATGAACTTCTTGTAGTGCGGGTCAGTCGTTGTAAATCTCCGCCTCCAGTCAATGGAAAAACCTATTATCTTCATGGCGGCTTCATCTTCCCTGCTGAAGTATTCCACTATCTGTTCAGGGGTTTGTATCGAATAAAGGACATCAAGCGGTATCTCATGAAGCTGGTTATAAACCCTGATCGTTTCAGGGTCTTTTTTCTGTATCTGCTCTGCAAGCCCAACGATAGGAGTGCCTGTAGCATGAAAACCCATGGGGAAGAGGACATTATAACCCAGCATTCTTTTATACCGCGCCACCACGTCACCAATTGTGAATGTGCGGGTATGACCTGCATGAAGGTTGCCGTTAAGATAGGGGTAAGGGATAGTGATAAAGAACTTTTTCCTGTCATCGGGTTCTGGCTGGAATATCTTTTTATCTTCCCATCTACGCTGCCATTTTTCCTCGATTTCGTGCGGGTTGTACCATTCTTTCATTCTTCCTTTTTCATTACCTGTAAGTAAAAAGCTTTAACGGTCTGGATCAAGAGAATTTTTTATTTTTTCGGGTCAATTGGGAAATAAAACCACAGATAAAAAATAGAGGTGAAGGAATTATTCATGGAATTACGCGATATACATCATATACGCCCCTGTACACATTTTCAAAATATGATGTGTTTGAGAATTTTTGCAAGCCTTGCTGCCTGTATTTTACCAGTTCCACATTTCCGACATAGACATAGGAAACATTATATTTCTGAAGCAGCATAATAGCTTCGTTGTTATCCTCTGTATCATAAATGGTATCGACGTCCCTGATACGAGCCGATATCTCCCCCCAATCGTTCCTCAGCACGTACTCATGACCAGCCCAGCCTACGACTGTCGGAAGTCCTGTGAATGATGATATCCTTGAATTGTCCCTGTAACTCACACCTGGTGCCTCCAGGATCACAGGAGCCCCATTAAGATTTTTCTCTATCCAGAACAGGGCATCGTATTCGCCGTAGTCCGCTTTTTTCAAAAAAGCCATTCCGTCAAGACCCGGGCTTCCTTTCCATTCTCCAGTCCTTGCGAACGTGCCTGTAAACAGATACAGGGAGTTAAGCAAGAGAAGTATTGATAAAACAACAAGCACACCCCTTTTCATCTTGTATTTTTTCTCAATGAGATCATAAAAAGCATAAGCCGACACAATACTGAAGAGAAGCCACACCTGGTTATAATATTTAAAAACAGTGTTGAACCTCTCGTCAACACCGGAGAAAGGGTCATCAAAATAGAACAATTCGCAGAACACAAGAATTGAAAGACCGAGGGCAATCATGGCAGAGATAAAGAGCCGGTTCATGTCCCTGTTCCTGTAAAAAAAGTAAACTCCTATGCATATTAAAAAAGCAAGGGGAACGAACACGGCAAGGGTTTGAAAATTGGGAACAAAGCATAATTTAACAGCCGCTGCCAAAAGGGCAGTCAATATCCAATTTTTATACCTGAATTCAGGGATATGTAGTAACAGGAAAGAAACTATCAGGAATAAGAACAGGTCGTATATTACCAGAAAATCAAGCAGAGCCGTCCTTGTAATGACTGGATTTATTCCCTGAATGCTTGAAGAGTGAAAATCGATAAAGAAAAAGATGAACATCAAAAGTCCAAGTATGGGAACTGCAATAACAACGCCTGATCGTTTTAATAAATCCCTGAATACTTCTTTTTGTTTGTTTACTTCGATCTTCCAGGGCTTGATCAGCATCGCCATGATAAAAAGAGCGGAATACGTGGCATAATCCCATGAATTGAACACGAAAAGCGAGCCCAAAGCAAGGCTCATGAAGACCAAGGCTGTCTTTGATAGTTTTTTTGAGAGATAAACATTCAGAATAAATGTTATAGCCAGCAAAACGAAGGGAATAGCTATGACATGAGCATGCAGGTCGCCGAATATGAAGCTGAAATACGGGAATTCATTGGCAGTGTTGGGGATAATTCGCGTTGCTCCCCAGTAATTCATTATTCCGGGCACGTCCCCCCAGGGACTTGTGGTCATGTTGAGCACATGGGCGGAAATTACTCCCGCAGGGTAAAGATTTCCAGCAAATACCAGCATGAATACTGCTGCGATGCCTCCTTTTTTATCACCGGTCAGATTATAGCCAAGTCCGAAGGCAGCAACAGCCGCCAGTGCGGGTAAAAGTGACATTCCCAGATTATATGCAATACTTGAAGGGATACCGATAAGTTTCGTAAGAGTAGCTATCGTAAATGCACCAAAATAATAGTACATGTTTATTTTAAAACCTGAAAGCCATGAATCGTGAGGGGGAAGACCGGTGCTTTTCAGGATAGAATTCAGGACCATGAAATCATTGACCTTCTCACCGTCATTGATCCCGGGATTATATGCTCTTATTATCAGGAATAGCAGGAACATGGTGCCAAATATCAATTCATTCCTGAACAGCAATTTCCTATCAATTACGGGTTTTGTCTTTGCATAGATAACGACTGAAAAAACGCAAACCAGCAATAAAGAAAGCATTATCTCGTTCCTGCTGTAACCCAGGGCATAGGACAGAACCCATGATACATATGCAAGAAGGAGTACACCGAGTATCTTCGATATTGAGTAGCCGCGGTCTGGAAGGTTTCGGCAGATATTGACCGTGAGGGGTATAGTTATTATTCCGAGAAATACTATCAGCAAGTACCACTGGACTGCATACAATAACTCAGACAGCAATCCAAACCCCATAACCACACCCCATGTCTATTTTTCTTGTTTTTGCCATAAGAACTCATACCACAACCTGAATATCTGTGAGCCCATCCCGAAGACATCCTTAATTAAATTCACCTTTGTTGTGCCACCATGTTTCCATTCTACAGGGAATTCCTTGACCTTGAATCCTGCGCGCTGTGCTCGTACAAATAATTCCGTGTCCCAGAACCAGTGCGTATCTTTTACAGTATCCATTATCTTAAAAAGCGAGTCGCGCCTGAAGGATTTGAATCCGCACTGGTGGTCATATAGTTTTGAACCAAACATCAAACGGGTGAGATAATTAAATCCTTTGCTCGCAAAACCCCTCTTGAATGGTCTCTTGACATTGCTCTGTGGAAGCATGCGCGAGCCTGTAGCAAAATCATACCCGTCCCGTATAGACTGTACAAGTTCTCTCAAGTGCTTCATGTCCGTAGCAAGGTCTACATCTATGTAACCGAGGATTTCCCCTTTGGAAGCCTTGAAAGCGCGGTTCAGGGCGCGTCCACGTCCCTGCCTTTTGTCTGAATGAATGTGCACCACATAGTCGTGTTTTTTTGTGAGGGCTTCGGATATCCTATCGGTCCCGTCCATGCTTCCGTCCTCTGCGATAATTATCTCAAAAGATGATGTGATATCGCGAAGTGCCGCAGCTGTTCGTTCTACTGTGCTTTCAATTCTTGCAGCTTCATTGTAAGCCGGAAGAACGATTGAAACTTCGACTATTGTATTGCCTCCTTCGTATGCCTGATTTTTTATGTGCAGCTTATACTTTATTTTCAGTTTATTATATGTTTCTTATCTTTCATAGTATTCAATTTTATTCAGCAGTGATAATTGAAACTGTCTCTAATTTAAGATATGTTTAAATATAGACAATGGCAGATACCAAATTTTGTACAAGATGTGGTGAAAAAATCGATGCTTTAGCAGAAATCTGTCCTAAATGCTGTGTTCGACAGGGATTACAAAATTCTGTGAAAAGAGAGAAAAAAGAACCATGGCTTGCTGCTCTGGCTAGTTTTCTTATACCTGGGCTCGGTCAACTATATACCGATCAATCTTTTGGAAAAGCTGCAATACAACCCGTTTTGTATCAGGATTCATGTTAGGTATCTGCTACATCTTCCTCTGGGCGAGATTCATTCAAAATCCCCTGGATATTATGGTCTGGTTGAGTGCAGTGGTTTATTCAACTATTGCAGGTTTTATCCTATACATAAAAAAAATATAAACCCAAATATGTAGATTGAATTAATAATTTTTTGGTTGTGTCTAATCTTCGGCTTTTTGCAAAAACCACCATGTTGTTACTGTATTCTTTAATGAAAGTTGGAGTTTTGCGGCAGCCAAGTTTCCATAACTCTTTGGACATTTTCTTTAACTCATCCACAGTCTTATTGATTCGACTTTTCAGGTCATCAGTATTCTTATCAACTAAATGTTTTTCAACTGAGTTTTTTAATGTATATACAACTCCTTCCAGTTTGCTGACTATTGTTTTCCGCTCTTCAAGTGACATGATCTTGTCTTCCCAGAGTTTGAAACCTGCGATCCTTGCAGCATGCACGAGATCCAATTGATATGATTCATTATCCTTCGTCATTGCATTTTTCATTTCCTTTTCCGCATCACCACAAAAAACAGTTTCGTCAGTAACTGCTTTTGCATCTCTGAGTTCTTTTGCCATATCATTCCATGGATCATTGACTTTTGCCCCAAGAATTACTTCCTTATCATTCTTCATACCGAGAACTACATTTATCTCGTTCTTATCCAGACCTTTTTCCTGGCTGTGGGTCTTAGTCCCATCAGAAAAAGCAGTTTTAATGCCTGCATTTTCTATTTTTTCAGTATTCAATTCCTGGATTTTCTCTCCATATTCTATTACACGATTGTTGACAGTACATGGCGAAGGGAAATCTTTGGTTATGAATTTACCTTCTTTTACCGTATCACGATAAGTCATTTTAGTTGCAAGTTCAACTGCAATCATTGATATGTCTTCTGATAGATCTTCTTCCCGTCAAGATCAATGACGCTGTTAATTCTACACGTTAAAATTTTTGTAGAAAAGTATATTAAAGATAAAGTTATCTTACTACTTATGAGTGAAAATATCAAGATCCATGAAAAAGACAAACAAATTTTTGACATGCTTCAGGCTGAATTAACTCTCAAAGCAGGTAAGAAAATAACCCAGCAGGAGTTGTTCTCACAGCTCATAGAATTTGTCAGGTCGAGAAAAGATAACTTCTTCGGCAGACTATCAAAGCTTCCCTTATCAGAGAAAGAAAAAAAGAAAATAAGAAGTCTCCAGTGTGACATGGGAGTTGAGACAAGTGAAGATGAAATTGATTTTGTAGTTTACGGAGCCAGAAGATGAGTATTTTCATCGATGCAGGCATATTCATTGCCTATGTCAATGAGAAGGACAAGCTCCATGCGCAAGCTTCCGGTCTTATTGATGATATTATTGAAAACAAGCATGGTGCTGCATTTACCTCGAATGCGGTTTTCGACGAGGCTGTGACTTTCCTGCTTTACAAAACAGGAGATGTCAGGAATGCTGCAAGAGTCCGGGATTTTATACTTGGAAATAAGGAAAAGGACATTTTGCAATTCATGAACCTAATTTTTGTGGATAAAGAAGTTCTTAACAAAGGATGGGAAATTTTTGAAAAATTTGCCAGTAAGAAGCTGAGTTTTACCGACTGCACGACGATAGAACTGATGAAAACGAGGGATATCGAATACCTGGCAAGTTTTGATGGCGGGTTTGATGGGATCGTGGAAAGGATAAGGGAGTGATTTTTACTTTTTCAGACTTCAGTAAAAGGAAGTGTGACTCTGTACGCTCATTCAAAAAGCACATATACCATAACCCCCCTCTAGTTCCCACGATACTTATGCCAAACCGAACAGCAGTCATAGAAACACCAAAAGGAACGATAAAATTTGAACTCAAGGAATCAGAAGCCCCCATAACCACAAAGAACTTCATAGACCTGGCGCAGAAGGGGGTCTATAATGGGCTTACTTTTCACAGGGTCATACGCGGTTTTATGATCCAGGGCGGTGACCCAAAAGGAGATGGAACAGGCGGTCCCGGATATAAGATACGAGATGAATTTAGCCCAAAGTTGAAACACACTAAAGGGGCGGTGTCTATGGCTAATGCAGGGCCCAACACAGGAGGTAGCCAGTTCTTCATAACAGAAGATCCCCAACCCCACCTTGATGGAAAGCATTCCGTGTTCGGGCAGGTCATTGAAGGACAGGATGTTGTGGAAAAGATCAAACAGGGCGATAAGATGCTGAAAGTCACCATTCAGTAGCCCTAATATTTTTTATTGTATAACGGATAAGCAAAGCGCCATGTTGTCGGGTTTTTATCCCCTGCATCATCGAAATAACCGTACACTGTAACTTCAGTAACGGTTTCTCCCATTTTTTCCTGGAGAACCTCTTTTATCGTCTGGGGATTCATCTGGTTGTTGGTCTGGGGCTCAAAGAAATACCATGATGTATACTCAAAATGCGTGGCCTTGAACGCCACAAGCGCGTGCCCTGTATCATCTGAGAACCTTATGGTGCCGAAGTATGCTTTGAATCCTGCTTTTTTCGAGGCGTTGATCATATCCACTGTGTACTGGCCGCACACGTATTCATCTGGCGTGTATCCCCTGATGCGAAGGTTATATGACATGAACCAGTCCACGTATTCACGGTAATTTACCTCAACAGTCTCGGAATAATTTTCCTCAGGCTGGACTTTTTCATATTGCTTCTGGATAGTGGCAGAGGGCTGGACTGCGGCACTTGTGATCGTTTCAGATGGAGAAATAACAGGGCCATTGCCAGTGGGAACCGATTCAGGGATTTGTGACGCTGGATTTTCAAGCTGGTTTACAGGTTCAGTAGCAATACATCCTGCTAATAAAGCGAGTATGAACACTTCCAGTATGAAATATGCCCTCACGTCTAAATCACCTGTTTAGTCATCCAATAATATATAGATAAGACAATATTTAAGTTTAACGATGCGGCTTTGAAACCGGTCACTGCCTGCCTCAAAACAGCATATCCAGCATCACATGCAGCGCGTTAGCTATTATTATCCCCGTAAAGAAAATGAGAACAATGTCAAATGGAAGGATCATCATATTAGATGGAAGCGCCCTGAACATGATGTAATACACACCTAAAATGATAATACCGATATACAGAAGCCTCACAACTGCCCCGTACACGATATTATGTGAACTTTTCCCGTGTTTGAAGAGCAGTTTGTAAGGAAGCCATAAAGTCCTTAAAGCCCCCCATCTCTTGATCGCCCTGCTTTCGATATCAAGGTCTGGAGTTACGAATTCAGTTCCTACAAAAAATCCCGCCCCCAGTACGAATAACTGAGCAGGTTCAAATAATATCAGACTCCTGAAATAAAACAAAGCGGCGATAATTACAAATACCGCGTAATTAAACCGCCTGTGGGTATTATATCCGGGCATTATTCATTCAGTAGTTTCGCCATGTCTTTAGCGAAATAAGTAAGGATCATGTCCGCGCCTGCGCGTTTGATGGATAAAAGCGATTCGTACATGACTCTCTTCTCATCAAGCCATCCGTTCTGCGCTGCGGCTTTTATCATGGCATACTCTCCGCTTACCTGATACGCAGCCGTAGGCATCTTGAACTGCTTTTTCACGCGATAGATGATATCAAGGTATGGCATAGCGGGTTTCACCATAATGATGTCAGCTCCTTCATCGATATCCAGTTCAACCTCGCGCATCGCCTCATCCGAGTTTCCCGGGTCCATCTGGTATGAAGCCCTGTCCCCGAATGAGAAACCGGATTTAGCAGCCTCCCTGAAAGGACCATAAAATCCTGAAGAATACTTTGCAGCATAGGACATTATAGGCGTATTCAAGAAACCGTTATCATCAAGCGCGCAGCGTATGGCATTGACCATGCCGTCCATCATACCCGATGGCGCAACGATATCCGCCCCAGCGCGGGCATGGCTGACCGCGGTTTTTCCAAGTATATCAAGCGTTGGGTCGTTAAGGATCTCATGAGTGTCATTATCCACCATACCGCAATGACCGTGAGACGTGTACTCACACAGGCAAAGGTCAGTAATGACTATGATTTCTTTTTCACAATCGCTCTTAATGGCGCGCACAGCTTCCTGGATGACATCTCTATCCCCGTAGGCGTGTGTACCTGTTTCGTCCTTCTCATGCGGTATGCCGAAAAGGATCACTGCGGGGATGCCAAGGTCGGCTATGCACTCAGTTTCGTCTGCGACCATATCAGGAGGAATATTAAAGTATCCGGGCATTGAGCTTATCTCAACTGGTTCTTTTATATTTTCATCCACAAAGATAGGGCATATAAGGTCATTTACGTCCAGTTCGGTCTGACGGACAAGAGGACGGAACTTATCCCTGCGAAGCCGTCGCATGCGTGTGATTGGGAACATATCTGTTTTTATTGCGTGGAAACTACTTAACGATTACCCAGCGCAAAGGATATTAATTATGTATGTTGTATGTAAACTGTGATAAAATGATGGCAAAGAAGTTACTGGTCTATTTCCTTATTCTGCTGCTGACAGCTTATCCGGCTTCAGCAGGCGAAGTTTCCCTCACCCGATGGGTTCTGAATGTAACGCTTAATGAGAACGGGCTCGTTGATGTGGTGATACAGGCTGAACTTTCGAATTCCGGCCCATCAAATCTTGACGGTTTTTCATTTGTTGTCCCTGTAAGTGTGACAGTCGATACCGACCAGAGCACAGGGGTAACTGTGGATAACGGAACAATGAAGTTCAATGCACCTGATGTGAAACAGCAAACAGTTCCAGGCGGAACGAATATTATAGTCAGTTTTGATAAACCAGTCGAACCCGGTAAAATATGGAACGGACGCATAGTTTACTGGACCGAAAAAATGGCGATAAAAGATAATTCCGCTTTTTCCCTTACAGTTCCTGTAGATGCGCCGCTGGCTATTGTTTCTGGTAAAAATGTTGTGACATCTGTTCTACAGGATGCCGATATCAGAGCACAGGTCTTTCTCCCGAAATCATATGAGATAACATCGGTCCAGCCTGAACCATTCAGGAAACTGTTCCAGTACGGTCACATGGTACCCACATGGACGCCCGAAAAACTGCACATCGGCGACATCATAATCGTTAAAGCATCATATTCAGATGTACTTGCTAAAATAGTCGAAAATGACGACCAGATAAGGAAATTAAAGACAAGTATCGGGGAAGCAAAAGATATTGGCAAAATTGTTTCTGAAGCTGAAACCTATTTTGCGAACTCAAACGATAATAATAACAAAGCATTTGCCTCTTTCGGCGGGAAGGATTATACGGTAGCTTCAGAATATGCAGTATTGGCGAATGATGAAATCGTGAAGGCACAGAACAGCCTTAAAGGAACTACACAAGAAGATATGCCAAAAGCCACTGAAACATCCCCGGGTTTTGAAGCGTACATCATTGGTTTCGTACTGATCATCACGGTTCTTATACAGAAAAAAAGACGGATCTGATACTATTCCAGCAGGTTGAAATTCAATATTCCGTTAGCTTTACAGGCTTTAAACCGTTATCCCACACATACACCCGCATCCCATCGGTGCCCGCAATGAGCCACACGGAAGCGTCGTTCTGCATGGTTTCCCTGTCCCACAACGAAGGAACAGCGGATGAAACAGGGTGGGTATGGTACACACCGACGATCTCCCGTCCGTTTTTTTCAGCTTCGTTCCACGCCCTGTAATGTTCATTCGGGTCAAGTTCAAAGCTTTTCACGGTTAGTTTTGAATTGGTTATGGGCAGGGCTTTTTCTACAAGCGCCGTGCCTCCATCCAATATGCCGATAAGAACGCCGCAGGCTTCATAAGGTTTATTTGCTTCCAGTTCAGATCGTATCGTATTCAGGTCACTATTGAATATCTTAATTTCGTCGATCATAAGAATTAATCAGTATTAACCCTACCTTAACTTAAAATATATCAAAGGGTTTAATAGTAATGTCATCCGCGTAAAAAGATAATCATGAAAGTAATAGCAATAATGAGACCTGCAGGCTATCTTGCAGAGTCTGTCAAACTTGCCAGGTCAATGGGATTCAAAGCGATAACGGCCCCTATGATAGATGTATTGGACAAAACCGATGCCAATTTTAAAGGATTCGTGGAGCGCATAATGGATGGAGCGGCTGATTATGTTATTTTCACAAGCGCCAACGGCGTGGAGTTCACCCTCCTTAAGCTGAATTCAACAGATGATTTCATCGATCAGCTCAATGAGACAAAGGTGGTCGCTGTAGGGCCTAAGACCCGTGATGCTCTCCAGAAAAACGGGATAAATGTGAGTCTTATGCCTGATTCCTACAGTTCAAAAGGGCTGGTTGAACTACTTACGGGAATTGAGGGCTCGGTCATCGAGATAGCCCGCAGTAGCCACGGAGCACCTGAGCTTGTCAGTGGGCTTATCGAGAAAGGCGCAAAGGTGCATGAGACACAGGTGTATGAAATAATACGTCCCAGGGATGAGAGGCATGAAAAGCTGATGAAAGAGGCGCTTGCCGGGAAAATAGACATTTTTGCTTTTACAAGTTCTATGATGGTAAGGAATTTCATGGCTATTGCAGAGGATATGGGAATAAAAGATGAGATAATCAGGATATTGAATGAAAAGATGATTGCTGCTATCGGAAAACCTACATCTGAAACACTTTCAGGATTCGGGGTGAATGTCAGTATAATGCCTGAACGCTACACTTTTGAGGAACTGCTGAAGGAATGCAAAGAGAAGGATTGCTGAGCGATTTTGAGATAAGAGGTTCGAAGCAGCACATCCATATAACACCAGTTCAATCCACCATCGCCCTTGCATCCACCGCGACCGCTCCCTTCTCACCAACGATCAGCGGATTGATATCAAGCTCAACAATATTCTCCTTCTGCGCCATCTCGGACACAGAAACAAGCACCTGCGCTATGGCATCCAGATCCGCAGGTTTCCTGCCCCTGATACCTTTCAATATAGGATACCCTTTAATTTCAGAGATCATCTCAAGCGCCTCTTTCTTATCGATAGGAGTAACCCTGAACGAGACATCCTTATAGACCTCTACAAATATCCCGCCGAGCCCGAACATCAGGGCGTGACCAAACTGCGGGTCCTTCTTAAGTCCCACGATGACCTCATGACCTGACGGCGCCATCTGCTGCACGAGGACGCCTTCGATATTTGCGCCAGGAACTGCCTTCCTCACCCTTGATATCATATCTGAATACGCAGTCTTCACATCCTCTTTCTTAACGTTCAATATTACGCCGCCAACATCAGATTTATGAGAAATGTCGGGTGAGGATATCTTCATTGCAACAGGAAAACCTATACTTGAAGCAATACTTGACGCCTCGTCTTCGCTTTCTGCAATGCTGCCCTGCGTAACCTTGATCCCATATTTTGAAAGTACTTTTTTTGCCTCAAACTCAGTCAGTATCTTCATTTGCATCTCCCTATTTTGTCCTCTGGTTCAACCCCAAGTTTGACTTTATTGAGAAATTCCCGGTGTTTTATTAGACAGGACAGCGCTTTAACAGCCCGCTCAGGAACTGGATAATTCGGAATGCAACCGCTCTTTAGCAACTCAACTCCTTCCTCAGTTCCTGCCCCGCCCATCCAGCATGCGATGATAGGCTTATTGCTTTTTTCTTTAACACATATCTGTTTTCTCTCAACAACTGCCTCAGCAGCAGGCATCGCATTTGACATCATGGTATGAACATAAATAACAACAATTGCATCCACGTTCGGGTCATCATGCAGCGCCTTTATGGAATCATTATATATCTTGAAAGAAACAGTCCCCGCAGTATCTATCGGATTAGAACTCGATGCGAATTCAGGAATGACACTCTTTATCTGCTCACGCGTTCTCTCTGACAGGTCAACAATATTCAGCCCCTGCCGCTCACATTCATCAGCCGCAACAATAGACGCTCCACCCCCATTGGATAAAATTGCCACATTATTCCCCGCTGGAAGAGGCTGGCACGAAAAAGCAAGCGCTGCATCGAAAAGATCTTCGATATCATCCACGCGCAGTATTCCAGCCTGCTTGAACGCAGCCGAGTAAACCTCGTCAGAGCCAGCGATGGAACCGGTATGCGAAAAAACCGCTTTCGCGCCTCTCTTTGATCGTCCCGTCTTGATAGCCACGATAGGTTTTCTCACCCTTCGCACAGCCTCTATGAACTCCCTCCCGCGCTTGATCCCTTCCACATACATCGCAATAACCCCTGTGGACTCGTCCCCGTTCAAGTACTCTATGAGATCAACATCATCAATGTCAGCCTTGTTGCCAGTACTAATGACCTTGCAAAGCCCTATTCCTGTATCTATCGTCCACTCAGCAAGGGCAAGACCAAGGGAGCCGCTCTGCGTAATAAAAGAGATCGAACCAGGACGTGGAAGCCTGCCTATGATACTTGCATTAAGACCAGCAGGTTCGTTCACTATGCCAAGGGTATTAGGTCCTATCATGCGCATCCCGTATTTTCTCACGGTCGATACAAGTTCTCTTTCAAGTTCATTATTTCCTGCCTCACTGAATCCAGCGCTCACCACAATAAGCCCCTTAACGCCTTTTTCCCCACATTCTTCCACCACTGACATTACAAATTTGGCAGGCACAATGATCAAAGCCATCTCCACTTCACCCGGGATGTCAAGGACAGAGGAATATGAATCCAGCCCCATAATACTTTTTTCACCGGGATTAACAGGATAGACCTTTCCTTTAAAATCGCCCAGGATGTTCTTCAGTATCCGGCCGCCCCATTTAATTTCATTATTGGACGCCCCGATAACTGCTATTGACGCAGGATAGAATATCGAATCTAACATTTACATCCAGCCTCTGCATTCAATAAAGCAGAATAATTTTATCGCAGTTTCTGTGATGACCATTCTTTTTTCTCCCATATTATGAGTTATAGTGTCGGGTCAATAAATTAAGATTGCGGTAATTTTTTCTGGAAATGATAGTAATTTTTTCATAGAAAACCATGTATCAGGATGTTGGTAAATTATATAACATGATGAGCCGTATATGGGTCAGAAATGATAAAAAATTGTGCCATTCATGGAATTTTTAGAGGAACCGAATGTAACTGCGGTGAACCAGGGATATTGATTCTGGACGACGAGCAGACAGAAAGGCTCGGTCGCTTTATTTCCGGAGCGCTGCGCCATTTTCCGGACGACCTTGGACTGGCGATGAACCAGCATGGATGGGTAGATGTAGATGTCCTGTGCGACACCATGAGAACGCGGTACAAATGGTCTAACAAAGACAAACTTTTTTCGATGATAGAGTCGGATGAAAAAGGCAGATACGAGATCCAGGGCAGGAAGATTCGCGCAAGGTATGGTCATTCTGTGGATATCGACCTTGATTATCCAGAAACCGAACTTCCTGAACTCTATTATGGGGCAAGCCGCGAAGAAGTCGACATATTACTTGAAAAGGGTATCAGACCCATAAAACAGAGATATGTTCACCTCAGCACATCCGTGGAGAAAGCACTTGAAGTCGCCAATATCCATACCGATGATCCTGTATTGATCAAGATAAATGCGTCAGAAGGCCAAAAAGATGGAGTGAACCTGCTTACTGCGAACGAGAACATAGTGCTTTCAGATGAGATACCTCCACAATACCTGAGCTTAGTGCAGGATGAGCTTCAATAAAATATAAGTCGAAAAACATCGTATCAGGTATGATGCAAAATCATATCATCTCAATGAGAGATTTTTCAAGGGATGAGATCGATGTTATTCTCAACAGGGTAAAGGAATTCGAGCCTGTGGCACGGGGTAAACGCTCGAACCTGCTTTCGGGTAAAATACTAGCTACCCTTTTCTATGAACCAAGTACTCGCACGCGCATGTCTTTTGAGACAGCCATGAAGCGCCTCGGGGGAGAAGTGATCGATCTGGGATCGATAGAAACAAGTTCTATAATCAAAGGAGAGAACCTTGCAGACACAATCAGGGTAATAGGGAACTATGCAGATGCCATAGTGCTGCGACACCCGCGTGAAGGTGCGGCGCGGATGGCAAGTGAGTTTTCAAGAGTCCCGATAATAAATGCCGGGGACGGCGCAGGACATCATCCAACCCAGACTATGCTTGACCTTTATACAATAATGCGCGAGAGCAGTCTTTCAGGACTCAGGATAGCCCTTGTCGGGGATCTAAAGTATGGCAGGACAGTTCATTCGCTGGCTTATGCACTGTCTTTGTATCACGCTGATGTTACGCTTGTCTCACCTGCCCAGCTAAAGATGCCCGACGTTATCAAGAAAGACCTGGAAAAAAAGGGGGCTGTGGTCAGGGAAACCACAAGCATTGAGGAAATTATAGGAGGTGTGGATGTGTTATATATCACGCGGATCCAAAAAGAACGCTTCCCCGACCCTGCCGAGTACCAGAAGGTTGCAGGCGTATACAGTGTGACCGAAGAGCTCCTGAAAAAAGCCAGTGAGAATCTCATTATTATGCATCCTCTTCCCAGAGTGGATGAAATTGATTCTGCTGTTGATAAGACTAAATTCGCCCGTTATTTCGAGCAGTCATTCTACGGCGTTCCTGTCAGGATGGCGCTGCTTGCTATGGCGATGGGGGCAGTATGATCGAGAAAGAGATGCGAGTTCGCAGGATTGAACACGGGACTGTGATAGATCACATAACTGCAGGACAGGCTCTCAATGTGCTTCGAATTCTTGGAGTGTCAGGCACTACCAGTGCTGTTGTGAGCGTAGCGATGAACGTGCCTTCGGGGGTAATTACCTCAAAAGATATTGTCAAAGTGGAGGACAGGGAACTTGAAGAAGAAGAGGTAGACAGGATATCTTTGATAGCGCCGAACGCTACCATAAATATCATCCGCGATTTTGAAGTTGTCGAAAAATACAGGGTCGACCTTCCGGAGAGGCTTGAGGGCGTGGTAAAGTGCTCCAACCCGAATTGTATTTCAAATACGAACGAGCCGATTATTTCAAAGTTCCTGGTAAATAAGAAACCCGTGGAACTGCGCTGCATTTACTGCGATCATGTGATATCAGAGGGTATAGCGGAACACCTTATATAATTGTACACTATATGTTATATTATAGTGCATTATATGAATAATGTATCTGTAGTAATATTGAAGAATAGGAGTGAACATGAGAGAAGATGGAGTGGCAGATGTTCATACGCATACCATGTATTCTGGATTCTCTAAATATTCATACCTTTCATTCCCCGACAGTGTGACCACGCCTAAAAAATCAGTCCAGATAGCTCAAAAAATTGGACTTGATCTTCTTTGCATAACTGACCACAATACGATCAAAGGTGCCGTCGAAGCAAGTAAATATAACCGCGACCTTGTGGTGATAGGTGAAGAGATCCGTTCAAAAAGCGGAGAAATAATCGGACTTTTCCTCCAGGAAGAGATCAAGCCGGGTTTAAGCGCTGAAGAGACCATAGAATTAATACATGAACAGGACGGGATAGCATTTGCCCCGCATCCTTTCAGCGTTTATTGCCCATGTGTTGGTAATAACCTTCATGCACTGAGATTGGATGGTATCGAAGTTTTCAATTCATTGCACAGGGACGGGTTTTCTAATGCCCTGGCGCTTGAAAGCTGCAACGGACATGCAAAACTTGGGGGAAGCGATGCGCATTCAAGCAGTATGATAGGCAATGGTTACTCAACATTTTCCGGTAATTCGCAGGAAGAGTTCCATAGAGCCATAAAGAAAGGGCAGACCTCATACGGCGGAAAGCCTGCGCCTCTAAAGGATATTGTCAATTATAGCATTCGCGTGGCGTATGAATCATCAAAGATGCTCTTGAATTTCAATAACATTCAATGCCCTATGTATGATAGAATATCTGAATTAAAAAAATCCCGTAAAATGATGTACCTGATGGGTTCATTTGCATACGCTTTTTCACCGCTGCCAGTTGTCTGCACACTTATCGGTAACAAGATACTCACCCTAAGAGGAAAAAAGAATATGATTGAACAGAACAAACCTCGATTACTTTTATAAATCATCTGTGCAAACATTAATTTATTTAAGAGTATTATTACCCCGTATGGACGAGAACACAGTAAACAGGACTAAGGCTGCCATCAACGCGCTTATTGATATTGAGCAGCTCTGGATAGAGAACACCCCTGACTATAAGTTGTCGACGCAGGAGCTGGTCGTTCTGAAGAAAAGACTTGAGAGGGTGACTGAGAATGTCTCAAAAATATATGAAGAGAACAAAGTGAAGATGCAGGCTGCTGAGGATGAGATCAAGAAGATGCATGAGGGGAAGAGAAAGAAATAATATGAGTGAAATTTATTCCAGCGCATAACTTGCCGCTTCCTCAATGGTGGCAACTTCCCTCACCTCGATCCCCGCATCCCCCACCTCACTCAACTGCCCCGCAGGTACAAGGAACATCACAGCGCCGTTCTCTTTTGCTGCAAGCGCTTTTGCCATTGGCGCGCCAATCCTGCCGATCGTATGGTCTTCCCTGATAGTTCCTGTTATGAATACATCATTTCTGATGGTCTTGTTCTGCATAGCTGCGATTGCAGCAAGTGTCATGGCGGCGCCTGCGCTCCCTCCGGAAATCGAGACCTTTTGTTCCTGAACTGTCGCTTCGATATTAATAAGGACATCTTTATCTGACAGGCTTTTCCCTGAGACGCTGCGGGCGACCAGTATGGCAGTCTGCGCTGAGGACTGGAGAGTTTCATCAACAAGAACATTTGCCACGTTAAGAAAGAGGTTGCCTTTGCCGCTCTTTATTATGACCTCAAGGGGGATCAGATGCCCTTTATTGTTCTCATCCACAGCCATGACTGCATAGTTGCTCTTTGCAACCATGGTGAGGTTAATGATCTTCGTTTCAAGACTCTGTCTTGTTTGTGTTTCGTTTTTCAATGATCTTTCAGTTATGGACAGGTTCTGTTCAAGCACGGAGATATTTTGTTCGAGAATGGCTATGGTCTGTTTCTGGTTCTCTGAAATGGCTGAAAGCGTACTGATCTTTTCATCCTGGAGTTTTAGCTGCCCGTATGAATATAGGGATGAAGCGATGAGTAATACTGAAAGGAATACGATAATGTATTTTAGTGGCCTGTTGTTGTTCAGCATGTTATCATTTCTTTGAATATTCGTATCCCCTCCAAAAGGAGTGGTGCTGACTAATATTCCAATATTTTACCGTATTCTGCATGTTCTGGAAACCATGAATTATCCATTATCTAACAATTATCTTTACAATCAAATGTCAAAGACTTTTTTGCTCCAATCAATTCCGCAAGTGATGGCATCT
>CBFFLL010000005.1:27041-34489 GCA_965642175.1 Candidatus Methanoperedens nitratireducens | reverse complement strand
CTGTCCCTGACTGCATTGATGTCAAGCATGTCGAAATATGCACTCCCTTTGAGCCTCAGTATTTCTACAGCTTCATCCGAGCTTAGATCGATCCCTGCGTTCCTGCAGCAGGCTGCACACAGATCACACTTGAACCGCTGCAGAATCTCGACTATCTTCGAGATTATATCTTTTTTATTTGTATCAATCGCAATTGTATAATCTGGAGTCCTGCTAAAATTCCGGGCAATCATATCCTTTACTCCGATTTTCAAAGTGCTCAATTTTTGTCACAATCTCCGTGAACGCTTGAACCTGATTGAATTAGGATTTTGTCCCGCATATATACGGGTCTCAGGAACTCTTTTCCGAATTTTCTTAATGCACTTCCACAAGCCCTGCACTTTATTCCTTCACCTATATTATAAAAATGTTTAAAGTGTTTAAGGCACATAGGATCGCAGGAACAAAAATACCAGTGTTCAGAAGTCCAATGTTTTTCTGGAAAAATGCTCTAAAACAATTTTCTTTTCTCCCCTCTGGATAATCTCACCCAAGGTAGATGGAGATATGTCAAACCTTTTTGCAAGTTTTTCAATTGTAACCCATGTTCTTCAGAATCCCATTAATAATTAATCTTTTTTGAAAGTTAATACTATTCCATCGATTCTATTGCTTTTGTATTTTTGGAATTATTATTATATGATCCATCGAATATTAAGAACAGACTCTTTAGATAGAAATGTATTTATAGATTGCGATTCATTATAACAAATTAAGTACCGACTATGGCAATTCAGCTTCTAACCCACTCGAAAAAGAAGGCCAATGGAAAGATCTATACATACTACAGCATTGCTGAGCCCTATTGGGAAGACAAAAAGAACAAGAAAAAAATATTATTCTATCTTGGAACCCTTTCACCAATACAAGCACAACAGATCCGCAATATACTGAGAGTCACTCAATCCGATGACACATTCACAGCAACTTATGAAGACCTGCTATTCGAAAACCACTATCGTTATCTTGACATTGCATTTTTGAACCATCTATGGGATCAAGAATGGAAAGGACTATCAAGCATATTTCCATCACCTGAAGAAACCAGCAATACCAGAAAAAAAGAAATATCAACAGCAGACATCGCAAAATTCCTTACTTTCTATAGATGCTTAGACCCAGGAAGTTA
Source organism: Candidatus Methanoperedens nitratireducens (assembly GCA_965642175.1). GTDB lineage: Archaea > Halobacteriota > Methanosarcinia > Methanosarcinales > Methanoperedenaceae > Methanoperedens > Methanoperedens nitratireducens_A. Next base: position 33,318 of record CBFFLL010000005.1, on the reverse strand, counting down.
TCTATCAGCCGTAGAATGGTTTGAAACAACCACCTGTAACCTTCTTCTTGACATGGAGCCCGGTCAGGTCAATGAATCCAGATTTTACCGTGAACTCACAGCAATCGAAAAACAAAAGGAAAAGATCGAGCAATGGCTTTACCAGACACTCAAAAACCGAAATGAGAAAAGCATGCGAATTGTTTTTTATGATCTCACGGATTCATATTTCGAAGGACGAAAATGTCCAATCGCAAAACCCGGAAGAACTAAAGCCAATGGCTTCCGGGAAAAAAGAATCGTTCTTTCCCTGCTTGTTAATTCAGAAGGCTACCCCTTTTCCTGGAAAATCCTTGAAGACTACACGGCTGATGTCTCAACACTCACGAAAAATACTGATCTATGGCAAAAGCAATTCAATTTTTCAAAAATAATATTAGTTTTTGATCGTGGTATGGTCTCAGATGAAAATCTCCTGAATCTGGAGAATAAACAGAGCTACCTTTATATCACAGCTCTTGATAAACCCCAGATTACAGGGGTTGAAAAGGTAAATCTTGAAAGGTTTAAGGACTTCACAGATGAGACTACTGAGAAAGAGATTTTGTCAAAAGGATTGACAAAATATGATGATGTAACTTTCTATGAAGATATGGGAATCGATAGTACTAACAGGCGACATATCCTTATGTTTAATTCGGATCTCCTCAAGGTTCAGCGAAAAACCAGAGAAAAGCTAATCGATATAGCAATAACGGAATTGGAAGAAGAGAAAAAATTGCTACTGAATGCGAAAAAAAGCCGAAATCTTAAGCCCACAGAACATAAGATTAATGAAATACTCAGGAAACGGGGGGTTCAATCTTGCATTGACACTAAACTTGAAAGTATCAATATATCTGGAGAAAGTGGATCATCGATCCGCAGCTTTAATCTCACATATGAACGAAATGATGAAGCTATAAAAAAAGCAATGCTGGTAGATGGTATTTGGATGCTGGTAACAAACATTACAGATACCCTAAAATCTGAAGAGGACAGACTTAAACCTGAAGAGCTAATAAGTGCTTATCGAGATAAAAACAGGATTGAGGAAGCTTTTCGAGATGTTAAATCGTTCATTAAATTTCAGCCGACATTTGTATATACAGATGATCATGTTCGTGCACATTATACGATTTGCATATTGTCGTACTTGCTGGATGTGACGGTCACAAATAGGCTCAGGCAAGAACCGATTGAAGGGATAGGTAGTGTGGATAAAGTTCACAGTATTCTGAAAAGATGTGAAGTTGGAAAATTGAGTGTGAAAGGATCTGACTGTAGTGGGTTGAAACTAATGCCTCTAACGGATGAGCAAAAAAATATACTAAAACTGTTTGATTGTAATTATATTGTGAGGGGGGAATTTTTAAATTCACTAGGCATTAAGTGATTAAGAACAGACTTTTAAACATAGGGTGCTCTACCGATATGGATATTGGTTTTAATCTGACGAAGATGGGTATTAAGGTTATTCTTTACAACATATAGACATTTGCATAATTATTTGGTTATAAGATTTTTAAAGAAGAAAACCATGGGGATAAGATGAAATTTATATTCTTAGAAAAAACAATAAAATAAAAATAACTTCCTCATCGTCGGTTCTCAGACCCAGGGTTTCAGATATATTTCTAAGTATCAGCACAAAAGAAAAGCATTTAACTATTTGAGCAACAAGTATTACCTTTATGAGCAATGATTTATTTAAGGCACTGAGCAGCACAACTCGCCTAAAAATGCTAAAGATCCTGGCGAAAAATGAAATGCACATCTCAGGGCTTGCAAGGGAACTAAATCTTTCAAATCCTGTTGTGGCAAGGCATGTTAAAATTTTAGAAACTGTCGGGTTAATCCAGAGAAAGAAATTTGGAAAAACCCATGTACTGAAGAGTAAAATAGAGAATATGGACAACATGCTTAATATGTTTGCTGAAACCTGCGAAGTTAATGTACCAAAGGGATCGAGTATTCTTGAGGCATTAAAAAAAGTTGGCGGGGTGGAGATACAGGAGGTCCACGACAAGGAGTTTGTTATATCGATCGACGGTGAACCTGGCTTATATATGTATGAAGTAAATGGAAAGCCCCCGGATACTACGGCAGAAGATTTCAAGATCGAAAAAGATTCCACAATAGAATGGAAGAAACTGGTACCTGTAACAAAGAAGAAAATAATTGTGAAAATCCAAAACCGATAATCTCTTATATGCATAAATCGATTAAATGTGGAGGCATTCAAATGAAACAGATTGAGAAAAGCACAGCCCTGGGGGGCATACTTAATACTTTCCGCAAATTAGTAAAGGACTCTAAGAAGATAACTTTCGTGGGATCGGCGGGATTTTGTCTACCCTTTGCAGAACTTCTAGCCTATGTGATAGCCAGGGAGAAAAAAGATATTGCCTTTGTGCCCAACCTTGAATATGAAAAAGCCAAGAAAATCGTGTTCACACCATATGGCATGCAGCTCTCAGAGGATTGTGTTGATCCGAAAGCTGATACTGTTGTGGTGCTCGGCGGTCTTGCAATACCAAATATCGGCGTAAACGTCGATGACATGAGAAAGCTTGCAGACAGAATAACAGATGGAAAAGGACTCAAGATCGGGGTGTGCTTCATGAGTATCTTCGAACGGTCAGGCTGGCTGGAGAAGATGGATTTCGATTACGTGATAAACAGCAACATTGAAAATGAACTCTGGGAGAAGTAAATCATCGAAGTAGCATAAGGCGCCTTTTTTGAGCTGCAATCAATCTGCAATCTCTGGTAACATTTCTCTGGCAGCAGGTAATAGTATATGAACAGTAGTTCCTTTTCCAACTTCACTTTCAATCCAGATTTTGCCTTGGAACGCATCCACAATGTTCTTTGATATGTACAATCCCAGACCGGTACCGCCGTACTTTCTCGATGCAGAAGCATCAACCTGATAAAAACGCGTGAATAATTTTGGCATAAGATCCGCGGGAATACCAATCCCGTCATCTGATAATGTGAAGTGCACATACTCTGCTTCATCCCATGCCTTTATTGAGATCTTCCCACCCGCGGGTGTGAATTTTATTGAATTATCAAGAAGATTGCTGATCACTTCTACAAATTTATCCTTATCGCCCTTGACTTTTGAGACTTCTGTTACATCCTTTTCAAGTATGATCTGTTTGGCATCCATCATGCTTTTGAAATCACCTGCGCATATCCACACTATTTCATCCAGATCCAGAGGTTCAAAATGAAGATCAATTTTCCCTGCCTGCAGCCTGCTAATCAGCAATAGGGAATTCACCAGACGTGTCAATCTATCAGCGTTCCTTATTATAGCTTCCAGACTCTTTTTTTGTTTGCCTGAAAGGCACCCCAGTTTTTCATCAAACAATAATTCACCGTATCCTTTTATCGAAATGAGCGGTGTTTTTAGTTCATGAGAAACGTTTGAAATGAACTCATCCTTCATTTTATCGAGGGTCTCCAGTTCCTGGTATGCCTTATGGAGTTTCTTATACGAATCATCCATGTCCTTTAGCATATTGAATATCGCATCCCTGCTGTCCTGCAGTTTTTTTGTCCTTTCCTTCATAATCTCTCGAGAGCGGTTTTCGCTTTCAGCATTTTGCTTCTTAAGGATTGCCTTATCCATGAGCATGCCGAGGAATGAATTAAGTTCCTTCTCCACATCCCCCTCAAGTGGAGAGAGGTTGTGGGGATTTTCGCAGACCATACCGGCTAAATAGACCCTGGGATGCGCCTTCACAGCCCTCAGCAGGAGCTCTCCATTTGTTGATCCCAACATGAATAGCGTTTTTACATACAGACAGAGTCCTAGAGCCGGATTTTTAGGGTAGAAATCATTCAGCATGGCAACGTATTTCAGAAGTTCTTCAGAAGGAAGCATTTCATGCGCAACCCTGAGGCAGCGGTAGCCTTCTTTGATGGCGAGTTCAAGGTTCTCTTTGAGGAGGAATAATCCTTTCTCTTGCCACATTTCATCAGAGATTAAGCTCAACTGATTGGTGTGGAGGTATTTTTTATCTATTCCAGACTCTTCAAAGATTACAGAGATCTCACTCAAATTTCCAATGTACAGGCATTTCTCCCAGTTTTCAAGGCCGAATTTCAGGAATGCTGCAGCAAAAAAGAGACTATGCTTCCGATTGTCATGAAGGCTGCAAACATGGTCTCCGATTTTTATTTCTTTTATTGCATCAGGATTTTCAAACATTGCCCTCTAATTTTTTATTTTTTTCTCTGAGTTCTTCTATTTCTTTCTTCAGCTCTATCATCCTGAGCTCTCTGCCTACGGCTATTTCAGAGAAATCCTCAAGTTCATTCAACCTCTTCTCCAGCTCAAGATTTGTCATCTTCAAATCCTCGTAGAAGCTGGCTTTTTCAACTGCTATTCCAATCTGGGTAGCTATGGATTTAAGAAGCTCTATCTCTTCCATGGCAAAACTCCTTGGGGTATGGCTGACCAGATCCAGCACCCCAAGTATCCTGTCCCTCACCTTGATGGGCACGCTGACCAGAGATCTTGCCCCGGTCTTTCTGCCGAAAACTGTCATGGACTGGGGAGCTTTATCTATATCTTTTATAATTATAATATCTCCCTGCTGGACTGCAGCCCCCGCCACACCTTCACCGATCTTCAGCCTCTCGATGAGAGGAACAACCTCAGGTGCTATCCCTTTTTGTCCTTTTAATATCAGCTCTCCAGATTTTTCCTCCATCAGGTAAACATCGCCAGAATCTACGCCAGTCACCTCTATCAGCTTGTTCAGGGCAGAGTTCATCACCTCATCCAGATTCAGGGTGCGGCCTGTAACCCTGTCCACTTCGTAGAGAGTAGAAAGTTCTTCTGTTCTCTTCTTAAGTTCTTTGTGCTGGACAGTGAGTTTGGAATACAGTTCCCTATTCTTATCATACGCCCTTGCAACCAGGGCTGCAAATATTCCAGTCATGGCGATGAGGATAAGACTCAGGTTGGTATGGAGCTTTATGGGCGAGAAAGCCTCCTCGGTTGGCTGCTGGGCTACCACTCCCATTCCCATTCCCCTACCTCTCACAGGTACATAGGCAGAGAGCATGGTTTTATTTTCAACAGGATCATAAACTTCCTCCACTCCCTCCATTCCTTTGATAACTTTTCCCACAATTGGCACAATGGAATAGTCTGGAGGCTGCCTTGGGTCTTCATTGGGGTGCGCCACTACTCTGCCGTTCTTATCTACGATATAGATTACCCCGCTTTTGCCCAGTCTGACCGGAGCTACCCATTTCTGTATGGTCTCAAGTCTGTGCTGCATTACAACTATCCCTATCACATTGCTATCGTTCTTAATAGGTATAGCCACAGACACAACATATCTATTTGGCTCAATGTCGCGAAGGTATACCTCTGAGACATAGGGCTGCCAGTCCCTGGAGACCCCTTTATACCAGTCACGATATGTCAGGTTTCTCCCCCATATCTCAGGGCTGGGGGGATAATCTACCCATAGTATTCCTTCAGGCGTAGCAAGGTATACCCGGTCTATATCGGGTACGGAAGCCAATAGAAGGGCCAGCCGTTCTGTTGCGCCCTTCCGGTCCATATTCTCAACCGAGTACACTAACATCGGGGTTGAAACAAAGTAGTCCCCGACCTTGATACTCCAGTTGAAATGCTCTCCCACAAGATATGAGACCTCCTGTGCAGTGGCAAGATTACCTGCCTTGATCTGCTCTCCCAGTGTTTCGGTATATGGAACTATAGAAATGTATGCTAGAATTAATATGGGCAGCATCATCAAAAAGAATAAAAGATATTTGTTCATATCATTTCCCTTCCTCAAGGCTCTTTATCCTTTCTTTGAGTTCTATCATTCGGACCTCTCTTCCCACTGCAAGTGTGTGGAACTCCTCAAATTCTTTGATCCGTTTCTCCAGCTCAAGATTTGCCTTCTTTATATCTTCATAGAGGCGCAAGTTCTCGATAGAAGTGGCGATCTGGTCAGCAATTGCCTGGGCAAGGTTGAGTTCCTGCTTGGTGTACGCCTCTTGCATGCAGCTCTCAATGCTGAAAACTCCAATCATTTCCCCCTTAGAGATAAGTGGCACCTGGATGACTGAATTAATGCCTTTCTTAAAAAGGATTTTGTCCTCATAGAAGGGTGTATCCTTTAAGTTCCTTATCAAGCCTGCTCTTCTGTCAAAGACGAACCCACTGCTGGATTCATTCCTGGGTATCTTTGTCCCTCTCCCCAGCTCTTGAATAATA
>CBFFLL010000005.1:0-27031 GCA_965642175.1 Candidatus Methanoperedens nitratireducens | reverse complement strand
CTGCCACCGCAAAGACCTCAACCGTCTCTTCTCTTATCAGGTTGATAGTTGTTCTATCAAATGGCAGGATGCTTCTCATCTCACCAACCATTACATCGAATACCTCCTCAATATCAAGGCTTGTTTTAATAGCCCGGGCGATCCTGTACAGGGCGCTTATATGCTCAGCTTTATCCCTCACTTCCTTGTACAGCCTCGCATTCTCTACCGCGATGCCTATTGCATCTCCGATTGAGAACAATAGATCAAGGTCATCCTTTGTGAAAATTTGCTTTTTCTTTGTACCAAGGGCAAGTGCTCCAACCACCTTGCCTTTTGCCATCAAAGGAGTTCCGATAAACGAAACAAGTCCTTCTTTTTTCACGTAAGGGAGTAAAAGCGGACTTGGGAATTGAGAAATATCCATAGTTATGGGTTTTTTTAATTCTGCTGCAATTCCAGGTATTCCTTCACCCATCTTTCTAATAAGTGCCTTTTCTTTGAATTCAGGAGAAAGCCCTTTAATAGCCTCCAGGCGCAAAACCTCTCCGGCTTCTAAGTGCAGAACTTCTCCGTTGAGGGAATACAAAGTACCTGCTTCTGTATCTGTCACTTCAAGTGCTTTCGCTAAAGCCACATTGAATATATCTTCAAGGTTCAACGATCTGCTCACCACACTTTCAATAGCGTAAAGAGCCCCAAGCATTTTATGATGCTTCTCCAATTCGCTAAACAATGTTGCATTCTGGATCGCAACCCCAATCTGGCTTCCTATAGAAGCCAGAAGATCCAGGTCATCCTGAGAAAAAAGGCGGTATGTATGATACGAAAAGGTCATTGCTCCCAAAACTTTCCCCTTTGCAATAAGCGGGGTACTTGCCAGGGAAACAAGACCTTCCTTTTCCAGATGGGGTAGAAGACAGAAATCCGGATAATGGGAGATATCTAAAGCCTCTGTTTTCAGCAGCTTAGCTGCTCTGCCAGTAACCCCTTCCCCCATTTTCAGTTTAATAATGGTGGATATAAATTCCTGGGACAGGAGACCACTGTGGGTTTTAAGAATGAGGTTTTCTCCCGCCTCGTCAAGCAGATGTATGCTCCCGGAATCAGCATCGATACATTCCATCGCCCTGGCGAGAGCGGATTGTAAAATCTCCTCTATGTCCAGGGTCTGGCTTACCACCCTGTCTATGGAATACAGGGCTTCCAGGGTTTTATCGTGGCGCGAAAGTTCTGAAAAGAGGCGAGCGTTATCTATTGCCACTGCAGTCTGATTGGCAAAAGAAGTGAGCAGGTTGATTTCTTTTTCCTCGTAATGATGTGGGTGGGCTAAATATATCCCTAAAACCCCTATTGTCTTGCCTTTGAAATTCAATGGAAGTGCCAGAACTGACCGAATTTCCTTGCCATCATTTAGCACCTTCGCCTCTTGCAGGTCAGAGATGAACTTTGCCTTTCCTTCGTTTCTTACCTGTTCGAACAACGGATGTTTAAAGAATTCATCTTCATTATCCAGACCTTCAGAAAGTTTGATGACTTGTATATCTTCTTCAAAAACAACAATGGAGCAGCCTATCGCTTCAGTCAGGTTTTTCACAAGGTTCAAAATAACATGTAGCATTTTCTGGACGTCCGTTCCTGCGGTCAGGGCTTCACCAGCCTGATAAAAAGCATTCCTTATTCTTTCATCAGTCTGTTGCAGAATTTCGAAATAATTCTGGCAGGCAAGCCCGAACCTTATGCTGAACTCTATGATGAGGTTAGAAGACTTCAGCACTATTTCATGAACCCTGGATGGGGGAAGAGTTTTAATGATTTCCTCCAGAGATCGAGTATGGAGGTTCATTATATCTTCGATACCTATTTTTGACTCGAAACACTCCTTACCAAGCTTGTAAGCCTCGTACAGGGCTTCTTCTTCTTTGCCTTCGAATAGATATTTTCTCAATAATTCAGGATATGTGGATTTTATTTCTTCAAGATTCATTGTACTATCGTGCAACGATCACGGTTGCATCATCCTCATCTTTTCCATATAGCTTCATTATCTCGTCAGCTGCCTGCTGGACATCCTTTTTCAAGAGTATGGAGGCAGGATAGCGTAACACTTTGGAAGAAATTCCATCAGAATGCATGAGAATAGTATCTCCTGCGGTATAAGGATGTTTGTTTTCTTTTATCTTTGGCATATTATATCCCACGATCCCATCTCGTGAAATGAAGTGTACTGGCTTTGAACCTAATATACGGGCACTTATATTCCCAACCCCGGCAAAACTCAGAATAGAATGCTCGAAGTCGATAAAGAGCATCCCCATGACAACACCGTTTGTTTTCCTGAGTACACTATCGCAATTCTTGAAAATTTCTGCCAGTCCATGATCATAATGCTCCTCCAGACATTTCATACATTTGCTTGAGGCAACTGCTGCGGACTCTCCATGTCCCAGACCATCTATTACAGATATTAGAACTTTATTATTGAATTCTTTAATTAAATACATGTCTCCATTATACTTGTTGCCATGAACAGGACGCGAAGCTCTTCCAAATTTCATTTTAACCATTTTCGGATGATCACGGTAGTACCCTTACCTGGGCTGGAAGTTATCTGGAACTCGTCCATGAGTCGCTTAGCCCCGGAAAGACCGATTCCAAGTCCACCAACAGTACTGTAGCCTCCTTTCAGGGCGAGTTCAAGATTGACTATCCCGGGTCCTTCATCCTTGCATATTATCTCGATTCCTTTTTTATCGTTCTGAATTGTTTTGATAGTGACCTGTCCTCCGCCTCCGTGGACGACCGCATTCCTGGCAAGCTCGGAGATTGCTGTGGTGATCCTGCACTGGTCCACAACCCCGAAACCAGCATTAGCTGCTACATTTCTACCAAAGCTTCTCACAGAAATTATGTCATATTCGTTTTTGACTGGCAGCATGTCTTCACTCATAGGAAACGACCTTTTCTGATTTTAAAGCTTCTCGCAAAAGGTTAATGCCCCGTTCAAGATTAAGGGCGGTTTGGACATTCCATTTAATCCTCAAACCAAGCTCGACAAGGGTCAGAGCAACCGCTGGCTGCATGCCCACAATCACGGTTTTGGCTCCCAGTAGAGTTGCCGTGGTCGCGATAGAAGATAAAGATCTTGCCATGAAGCTATCGATTATCTTGAGAGCAGTGATGTCAATGATCAGGCCTCTCGCATTGGTTGCCTTTATTCTATCGAGTATCTCTTCCCTCAGCCTGTCGAGTCCATCGTCGCTGAGTTCAGTCTGAAAGGATACGATCAAAAAATCCTCGATTTTCAGTATGGGTATTTCCATTTATTACCTCTTTTCCACCACGACGAGCTTCAACATCTCGTCTGCAAATTTCACACCAGAGCGAAGGCTGCCTCTTGTTGTCATCATGGACAGGTCAACTCCAAGGGTCACGAGAGTCTGGGCATTGGCAGGACTTATCCCGGTTATGATGGTATTTGCTCCCAGCATTCTGGCAGCCTGTATGGTCTTAATCAGATGGTTAGCAACTGCAGTATCTATCACAGGCACGCCTGTTATATCTAATATTACTACGGATGCCTGGGTATCCACGATGCTGTTCAATAGCTGCTCCACGATCTGGGCTGCCCGCGCAGAGTCTATTGTACCTATTAATGGAAGTACCAGTATCTGGTCCCGTATCTGGAGCACAGGAGTGGAGAGGGCAAGCATGGCCTGCTGCTGCTCCGTAATTTTCATTTCACGTTCTTCTACGAAAGCGAGAGCGACGATGCTTAAGATCCGGTTTGCCACAGGTTCGTAGACGTCCAGTACTTTGTACAGTTTCTCAACATTTTTCTGGTACTTAAAAAAGATAAACCTGCCATAGACATCCCGCAGCTTCAGGAAACCCATTATTATCTGGTCTACGGTCATTGCTTCCAGTACACCCTTTTTTGCCATTTCGCGTGCATATTTTTTAGCAGCCTCGTACATTCCAGTTTTCAGGGTCAAAACGCAGGTATCGTAGATAGCCGTAGATTGCTGCTCTATCTCAATAGGCGTTAGCTTCTCCAGCAAGCCCATATCAGTCATTTCCTTTACCCACTGTTTTTTCAGCTCAGGTGCATTATCCTCTAACAGCCCACTGAGCTCTTCGACAAATTCTTCTTTTTCTGTCAAATTAAACTCCTCCATTCTTTTAACACAATTGGTACATCAGCGTGTTTTGTCCATTTAAAGATTAATTTTCAATCCTAATGAACTTTTAGGTTATCAACATATTTATATCATGTTAATTGTAGGCAGACATATATCAGTAGCAATATTCGATGCCCCGGATGAGGAAGCAATTCTGAAGATAACATATCCATTCAGAGATTTGGGCGTCCCCCATATAGCTCCTGCATTGCCGCTTGAAGAAGCGCTGGAAATGATGGAGAAGATGTAGTGGTTTAATTTTTTTTCATCATTACCCATTCAGGTAATAACTATCATCCAAAAACACAGATTCTTTTGTCATTGGGTGCATGAAACACCAGATTAAACATGCACATAATGGAAGGATTTCTGCCCCTGTTCTGGGTAATTTTCTGGTATGCAGTCTCAGCTCCCTTTATTATCTACGGCGTATGGAGACTGAAAAAGATTGTAAATGAGCATCCTGAATCAAAGCCCATGCTTGCGGTTGCAGGCGCTTTTGCCTTCGTGCTATCGTCATTAAAGATACCCTCAGTCACAGGCAGTTGTTCTCATCCCACAGGCACAGGCTTTGGCGCTATCGTATTCGGGCCTGCTATCACATCAGTGATAAGTGTAATCGTGCTGCTATACCAGGCGCTGCTGCTGGCTCATGGTGGTATCACCACACTTGGCGCAAACGTTTTTTCCATGGGGATTGCTGGACCTTTCGTAGCGTATCTTGCATATAAAACTCTGCACGGAATTGCAGGGTTTAATATTGCAGTGTTTGCTGCAGCCACCCTTGGAGACCTGGCAACCTATGTTACCACTTCTATCCAACTGGCTCTTGCATTTCCTGCACCTGTGGGTGGAGTTCTGAAATCATTTCTGGGATTTTCAGGTATATTTGCGATTACACAGGTGCCCCTTGCAATAATCGAGGGACTTGTCACCATGCTGCTTCTCAGGTATCTGTTGGCTCTAAAACCTGATGTGTTCAGAGCCTTCCACATAAGTGATAAATCAAAATTAGCAGAGGCATAAAATGTCTGAACTAAAAAAACTTACACTGATCGTTGCACTTTTGATCGCAGTTATTCTACTGTTAACAGCTTTTGTACCGCGCATGATGGGGCTTACTCCAGAATGGGGAGGAGCCGATACTGCCGCGGCGAATAAGATAGGAGAGATGAGTGATTATAAACCCTGGTTTTCACCCCTCTGGGAGCCGCCGAGCGGGGAGATAGAAACCCTTTTATTTTCATTGCAGGCAGCTATCGGAGCGGGTATTATCGGATACATAGCAGGCTTGTACACTGGCAGAAAAGAGAAAAATAGAGACAATCCATGATACACTCGACGATAGACACCATAGCCCACACAAACAGGCTGAAACATATTGATACGCGATTGAAAGTCATCTTTGCCATCACGACACTGTTAATTACTGTAGCATCAACATCCCCTATCCCACCCTTTTTAGCTTTCATCACAGCAACCATCCTGATACTGTTTGCTGCAAAAATAAAACCCAGGACATATTTTTTGCTTCTGCTAACACCACTTTTCTTTGGACTTATTAGCATACTGCTGATGTCTTTGTTTTTTGGATATGCAGAAAGCCCTTTGTATTCTTTTGAAATATTATCCCTCACTTTTGTAGTGCAAAAAGAGGGAGTTAATATGGGACTGCTTGTGGCGTCAAGAACCCTTGCTGGCTCAGCATGTCTCTTCTTTCTTGCTCTTACCACGCCAATGACAGAACTGTTTACTGGATTAAGATGGCTTAGAATACCAGAGGTCGTGATCGAACTTGCCATGATAATGTATCGTTACATCTTTTTATTCTTGGAGGAAGCGGAACGCATGTGGCTGGCATCCCAGATGAGGGGTGAGAGTAATTTTCGCACAAAGATCGAAGTCTTTTCAATGCTTGCCAGCACACTTTTTCTGCGCACAATACATCAGGGTGAAAAACTCTTTGTAGCTATGAACTCCCGTTGTTATGACGGTGAAACAAACAGTCTTGCCTATCAGGAAAATAAAACAAAAATAAGCATCACAGCACTCTCAGGAATTTTATTATTTGAGGCAGTTCTCGCTTTCGTAGCAATCCTGACACGAAACACAGTATTAATCTGATCGGAAGAAAAAATTATGAATATTATCGATGCACAAAATGTGACCTACCAGTATCCCGATGGTACAAAAGCATTGGATGATATTGATTTCTCATTTGAAAAAGGAAGCATCACAGCTATCCTCGGCCAAAATGGCGCTGGCAAATCCACTCTCCTTCTCCACCTGAACGCCACATTAAGACCCATAAATGGTACCGTGTATCTGAAAGGAGAACCGCTTGCTTACGATAAAAAGGGCTTGCATTACATTCGAAGCACTGTCGGGATGGTGTTCCAGAACCCTGACGACCAGCTCCTTGCACCCACCGTTCTGCAGGATGTTGCATTCGGTCCGAAAAACCTCAAACTTTCAAATGGGGAAATAAAACAAAGGGTAGATGAAGCCCTCCGCCTCGTGGGGATGGAAGCTCATGCTGATAAGCCGCCGCATTTCCTGAGCGGTGGACAGAAAAAGCGAGTGGCTATTGCAGGTGTGATCGCCATGAAACCTGAAATCCTGGTGCTGGATGAACCCACTTCTGGCCTTGATCCGCAGGGTTGCGCAAAAATTATCGAGATTCTGGATGAGTTAAATGCAGAAGGCAAGACCATCATATTCTCTACTCATGATGTTGACCTTGCGGCGAAGTGGGCAGACAGCATATATGTCCTTCACGAAGGAAAAATCAAAAGGCACGGCTCTCCTTCCCAAATATTTGCTGACCATACCATGATTTCCGAGACCGGGCTCAGGCTTCCAACCTTTGTTCAGACTTTTCGTGAATTAAAGGCAAGAGGCATATCCGGGGGAGATTCACCGCTAACTATGCTGAAATTTGTTGAGTCAGTATCGAAACCTTTCGATGTTCTTAAGGTAAGATGTGCCGTGGCTGGGACAGATGTATGTGCGGGAGAAAAGGTGGGTCTGGTTATGAAAGACGGTATGCTGTGCACCACCAGAGTGGATATCGACATGAACGCCGAAACCACAGCCTTCGGCAGAGTGCTGTATAATGCCAGGGCTGGTGAGGATATTGTTGCAGGTGGGATAACAGGAACACTTACACAAAAAACCGGGAATATTTATATAGTGCCCATCCCGCTTGTAATAGAAGGGGGCTCAAGAGCGGTTGACCTGGTAACGATATGTACAATAATAGCTGAGCACAAACCTCACAAAATAGGCGCTATGGGAACCTCTGCAAAAGTGGTGGTTAGAAAAGCAGGTATTCATTGCGATTTTGACGTGGATGTAATTCAGTCAAGCATACTGGCTGCCGTGAGAGGGCTAAATGTTATGGTTTTTGTTACTGGCGGTATGGTTGATCGTGTCATTCAAAAAATAGAAAGCCACAATAAGCAGGCTGGACAGGAAATTAAATTTTCATCACTGGCTTCAACCTAAAATCACGTCCGAGGTTCAAGTACCAGTGCTATTTTATACTTCCTGCCCGGGCTTTATCGTGGTCAGTTTCACGTTCTTTATGCCTTTTAGCGCCATTATGCGTTCAGCAATAGCTTTTACTTCTGTCCCATCACCTTCTAGTATGAGAAGTTCCATACATTCATCATGACTTATGTGAGCGTGTACACTCGACCTTGTAATAGCGGTAAACTCATGCTCCAGGTCCAGCAGCGAGGTAACAAGCCCGCGCTGGGAATGGTCGTAAGTCATGGATAATATACCGATTCGTTCGCCCTCGACCTCGTTCATCCAGTCGTAGTAGCGGATATAGCCTCTTATTGCGTCGCGTATGCCCTCAGAACGCGATGAATAGCCTCTTTTTGTTATGATTTCATCAAATTTTTCAAGCAGGTTCTCAGGAAGAGAAACGCCAATTCTTGACAGGTCTTGTTCCATATAATGTCTCCTTTAGTAAGAATTGAAATATTAGAGTATAATCTTTTGCTTTTTTTTGAGAACCGGAGGAAAAGTTTATATATTAATAATACTTTTATTGATTATCGTGTTACTAAATATGAAAATATTTCATATTAGTATATCGATGAGGCGATAAAAGATGGTCAACGAGAGTACTGAAAGCATAAAAAACGAGGTCGCATCGGTAGTGAATGAAGCAGTGAATAGAATATGCAAGCAGAGTCAAAAGGTCCTGGACGTCATGTACCCGAAACTTGCACCGAAGGAACAGAAGCTCCTCGCTATGAGGATACCGTGCGGCGACACCATGGACTGGTAAGGAGTGGGTTTATCGGGGGAGACAATCCCCCACCTCTTATTTATGAGGGATTACATGAAATTAACAAACACGCACGAAGAAATTATCAGGGTACTGGTAGACCTGAATGAAAAGACAGGCAGAGCTGTCAGGTGCAATGAAGTCGCAGAATGTATTCAACGAAGCCCAGGAACTGTCAGGAAACTGATCCGGTTCCGGTATATCTTAACAATAGATTGAGCAGCGTCACGCTGCAGGAACTTAAATTTAAACAGCCAAAAGCGGCATATTTCGTGTTTCAGGAGATATCCGGGATTTCAAAACCGGGGATAGAATAAATATATCCTCAGAAAAACTCCTTGTCTGCGGCAGGGTGGTTGGTCGGGATGATATGAGTAATTCTCTGCTATCATCCGTAGAGGTAGCATTTTTCAGGGAATGAAGCTAATGAACGAAGCCGTGTCAATACTGGAGCAATGAGCGAATCCACATTACTTGATAGAGGGGGATTGTAAATATTTATACATTGTATTTAACATATATTAATGCTGTTGCGACCAGGATCAATGCCAATAATATTACATAGGATAGTTGGTCGCCCTCGATTGTAAAGCCGAAAATCCCATTATCGTCGCTTTCAGGCTCACTCGATAATCCTAATGCGTTTGAAAAGCGTTCTTCTATCCCTTTATCTCCTGTTATCATACAGGCGAAAAGGCATAAGACCAGAAATATGAGCACAGTCCCCCCGAATATAATGATCCCCTTCCTATTACTTTGCTGTTGCTGCAACAGGGGTCACCTCCTTAAGCATGTCTGGCCTGACCCTCATAATATATGACACCACATATCCAGTGATTACAGACTCTATGATTGCAACGCCCATGTTGACGGCAGCGATGAACGAGAGGCCGTAGAGTGTGGTCTGGATATCCTGATGAACGCCTTGTATGCCCGAAATGAGAATTACCAATATCATTATAATGTTGCCGAAAAGAAGTCCGATTATCGTTCCAATGCCGGCTTTAGAGAATGTATCGAGATTGATCTTTCCAAGCGCCTTATATATGCTATATGCAACTGTAACTTCTGTCATGTTGACAAGTAAGTTCGCTCCTATCATGCCCCATCCGCCATGACCCATCGCGGCAGATAATATGTTTACGATGAGCACAATGATGCCGCCAATCGCTGGCCCGGCAAGTATACCTATAAGGGGGGTAAGGTTGATGTGAACACCACCAAAAAGGGGTATGCTGACCTGGAATATTGCAAAAGAGGCGGCCGTTAACATCGCGGCCAGTGTTATTTTTTTATTATCTATTTTTTTTATCTTTTTCAACCAATACAGGCATACGCCTAAAATTATGATGGCAAGAATCCACCATGTAATGATCCATAGTATAGAGAATGTTCCATCCGGGAGATGTATATGTGCCATGCGTTACCTTTCAGCGGATAATCTACCGCAACAAGTTATAATTGTGCTACACATAGGTATAAATGTTTGGGTATACCCCAAACCTTAGAATCCAGAAGAATCTCATCGTTTAATTTTGCTTTATCATTCTAGTTATGGTTTTGACAAGTTCATCATCATTCATAGGGTAATTTTCCATGACTATGCCCAGGTTCTTTGTTATTCCCTCGTATATTTGTACGACTTTTGGCTGCCGCAATCCCGACATTTCTAAGAGATCTTTATCATAGAATATCGATGAAGGCTTACCCTCTGCGATAATGGAGCCGTCCTTCACAATGCAAACACGGTCTGATATCCTCGCTGCCATGTCCATGTCATGGGTTGCTATGACGATGCTGATGCCATGGTCGTTTTTCAAGTTAAGGATGATATTCTCTACCATTTCGGCGTGTAATGGATCCAGGTCAGATGTAGGCTCATCCATAGCGATCAACCGGGGCTTCATGGCAAGAACGCCAGCTATGCATACCATCCTTTTTTGACCGCCGCTCAGGTAGCCTGGCATTTTATCGGACAGGTTTTCGGCGCCGACTGCTTTTAATGCGCCCATGGCTTCCATCCTTGCCTGTTCTATGCTTATGCCCATGTTTATGGGGCCAAACATAACGTCATCTAATACCGTGGGCGCAAACAACTGGTCATCCGACCTCTGGAACACTATGCCAACATCTCTCCAGATATCTATGTTACTCAAATCGAGCTTTTTACCCATGATTGTGACGTTACCGCTGGTCGGTCGGAGCAATCCGTTCAAATGCTCGATGAGCGTGGATTTGCCCGATCCGTTAGGGCCGCATAAAGCCACGATCTCTTTTTCAAGCACCCTGAAACACATTTCATGTATGCCCAGACTCCCATCAGGATAGACGTGGCTCGCACAATCCACGTGTATAAGCTCTTTCCCATCGTGTGTACAAATATGACAGGCATTTTCATTATGCATTTGTTGTAAGATTGTCAATCAGATCACTCTTTAAAACGGTAATTTAACGAACCATATTAGATATATCATCAAAGTAGCTGTCACCAGCATAGTGAAGTATTCACCGGCGCCTATCCCAGGTATCCTTGTCGCAGCCACGTATCTCCCATTAAACCCCCTCGCTTCCATGGCTTTATTGACCCTGTCCGCCCTATCGTACGACCGTATCATGGTCAACGCAAACACTTCGGCAAACATCTTGCTCTGCCTGCGCGCGCTTTTTAGAAGCCCTCCACCCCTTGATCTAAGTGCTTTGATCATGGATTCTACCATTTTCAAAGTGATAAAGATAAACCTGTACGACATGAGAAATATCTGGTCGATCGGATAGGGGAATACCCGGTATATCATGGCCGAGAAATAATCGTACCTGGTGGTCATGAGAAAAAATAACGAATAGGTCACCGATGCTAGCGATTTAAACAGAAGCGTAAGCAACAATAGCAGTCCGTTATCGGTGAGAGTGAGTGAAAAGTATGGCACACTCAGGGAAAATATTGGATTCCCTGGCTCGTTCCACATTAATATTAGCACCAACGATAGAACAAATATCAAGGGCATCGTGTACCATTGGAACAATTTTTTAATGGGCAGGCCCGATGAACCGTATATTGCTAAAACGATCAGGTAAAGGCACACGGCAAGTATGAGGCTTTTATCAAGCGATACGAAGATTATAATAAGCACAAGCATTAGCGCCTTTGTCCATGGGCTGATCCTTGAGAATAATGAGGTGCCCTTTTCACTGTAAAATGTGATAAGGTCAAGGTCTGGTATATGAGGGGATAGTTCGCTCATCCGGTAATTCCCCATATATTATCTTCAGGACAGCAGCAGCAGGTATCATGCTTGATCCTGCCACAGATGCCCATGTTCGGATGCCCCAGCGAATTGCATATCTTATCAACTATATCCTTGGATACGAGCCCTTCGAACTTCAAAACCTCGTCGCAGGCTTCCTGCGCAGTAAGACCATAATGCGAAAACATTAATTCCAGGATCCTGTGCCGCCTGACTAAAAATTCAGCAAACTCCCTGCCTCTTGGGGTCAATTGTACTCCCCTGTAAGGAATATGCTCGATAAAGTCGGTTAACGACATCTCCTGGATGGTCTTAGTTATAGTCGACGGATCAAGGTTAAAATGCTGCGATATATCCGTCGTATGCACGATATCACCCTTTTCAAGTATGTACTTCAAATATTCGCTTTTCTTCGGGCTTAATTCAAAACCATCAATGTCTCTCACAGGATAAAATATGCTCTTGAAAGATAAATAATTTTTGGGTATGCCCCAAACTTAAAAGATAAAGACAACTCTATTTCTTCGTAGCACTCTCTTTAACACCCCTGATAACTGTTTTTATGATTTTTTCACCAAAAGCTGTAGATGTGCCAGAGTATTCTATATAGCGAGGATGTTTCTCGTATGCCACAACTATAGCATCTGTTGTTGTTCCTGTGAAATCGAAACCTAAATCAAGGAGCGCTAGCCCTTTTGCTTCAGTAGCAGTAATAACTGCACCAACCATGGCGCCCTCAGACAGCGCTCCATTTATCACTAATATTATGTTTATGGTTCCTATTCTAAACGGTGAAGGGTGGGTGACGCCTGCTGTAACAAATGTAGTAAGGTAATCGTCAGTTGATACGCACAGGTTATCCATGCTTACAGCAGTGAGAAGTCCAAAAAATGGTCCTGGTATATTAAGAGTGTCTGCTAAGCAATTAAGGTATTCATCAGGCTGCTTGTGGTTGAAATCTGGCTGAACCTGGTGGTTGAGTATGCTCACTATGCTGGCACGACCTCCGTTCACACCAGAACTCAATGCTTCGAATTTTCCCTCGACAATCAGGGTATTATTTTTAATATAATATTTCATGTTTTTTCCAGTATTGGCAGCACAAATAAAGAGTTTGTCAGCGGATTGGATATTATCTCTACTAAAAGGTCATAGGCATGCTTAATATTGTTATGTGTTAATACCTCCTGAGGAGTTCCAGTAGATAGTATTTCTCCTTTCTTTAATAGAATTATTTTATCGCAGTAATGGGCAGCGAGATTCAGATCGTGAATAACTGCTATAACTATTAATTTTTTAGAGAGACGTTTTAGTAATTCCAATATCTCTATCTGATATTTTAAATCAAGATGAGATGTTGGCTCATCAAGAAGTAGAATTCCTGGTTTTTGAGCCAGGGCTCTTGCAATGATCACACGCTGCATCTCACCGCCGCTTATTTCTGTTATCAGCCTGTCCTTTAGATGATAGATATTCGTCTGTCTCATTTCTTCTCCTGCAATAGCAATATCCTCTATTGTTTCCTGATTTTTCACATAAGGCGTTCTTCCCATCAGCACGATGTCTTCTACAGAAAAATCAAAGTTTATAGAAACACTTTGCGGCACAACTCCAATGTTTTTTGCTATTTCTCTGCTTTTCATCTCATTGATGTTTTTTCCATCAACAAAAATGCATCCGACTTTTGGTTTTAAAACTCTGGATATTACTTTTAGAAGCGTAGTTTTGCCTGAGCCATTTGCACCAATAATTCCGATAAATTCCCCATTGTCTGCATTAATGTTTATCTGGTTTAAGATTTGAACGCCATTATAATAAAAATCAAGGTTTCGGACTTCAAGCTTTGAAAATTCAGAATTCTCAAACATAGATGCTCTTCCTCCTTTTTCTCAGCAGGTATATAAAGAACGGCGCCCCAAAAAGAGCAGTTATTATGCCCACAGGCAGTTCAGCAGGCTCCATTATAACACGGGCGATGGCATCGGTTGATACTAAAAAAATTGCGCCTGCAAGGGCAGATGCAGGAAGGAGTATTCTGTGGTCAGGACCTGTAAGAATGCGCATAATGTGGGGAATTATAAGCCCCACGAATCCGATTATGCCGCTAACAGAGACAGCCGCGGCTGTTATTAGCGCAGCAAACAATAGAACATAGCGCTTCACATGCTCAATGTCTATACCAAGATATGCAGCCTGCTCTTCACCTAAGAGCATCACATTCAAGTTCCATGCCTGCTTATAAATCATAAGAACTCCAAAAATAACCATGACTGCACTGATTTTTACCTTTTCCCAGTCAGCAGTCCATAAACCTCCCATCAGCCAGAAAATAATTTGATGCGGCACTCCCGCTGTATATATAATAAGGGAAGTAATTGCTGCTAAAAGTGAGCCAACTGCAATGCCTGAGAGTAAAAGTGTGTCTACAGGTACTTTTCCTCCGACTTTTGAGATATTATATACTACAAATATGGATATTGCAGCAAATACAAAGGAAACTATCTGAACAGGAAGCAATAGCACAAAGGCAAGGGAAGCTCCAACAGCGGCGCCTGAGGATATCCCTATTATATAGGGGTCTGCCATGGGATTTTTAAGCAAGCCCTGCATGGCGCAGCCTGCGGTGCCCAGAGCTGCGCCCACAAGAGCGCCCAGAAGCACTCGCGGTAAGCGGATATCATTTATGATGACTTCATGGCTGGCAGTCCAGGTTTTTTCAATGGAGAGGAATTTATATAACAAAATTTTTGAAACAATATCTGGAGAGATGTTAGTTGACCCGATAGCGGTGGTGATGATTATTGTTAAAACCAGAAGTATTATCAATGCAATTATAACAAATCTCTTTCGCCTGTTCATAAGAACCAGTAACCGTCCCTCGTAATCGTTTTGCTCTTAGTTATCTCTATTTTCTTCCTGAACATTGGACCATAAGTCACAAACGTATGATATTCACCATTTTCTCCGCAGACATCTATATTATTGTCTTTCAAGTATCTCAGAAATTCTCTGTCCACTCTTTTACCAATCCATTCTTTTCCAAATAAATTCGCTTTAGCGCTAACTATTATTGCCTCAAAACCAGCATCTATAAATTCAAGCATAATTTCTTCAGGGAAT
Source organism: Candidatus Methanoperedens nitratireducens (assembly GCA_965642175.1). Lineage (GTDB taxonomy): Archaea > Halobacteriota > Methanosarcinia > Methanosarcinales > Methanoperedenaceae > Methanoperedens > Methanoperedens nitratireducens_A. Next base: position 12,203 of record CBFFLL010000005.1, on the reverse strand, counting down.
TTTTTCCAGAGCGGCTCAACTGCCTCAATTCCCAGTTCTCTGCAAACTCTTTCCACCCAATCTTTGTGTTCCTGGAGATAAATATCACCAAAAATCATACCCTGCACACCGTTAGGAATCAGGCTTTTTACTGCTTCTTTGAATTCATTTTCATATCCGTTCCATGTAGTTTCCTTTTGCAATAGAGGGATACGAATTGCCTCAGATTGTAATTGAATTAATTTAGCTTCAGTTCCATGAAAACTCACCCTTTTGTATTCTTTAGAAATAAAATTTACAAGATAAGAAATTTTATATCCACTGCATATTGCTTTATAACAGGCAAAGCAGCTATCCTTACCACCGCTCCATGAGGCAATATGGCTCAGAAGATCACCTTTTCTTCCTCAGATAAACCGCCAATAATATCATCGCTGCAAGGACAAATTCAAAGCCCTGAAATCCTGGAGCTGGCTGCGCAGGCTGACCTGAACCCGATGAATTAACCTCTGACAGGGGCGCTATATATTCATACAATTCCTTCAAACCCAGAGTTATCCTTGGCGCAGCTCTCTCGACGATATTCGGGTCAGCTATTGGATAGACCCTTCCATATTTTACCGCATCTGTCTGAGCGAGTTCGGTTTTATTTATTATCCTGCCTCTCATAGCTTCGCCGCCTGCTCCCATACCTGAAGTTATGATTATCTGCGGATTCCCGGCAATTACACTCTCAAGGCTCATGACAGGCCATCCGCCTGACTCAACAATATTTGTGCCGCCAGCTTTCCTGATAAGGTCGTCAGCATACGTGCCATTACCTGCTGCATACATAGGATCGTCCCAGACAATGTAGAGTACTCTGGCTTTTTGATTTTCTGAGAGATTATTTGTAACATCTGTGATATTTTTAATTTCTTGCCTCATATTTTCTGAAATCATAGAAGCATTAGCATCATTTTCTGTAATGTTCCCCACAAGCAAGATATTCTTGATTATATCCTCTGTATTCTTTGGATTAAGGACCACAACGCTCAGGTTTAAGTTTCGCAATTGATTGATCGTCTGCTCCCCATTACCATGGGCAGCAAGAACAAGGTCAGGAGTCAGACTGACAACTGCTTCTATATTGACATTTGCAAACCCACCTATCCTGGAAATGTTTTGTACTTCAGGAGGGTAATCGCAATACGTTGTTACCCCCACAACTCTGCTGCCGGCACCAACTGCAAATAATATCTCTGTATTGCTTGGGGCAAGAGAGACAATTCTCGTTGCAAGGGAAATTGTCAACTTGTCACCAAAATCATCGGTAACATTGATCGGGTACGCTTGTACATTTTGAGCCAAAATCGCTGCCAGACTAAACAGTATTATTGCAGTAATAGCTATTGTTTTAGACATATCTCCTCCAACCTGGTAATAGCGCAAAAGGAAAAGTACTTAACTTTTTAAGCAACAACTGTTACCCATATGAGCAATGATTTATTCAAACCACTGAGTTGCGCCACTCGCTTGAAAATGCTTAAAACACTGGCGAAAAAAGAAATGCACATCTCAGGGCACCAGTATTTTAGATGCATTAAAAAAAATTTCTGGTGTAGAAATGAGAAAGGTCGATGACAAAGAGTTTGTTTTATTAATCATTCCTTTTTCCACAAGCTCCTTGAGCGCTATTGTTCTCAGCTCCGTGCTCTATTGTGGTAAGCTTGACATACTTCACACCGTTTACCCTGAGCATTTGCTCTGCAAGGGTTACGATCAGTTTTCCATCTCATCAGGTCTGCAAACGCAGGATCGCCAGTTGCCATAACACAGCGCTGCTTTATCCTATCCTCAGGAGCATCGCCTTTTACGATACTACTCACTATCGACCTGCTCTTTTCGCTTATTTCTTTTGCTTCTTTTGTGCGGGCACCCAGATCGTTATTCATTTTTTTCAGATCCCCCTTATGCCATCGACTATATCCTGTGATCGCAGTTCATCCAATTTTAAGTACTTTGCCCCAAGCTCGTTGGATATTTCCCGGGCAAAACCCAGGCCTATGAAACTCTGCTCCGAATCTATAACGAGCGATCTTATTCCAGATGCTTTTATAACAGAAGCGATTTGTTTTGCTTCTTCAACGGGCTTTCCACTCCCCATGCTGACATTGGCTTTACCATCTGAAAGTAATATCAATAATGGAATTATATTCTTATTCAGTTCTATCTCCCTGTTAAGTACCTCAAAGCCTTTCACCAGTCCCTGGGCAAGAGGCGTCTTTCCACCTGTTGGCAGGCTTTGCAGGTATTTCCTTGCAAGTTCCACACTTGATGTAGGCGGAAGCAAAATCTCGGCTCTGTTCCCTTTGAAAGCCACAAGACCTACCCTGTCCCTTTTCTGGTAGGCATCCAGCAGGAGTGAGAGAACAGCACCTTTGGCAGCTGTCATCCTTGACTGCGCTCCCATGCTGCCGCTTGCGTCAACCACAAAAAGCAGGGTATTTCCGATCTTTCTTTCTCTGACCTTCTCCCGCAAATCTGCGGTCTCAATATTGATAGCAAGTTCTCCCTTGCGATTTAATTGATAAGGTGCTGCTGCCCGAAACGTTGCGCCAAATGCCATATCTTTGACTTTTCCAGATGGGATGATACTTTTAACATGCCTTCCTTCTCCTGTAATCGTTTTACTCCTTCGTCCCGAACCTTTCCTGGTAACTGAATCTTTGTTATCGATTTTCAATACTACCTGGTTGACTTTGAATGGCTCTCCTGCTTCAAAAAATGTTTCAGAGGAAGAATCCGGGACTTCCTCTGTCTTCTGGTTCTGATCCTGGGGTGGTTCATTTTTTTGCTGCTTCTGTTTTTGTTCTTTATGTTTTTGCATGGATTGATCCAGTTTATCTTTTTCCATTTTTTGTTCGCTGAAGGGCCTGCGACGCATCCTGTGAGGTAAAACAAGTTCAGCCGCTTCCTTGACGTCTCCTTCTGTTACTTCATTCCTTTCATGGAATGCAGCAATTGTGGCTGCTGTTTTCATCATGGCTATATCGGCGCGATGCCCATCCACAGACATGTCGATGCATATCTGGGCGATAAGCTTGAGCTTATCGTCATCTATTTTAACGCTTTGAAGAAGCTCCTTTGCCCGGATTATCCTTTCTTTTAACTCTTCTTCTTCATTTTCCCATATTTTTATAAAACCATCAGTATCTTTTTCATAATCCATCCGTCTTTTGACTATATCCACCCTTGCCTCTGCTTCGTTTATTCCCTCGATTTCGGCGCAAAGCCCGAACCTGTCAAGTAATTGTGGACGAAGTTCCCCTTCTTCAGGGTTCATCGTTCCTACTAATATAAAGGAGGACGGGTGAGAGTGGCTAACTCCTTCCCGTTCGATCATATTTACGCCCATGGCAGCTGCATCCAGTAAAACATCTACGATATGGTCATCAAGCAGGTTGACCTCATCCACATAGAGAATATTCCGGTGGGCCTGGGCTAATATACCGGCTTCGAATTTCTTTTCACCTTTCTTAATGGCATGCTCAATATCAAGCGTCCCTACTACCCTGTCTTCGGTTGAACCGATGGGAAGATTTATAACCTTCATCTTTCGAACTTCAATTATTGGATCGGATTTTTCTATGCATTGTCCGCACATCTCGTTTTGCTCATCCGGATTACATCCGAAAATGCAATCCTGAATGACTTCTATCTCAGGCAGAAGATCTGCAAGTGCTCTTACTGCAGTGGATTTAGCTGTACCTTTCTCACCCTTGATCAGCACTCCTCCGATCTTTGGATTTATTGCATTCAGGAGCAACGCTTTTTTCATCCTCTCCTGCCCGACGATAGCAGAGAAAGGGTAGGGACTATTGAAATGTTTCATTTCACGACCTCAAGTGATTCCAATGCTCTCTGAATTCCTAAACTCATTCAATGCGTCCTGTATAGTAGGAATGTCTTTGTTTAGAAATGCGATTTTGACTGTAATGTTGTTTCTTTTGCGTATCATTTCTGCGGTTTTTTCTACTGATTTTTTGTTATGGGGAAGGCTGCTGCCGTGGCCGAGCAGCAGTATTCCAAGTTTTTCCATCATATATCACCATTTTTGGCTTAGTTTGAACAAACCACAATAACCATAGCATTAAATAAACCTTTTGTAATGTTTAGTGAGACTAAGTAATACCAATGAAAATATTTATATTACTATATGGGGATATCAATCAAGGGAGGAGATTTTGTATGCAGAAAGCTTTGAAGATGGAAGCGTGATCGGGGAATATAAAGTTCATTTACTGAGTTAGGAGGAAACATGAAAAAAATCGCATCAATAATGTGGAACTCTTATGTTCCAATGCTTATAAAAGCAAACCAGAGCGTGGGTTTTGAGCTATCAGTATTTTCATCAAAAAATATGGAAGAGAATCCTGATACCGTAGAGGAAGCAATGCAGGCTTTTGAAGAGGCAGACCTGATACTTCTGTACAGGACTTCCGACCTTTTCTGGGATGGAATAGAGACAAAGCTGAAGGAACTGGGAAAAAGGATCCCTATTATATGTGCCGGATACGACCCCTCTTACTGGATGCTTTCAACAGTAAAACCAGGGATAGTCGCAAACTGCCATTCATATCTCACTATAAACGGGGAGGAAAACCTGAAAAACCTGTTATTATACCTGGGAAAAGAAGTCCTTGGCTTAAATTTAAAAGCAGAGCCGCCCAGGCAGGTGGCATGGGAGGGTCTGTATCATCCTGATGCCCCGAAACATTTTGAAAATATAAAGGATTACCTGGAATGGTATAAGCCAAAAACTGCGCCTGCTGTTGGCATATTGTTCTCTCGCATATCATGGATAAATAACAGTCTTGACATTGAAAATACCTTGATCAGGGAACTTGAGAAAAGAGGACTGAATGTTATTCCTGCATTCTCTTACTCTGTGAAGGATGATGAACTTGGCTCAAAGGGAATGGGCGAAATTGTCCGGGAATATTTTCTGGAAAATGATAAGGCAGGGATCGATGCTTTAATAAAACTAATACCATTCTTCCTGGGTCAAAATAGAGGAAATATGAGAGAGACAGGAACTGCTTCATCAGGAGTAGAACTGCTAAAGATTTTGAATGTTCCCGTATTCCAGCCCATCATATCAACATACAAAACACTGGAGGAATGGGAGTCTTCGAATGGCTTGAGCAATGATATAGGCTGGAGCGTTGCCATGCCGGAGTTTGAAGGTGTGATCGAGCCAATGATCATAGGCGCAAATAGCCTGAATGTGGATTACATGCAGCGCCTGCCAATAGAAGACAGGTGCACCAAACTGGCGCAGAGGGTACTGAAATGGGTCACTCTCAAGGGAAAACCAGTAGAAGAAAGAAAGGTAGCCTTTATTCTCCATAACAATCCATGCGCAGGCGTGGAGCTGGGTGTTGGAGGCGCAGCGCATCTTGACTCACTTGAAAGTGTGGCAAGGATATTGACTATGATGAAGGAAGCGGGCTATAATGTTTCATCCCCGGCAAGCGGTAAAGAACTCATAGACAATATAATGGAAAAGAAAGCCCTCTCTGAATTCAGGTGGACACCTATCCAGGAAATAGTCAAACATGGAGGAGCATTAGCCATGATCAAGAAAGAGGAGTATGAAGCGTGGTTCAATACTCTAAGTACAAAAGTCAGGGACAGGTTGACCGAAGCATGGGGTGCTCCTCCGGGAGAAGAGAAAAATGGAATTCCTGCTGCCATGGTTTTTGAGAACAAGATCGTGGTAACAGGTGTAAGTTATGGCAGCGCTGTGGTGTGCATCCAACCCAAGAGAGGATGCGCCGGTTCAAGATGCGATGGTGAGGTATGTAAGATCCTTCACGACCCTGATGTTCCCCCCACGCACCAATATCTTGCAACCTACAGGTACCTGGAAGATACCTGGGGTGCAGATGTTCTTGTGCATGTTGGCACGCACGGGAATCTTGAGTTCTTACCTGGAAAAGGAGTTGGATTATCAAGCGATTGTTATCCCGATATTGCCATAGGAACTATTCCTCACTTATATATCTATAACGCAGATAACCCGCCTGAAGGCACGATCGCAAAGAGAAGAAGCTATGCCTGCCTTGTGGACCACATGCAGACCGTGATGACTCAAGGTGGACTTTACGAAGAACTTGAAGAGCTTGAACGTTTGCTGGGGGAATACGAGACTGCTAAACATGACATGGGAAGAGCCCATGCACTTGAGCATTTGATCCTCGATTCAATAACAAAATCAAAGCTGGATAACGAGATCAAGCTTTCTGAAGATATGACTCTTGAAAATATAGTTTTAAAGGCGCATGAAGCTCTGGGAAGGATAAGGAATACCCAGATAAATTCAGGGATGCACATATTTGGTGAGCTTCCGCAGGGGGATAAAAGGGTCGAGTTCATTAATTCCATTCTCAGGTATGATTCGGGTGGGATTTCCCTGCGAAGGACAATTGCAGGGATCATGGGTTTGAACTTTGATGGGCTTCTGGCAAATCTGGGAGAGATGTCGAATACCTATAAAAAATCCAATGGAGAACTCCTTGAGGACATAGACAATATTTCAAAGGTACTGATAAAAGAATTCTTAGCTAATGATGGAAAGAATTATGGGGACATTTTTGAAAAGCCCGTAGAACAGGAATATGAAAGCCAGCTGGAATCGTTAAGAGAACGTGTCCTTGATTTAAATAACAGAACTGATGAATCTAAAGAAATCGAAGCTTTATTGAGTGGGTTTGACGGGAAATATATTCCTGTGGGTCCTTCAGGCTTAATAACAAGAGGAAGAGATGATGTCTTGCCTACAGGAAGGAACTTTTATTCCCTTGATCCGCAGCGTGTTCCAACCAGAGCCGCCTGGAAAGTAGGACAAAAACTTGCACATGCGGTTATTGACAAGTACAAAAAAGAGGAAGGACGGCTTCCTGAGAATGTTGCTTTCGTCTGGATGTGCAGTGACATCATGTGGGCTGATGGCGAGGGCATGGCGCAGATGATGTATTTACTTGGCGTTGAACCTGTGTGGCATTCCAATGGAAGAATAAAGGGTTTTGAGGTCATGCCACCTGAAAAGCTTGGAAGACCAAGAATTGACGTGACCATAAGGGTTTCAGGTATTACAAGGGACAATTTCCCGAATTGCATAGAGCTTATTGATGAGGCTATACAGGCAGTTGCATCTCTTGATGAACCCCTGGATATGAATTATCCACGAAAGCATTCACTCGCCCAGATGACTTCTGACAATGGGAATGCAGAAGAGGACTGGAGGAATGCAACCCTTCGGATATTTGCAAGCAAACCCGGCACTTACCAGGCAGGAGTCCAGCTTGCAGTGTATGCCAGTGCATGGAAAGAGGAAAAAGACCTTTCCGATATCTTCGTATATTGGAACGGTTATGCTTATGGAAAAGGTGTTAACGGAAAAGAGTCTCACCAGCAACTTGTTAACAGCCTCAGGACAGTCGATACTACTTTTAACAAGGTTGTTAGCGATGAGTATGATCTATGCGGATGCTGCTGCTATTTCGGAACTCATGGCGGCATGACCGCCGCAGCGAGGAGCATTTCAGGCAGGGAAGTAAAATCCTATTACGGGGACACAAGGGAACCTGAGCATGTGGAAGTAAGAGACCTCGCAGACGAGATAAGGAGAATTGCCCGGACTAAGATCTTGAATCCAAAATGGATAGAGGGAATGAAGCAGCACGGCTACAAGGGAGCAGGAGACATTGCAAAACGTGTGGGAAGGGTCTATGGCTGGGAAGCCTCCACGCAGGAGGTGGATGACTGGATCTTCGATGACATAGCAAAGACTTTTGTGCTTGACGAGGAGATGAGAAAATTCTTTGAAGACAACAATCCCTACGCTTTAGAGGAGATCGCAAGAAGGCTGCTTGAAGCGAATGAAAGAGAATTATGGGATGCTGATCCGGAAGTGCTTCAGGGCTTAAGAAATACCTATCTTGAGATAGAGGGCTGGATGGAAGAACGGGCAGGTGAGGGAGAGTTCCAGGGTGGAACGATCGATATCAAGACCGCTCTTGAAGTTGAAGGCTGGGGAAACAAGATGAAGGCTGTTATGGAGAAGCTCCTCAATGATTGAAACCTTTGATCTAACAAAAAACTTCGACAAACTTTGCGCAGTGGATAAACTGAATCTTAAGATAGAAAATGAGATCTTTGGATTGCTTGGTCCAAACGGCGCAGGTAAGAGCACATCTGTGCTCATGCTTACCACGTTATTGAAACCAAGCGCTGGAGAAGCTCGTGTATGCGGATTCGATATAATAAAGGACGCCAGGAAAGTTCGTGATGCCATAAGTTATGTTCCCCAGGGTATGGCTGTGGATATTAAACTCACAGGCTATGAAAATGTTATGCTGTATGCAAAATTATACGGCGTACCTGACAGGAAAAGGAGAGTAGATGAAGTGATTGGATTGCTGGGTTTAAATGAGAGAAAGGATGAGCCGGTGAAAAAGTATTCTGGCGGAATGAGGCGCAGGCTTGAGCTTGCGCAGGCGCTGGTACATGAACCTGAGGTCTTGTTCCTGGATGAGCCCACCCTTGGTCTGGATGTGGCTGGCAGGAGACAGATATGGGAGCATATCTCATCGTTAAAGAAAAAAGGAATGACCATTTTTATGACAACACATTATATGGACGAAGCAGATGAATTCTGTGACAGGGTAGCGATAATCGATAAGGGCAAGATATCTGCTATGGATTCTCCTGTAAAATTAAAGAATATGATCGGAAAAAACGTAATAACCGCAAGTGTAAAAGGTGAATTTAAAGGACTTAATATCGACGGAATAAAATTTTTAAGCAGTGAGAATGGAGAACTCAAGTTCAGGGTTGAGAATGGAAGCGAAGCACTACCTGTGCTGTCTGAAGCATTGTCAAAACAGGGTTTGAAGGTACATGCCCTGTCACTGAGAGAACCATCCATGGATGATGTTTTCATGCAAAATGTAAGCGTACAGGATGATAAGACCAGATTTGATTCTACTAAGTTCAGGACGATGCTGCGGGGGATGAAATGAGCGGAGTTTTATACTTTATCGAGAGAGATCTAACGAAGTGGACAAGGAGTAAAATATCAGTGTTGGCGTCGCTTGTGATGCCTGCTGCTTGGCTCATATTCGTGGGACTGGCACTGCCTATTAAGTTCAATAACACCAACTATATTAATTACATTACACCTGGCATTCTTGTGATGACGATGCTCTTTGCTTCTTTAGCAGGGGGATCGCTATTGATCTTTGATAAGATGCTTGGTTTTTTAAATAAGTTCCTGGCTCTTCCCACACCCAGAGAAAGTATTCTTTTCGGGAAGATCCTTTTCATAACGTTTCGGGGTATTATCCAGTCAACGATCATCCTCATTTTAGCGCTATTTCTTGGAGTAAATATCCAGAGCTTGACAAGTATTTTTCTTATCTATCTTGTTTTGTTCATTTTCGGAATACTGTTCTCCTCTATCTCTACTACCATAGCCATGGTCGTGGATGACCATGATGGATATGCGGCGGTGAACAGCATGATAAGCATGCCGCTTTTTTTCACAAGCAGCGCACTCATGCCGTATGATATGATGCCATCCTGGTTAAGAATATTAGCTTCCTTAAATCCTGTGAGCTATGCCATAGATACTGCAAGGGCGCTGTTTGATGGAAATATTCCTTTGAATGGAATTGTGGAACTTATTGTGATCACTGTGGTTGTGCTGGTAATCAGTGTATATACGTTCAGGAGGGCGACGGTTTAAGGTTATGCTATTTTTCTTGTGTTTTTTCTCCATAATTTCCCCTACTATAGTTTTCCCATTGCCCTTCGTATATGATTACCTGCGCTGTCCATAGCCTCTGCCGCAGATAGCAGTTCTTCTCTTATTTCCTGCAATCCCATCTTCCCTGCTTCTTCGGCTTGCTCCCGAATGTTCGATGAATGACTGTCATTGTGCTGCGCCCAGTGTTCAAGTTTCATTTTTAATTTTTCAAGATGCATTTTATAACATGGCTCCTTTCACATCCTCTCTTTTTTGTTCGCATATCATAATCTAAATCTTTCATGGTTAAGTAATATCTAATAAGCTTTTTGTTCTGATAGATTATATTTAATGATACAAATTATCAATTTTATATTACTAAATTGTTATTTTGCCAATAAATATACAGTGAAAATCGAAATTGTACATGGAATTTCTTAACCACCCCTGTTACTGCTACTTATTTTTTTATTATTATAATGACAATAATGACTTAATAGCACTTATTTTTCAAAAAGAAGCCGTATAAAAGGAGATACTAATAGAAAGATTTATATGCAATTAGTAGCAAGTATTTGTATAATTGTAGCACAAATTGCTACAAAGGAGATGAAATATGAATAAGTTAGTTATTGCATTAGCAATATTTCTGTTAACTGCTGGCATATGCTCTGCCGACACTTACGTTGGCGGACTCCCGCTTAGCACAGTTGAAGAAGGCACCGTGAGCGGAGGAGTATATAATGAAAGCTTCTACGGAATAGCTGGTCAGATTATTGGGGCTAATACCATAACCAAGGCCTTTACCGTTCCGAGCTTCACAAATATAAAATCGGCAATGCTGTTAACAACAGTTTACTGTGGTAACATGCAGCTCAATTATCCGCTAACAGCGAATACAACCTTCAACGGCAATGTCCTGGGAAACGAAACCCTGAACATTCCTTATGTGTATTTAAATGATGGAGGGAACGATAACAGCGCCTTGGGGGGTGGCACCAACGATCCTTATAAGATTGTGAATGACCATGTAAACCGGGTTTCAAGCGACTACACTATTTGGTATAATGTCACAAGCCTTGTATCGCCTGTTTCGAACAGCGCTACCGTGCAAACGGCAATCCTGCCAGGTGGGCTGGATGGAAGAATAAAGCTGATAACGCTCATAGTAACCTATAACGACGGCAGCACCAAACAAATCCATTACTGGATAAATAGGGGTCATGATTATATAAGCGTCTATGAGCCGGACCCATCTTACACTGCCACCACTACTTTTGCTGGAAGCATTGGCGCGATACAGAATGCAGCATTGACTTCTGTATACGCAGCAAGTGTAGATGCAAATTACAGCTTCAACGGAAACATTATTCCAAGGACCCTCACACCGCAAGGAACCCAGGGCGGTTCTAATAATTGGGATGTTACGAGCCTCTTTAATCCCAGCGGCCCGAACACCATGACCTATAGCAAATATGGGGATAGTTACAAAATAGTGCTGGGAATACTCACAGCAGAACAGAAGCTGTTGCCAGACTTAACCCCAACAACAGTATGGGATAATCAAGGCAAGGGAGGCTTCCTTTTCGCCAATGAGTCTAATAACATCACGGTCAAAATAAACAACATAGGCTCAGGAAATGCAGGCAGCTTCGATGTCAGACTCGATATTGGAAGCTATAACGAAACAAAGAACGTTGCATCGCTGGCAGCAGGCGCATATACAAATGTGATCTTCACCGGCTATTGGCCCACTACTCCCGGAGTCAAGACTGTGAATATTACAGTGGATTCGGGAAATGCAATAACGGAAAGCAATGAGGGAAATAACACATCGAGTACATCCAGGACAGTGTACAACAATGGATATAAGGGTAAGAGATGGACGGGGGGCGCAGATATCGTTACGGTTGAAAACTATGATATCAAAGGCAATGTTAATTATTCGACAGGAAACAGCGCTTATACGGGCGCTAACTGGAACACCGCCAGCGCCTCATGGTCATCGACAGACCTTCCGATACCACCAACAGCTGCCGTTCTGAGCGCCAAGCTTTATATCTCTTACAACTGGGATTACACACTCGGTGCGCTCTGGGGTGATAATACTTCATTCAATGGCGTTACATATACCAAAGCAAGTGCAGCCCACTACTCAGATGTGAAGGGATGGGGGTCGTATTCTGACCTAGCTTACGGATTCCTTGTATACAATGTTACTTCGAACTTCAATATTTCGGGAAATACCGTAACCCTCGGAGATGCAATAAATGCCAGGAACGTAGCACTCGATGGAATGATACTGCAGGTTGTATATTCGGATGCTAATGAACCACAGAGAAAGATCTGGATAAATGAAGGCATTGATCTCCTCAGTGCTTTGGCTTCATATGGAACAGATACCAGTGAAACAATTGCATATGCGCCTTTC
>CBFFLL010000004.1:29778-34491 GCA_965642175.1 Candidatus Methanoperedens nitratireducens | reverse complement strand
AACGGAATGCTTATAAAGATGCCTATGATCAGCAGGAAAACTACCTGCAACATCGCATCTGTGGCACCGCCAAGCATCTTTCCCGCAAATACGCTGGCTCTTGATATGGGCGCAACGAGAACTTCTTTCAGGAAGTCAAGTTTCCGGTCCCAGATTATGTAAATGCCGTAGAAAAGCGAAGCGAAAAGCACTGTCATGACCACAATGCCGGGATAGATGAAAACCTGATAGGTGTATCCCTGGATTTTTTCCATTGTAGAGCCAACGCCTGCCCCAAAGGCGAATATCCAGAGAAGCGGTGAGACTATGGATGAAATAACGCGCTCCTTCTCCCTCATATATATCTTGGCTTCACGAAGCCAGATCGCATATATTCCTTCTATTTCGCTCATTTTTTCATCATCCTTTCCCAGAAACCGCCTTCTCCTTCAGCCTCGCGTATCTCACGACCCGTATAATGCATGAATACGTCGTTTAGCGTCCCACCCCTTACTTCCACGAAATCAATTTGTCCTGTATGGGTTAGGAGGTCCTGAAGATGCTTGTTTGCGTCCTTTATAGATAGATAGAGCAGTCCGTCCTTTTCTTCTATCTTCCTGACATATTCAAGCTTTCTTAATGCTTCGATGTCAGGATTCCGCTGTTTAAGTTTGACCACGTCGCCTACAATTTGATTTTTAAGTTTTGCAGGTGAATCAAGTACCACGATCTTCCCGTAATCTATGATCGCTACCCTGTCGCACAAACTCTCAGCCTCTTCCATGTAATGCGTTGTGAGCATGACTGTCATGCATTCCTTTTCTGCAAGTTCGGTGATATATTCCCATATGTGTTCGCGCGTCTGGGGGTCAAGCCCGAGCGTGGGCTCATCAAGGAAAAGTATCTTCGGGTGGTGCATTATACCGCGCGCAAGTTCAAGTCTCCGGCGCATGCCGCCAGAGTAAGTATTGACAAGGTCATCGGCGCGATTTTCAAGGTTCACGATAGACAGGACTTCATCGATGCGCTGCTTCCTTATTTCACGTGGAACGCCAAAGAGAAGATTGTGCATTGAAAGATTCTCCCGTCCTGTGAGAAGGTCGTCCACGCTTGGAGCCTGGAATACGATGCCTATGGATTTCCTGACCTTTCCCGGCTCTTTCACGATGTCAAAACCATTCACCCATGCCCGGCCTGATGTGGGTTTTAGCATCGTGCACAACATTGAGATGAGGGTGGTCTTGCCTGCGCCGTTCGGACCCAGGAGACCGAATATCTCACCTTCTTCAACTTTTAGGTCAAGGCTGTCTACGGCAGATATTTTGCCGTATTTCCGGGTGAGTGCTTGCGTTTTTATGACCGAAAGCTCTGTATCTGCGCTGGTTTCGGTTTTATTGTCCATGTATGACTATATGAATTATAGAAATAAAAGGGTTCTGAAATCTTAAAAAAAATGGAAGGATCATTCTGACAGCGTCACGCTCTCCACATACAGGTTCGTGTCCCCCACAGACGGGAGAAATTTATCATTGGTCAGCTTGACATTTATTGCATGTACTCCCGGCGCCAGGATTATCCTGGGGAAGTTCTTACCAAGCATTGTCTCGCTGTCTATCATTACTTCACCTGCTTTTGCACCGTCGATATATATTGAGGCATTCGGCCACCACGTACCAAAAAACGGTAATGAGAGTTTCGTACCATTCCCCCTGAACAAGACACCGTACTCCAGGCTCTGATCCGTGGTAAAAGAAGCAGTCAGTTCATCACCTTCACTGTACAACCACTTCCCGAAATCCAGGACTATCGGGACCTGCTTTACTGTCAGATAAGTAGAGCCAGGATTCAACCCTGGAGAACTTGCAGTGATCAACACAGTACCTGCCTTATCTGAAATGACATTCGTTTTTGCCATGCCATTCACTGTTGTTAAATTCCCGCGCCCCAACGTCCCGCCAGAAGCGGTCAGGTTCAATTCAACACCGTCCTTTGCAGCATTGCGCCCTCTTTCATCCTTTAACTGCACAATAACATCGGCGTCCGTTACCCCATCGGCAGGTATCCAGTTAGGGTCAACAGATACCCACACTCTGTTCGCAAACGTTGCGGGATCATAAGGATTTATGACAGCATTCAGGTCGTCCGTGAAATGAGTTAGTGTGTACCTTGTCTTTGAGACAGGGTCGTAAACAAGTTCAAACGTGATCTCTGATCTTCCGCTGCCCCTTATAACTACTCCATACTGTTTGCCTCCAGCCCTGTTCATCACCCACCGGCCGTTCTCAAAAATACCTTCACGTATTTCGATATTTTCATCAAGCGGGATTATTTTCTTACCCGCGCTTGAACTGAAAATTATTATGTTTCCCCTTTCTGTTAAAATGCTTTCTTTCGTGTTCGTTAAATTTCCATCATTATCAGGATCAGGGTCAGCCCCAAAAGCCATGTATCCAACATCTTCAGGAAGTACTATTTTGTAAGTGCGAATGTTCCCTCCAGGTGAGGCAGGATCTATCAGGTCACGCGCTGCGCCGGATTGCATTGCAGCCATTGAGACTTTGATCGCACCGACCTGTTTTTCAAGTGTATCCACGGTCATGCCGGGTTTTAAATTCGATATTCCGATAACAACAAGCGCTACTATCGCCCCTGTGATCATTACATACACCACAAAGCGCAAGGGGATTTCCATTGTCCCGCGCTCGTCACTGATTAATGAAACCATATTTTGTTTTCTTTGATATGGCCAATGCATATAAATCATTTTATTTTAATAATGCTTATACAAAATATAATTTTCTTGTTATTAAAATTTTAATGTGAAAACTTTATATATCAATATCATAGTCATCCAGAACCCAGTTGAGTAGTGAAACTTGTGACTAAAAACAGTGAGGAAACAATAACGGGCGTGGATATTCACGGCAGGCTTGAGGCACTTGACCAGAGCGTGAGAAGCGTTGATGGACGCCTCAGGGCTGTGGAAAGGAGGCTGTCATACAAATCACAGGGGAAAGGCGGCGAACAGGGCGCCAAAGAGGAATATGATATCCACGATGAAATTGAAAAATTAATAAACCAGGTCGCAACTCTTGCTAAATCCGTTGATGAGATAAAAAACTCCGGAAATGCAAACGTCCTGAATGAAATTGAGAGTAAAGTTGAAAGTACGCAGACAGGATTGGCAAGTCTTGTTGAAAACAACAGTAATTTCAAGCTAAAGCTCGAAGCATTTTCTGATGCAGAGCGCAGGCTTGAGAGACTTGAGAACATGAATAAAATAACTATCGGTAAAATTAAAGTACCCCTGGAATTATCAGGTCTGATAGCCGCTCTTGTACTTCTCATCACAGGATACCTGATTTTCGCAGATAAGTGGAACATCATAAGATCTTCTTATTACCCTATATCCATCGGGATAATTTTTGGTGCGGTCGTCATTGCTAAATTCATAATGACGAACAGAAAGAGTGGTTGAAAATATTTTTCAAATTTTGCTGGTTGATAAAAAAAGATATTAGCTATCCGTGATAATACGTTGGCTCTTCCTTTTTCTTCTGTGCCTGCTGGAAATTGATAACGGGCACGGGCATTGATGGGGGAAGCCCCAATGATTTTGACAGCAAAAGAGCAAGAGGAGCAAGGTTCGTTACCATGGAATTGGCAAGTTCATTCTGGATCTCCCCAGGAGCGTTCCCTGAGTCCCATTTTTCCTTGAGCTCTTTGAGGTCTTCCTCGCTGTAATAGTCGGATAATCCTTCGAACCTGATATGACCGATATTTGGGGATAAATAATTGATCGAAAAGGAATATTCCACCCGCAATACTGATTTTTCACCAAAAGGCGTTTTCTCAATAACTATTGAAGGGTTTTTCAGGTTCACGTCGTAGTTTATGTTGATATTCTTGTATTTTCGAATATCCTCTGTGGTTGAATAGGTTTTAGATTCAACCGTCGTAAGCTGGAAGTTCAATATCATATATTTTCATGTTAATCATGTGTTTGAGACATATTAAAACTTGGCCACCAGAGTTGTCCATGATCGAGGATATTTCGCACAATTTTAATATGAACAAAAGCATCTTGTGTATCATGAAAATAATGGTCGCAGAATACGCGGTTGGCGCAGGTGTTCCCGAATTCATTCTAGAAGGGCGGGCAATGCTTGGCACACTCGTGAGAAGTTTTGTCTCGTGCGGTCATGAGGTATTGTATCCCACATCAGGAATGCTGCTTGATCCAGGAACTGCAGTCAGGACAGACAATTTTGAGGATTCTATCTCAAGAATATCGAAAGAATGTGATGCCGGGCTTGTCATAGCTCCTGATGAACTCCTTGGCGACCTCACTGAGATCGTAGAAGAGAATACTGTAAATCTGGGCTGCCCGTCTGAAGCTGTGCGCCTGTGCACCGATAAGCTCGAATGCACACGAAGCCTTGAAAAAAAAAAGATACCAGTTCCAGAGACCATAGGAAGCGGTGATTACAGCGGGAATTATGTGATAAAACCAAGGTTTGGATGCGCTTCAGAAGGCATCCGCAGGAGCAGCGCGGGCGTATTAAAAGAGGGTTTTATCGCCACTAAATATATTGAAGGTGAGCATCTCAGTGCAAGCATCATAACCGGGAAGACGCAGCTTCCGCTGACGGTCAACAAACAGCTTATCGAGATCAACGATGAAATATCATATAAAGGCGGCATAGTGCCATATTACTGCGAAAGGAATGGTGA
>CBFFLL010000004.1:26151-29768 GCA_965642175.1 Candidatus Methanoperedens nitratireducens | reverse complement strand
TCGCGAAAAAGACTGCGAAGGCGCTGGGGTGCAGGGGATACGCAGGCGTGGATATAGTGCTTGGGGACATGCCTTATGTTGTAGATGTCAACCCAAGACCAACGACTTCGATCATTGGGATAAGCCAGGTCATGGATGAAGAAATAGGAGACCTCATACTGAAGTCAAGTTTCGGGGAACTTCCTGGCCAGGTTAAGATCACCGGCGCTTTCACCTTCAAGAAGGATGATCTATCTGGGCTTTAATGACGACCAGAGATAAAATCCCCCGAGTGTCGTATTAAGCCAGTAGTATACCAATCTGTAAAGCCACGCTGCCACCACGGCTGCTTCTGCTGAAACACCGCCGAACATGAAAAGCCCGGCCATGGTAACATCCACAATACCCAGACCCCCTGGAAGGAAAAGAGGAAGCCAGCTGCTCATCATTGAAAGTGTGTATGTGATTATCAGGATGCTGATATGGATATCCGTCTCTCCCATAGCGAGAAATACCGAATATATAGCCATAATGTCAAACATCCATCCCAGGAAAGATAATAAAGTGGCTTTTATAACAGCGTTCCTGTTATTCCCGATATTCTTAAGACCGCCATGAAAGGAATTTATCGATTCATCGACTGCGTCCCTGTAAGCCCTGTGGTCAAATCCTTTTTTTACAAGCCCGATAAATGGGGAGAAAAATTTTATCACTGAATGAACGAACGATGAAAGTTTGTCTTTTTTCATATAGAAATAAATTATCAACCCGAACATGCTGAATGCAAGAGTAATGGAGAACCCAAGACCTATTATCTGCCATGTCTCAAGCCTGATATCTGATCTTGAGAAGAAAAGCCACACACCCAGACCCCCGATCACCAGGAACGGGAACATGTTCAGCATCCTCTGCGTCACAACGCCTGCGAAACATTCTGCCTTGCTGATGCCAGTTTCTTTTCCGAGCAGCATGGCTTTTATCGGCTCGCCGCCAGTCCCGAACGTAGGAGTGATATTGTTAACAAATGTCCCTGCCATAAAGAACTTAAATAATTTGTAGGTGCCGATTTTGGCCGGAATAAGATACCGCCAGGTGATAGTGAAAGCCAGCAGGTTCAGGAAGTTGAAAAGTATAACAAGAAGGAAAAGCGTTTTGTTGATATTGCTGATACGGGATATAAATCTGTCAAATCCCACTTCTTTTGCGAAATGTGCAAATATCAATACACCGATCACTACCACAATCCAGATATTTCTTTTCTTGAATCGATCCATGTTTTGCCCTGATACTTATTTTGACACTAAATAAAATTATTGGTAGTAATCAAATGTTTTAAGTATTTATATGTAAATATTCACTCTTGCCTTTTACATAAAAGGCAGAGGGTACAAAATATGCCAATGGATGAAGACGCGATGTTCAAAGCTTTGCTGAACAATAAGCCTAAGCTAAAGCCACCTGTAGCGAAAGAGATAATAGAAGCGCCTGCACAGCCTTCAAGAGCGCATGCAACTCCTGTAAGGGGAAGCGAAGATGCAATGTATAAAGCGCTATTACATAGTAGACCTGCGGCTCCTGCACAAAAGCCACAGGTAAGAGCAGAACCAAGGCCTGAACCAGTGCAACCAGCGCCGCAGACAGCGGTGCAGCATGAACCGGTCGTAATTACGCAGGTAAGTCCACCCCCTGTTTTGAAACTGGAGCCGGTCGTGGAATCAATAAATGATCTTACAGCGATGGTGAGCCAGATGCATGGTCTGATGAAAACAACAGTATTGCCGGTTATGATACTGATCCTTCTTGTAGGGATTGTGGTACTCATCAAAATGCCATAATTTAAAACAGTCAATATCAGTTAGCAGCCTGCTTTTGAATACGGTTGCTATACTGATCGGGTTTTTTTGAGAGAACGAGTAACTAATCTGTGTTTATTTGAGTACACCTGGACTTTTTGGATCGTAA
The DNA here is from genome assembly GCA_965642175.1 of Candidatus Methanoperedens nitratireducens. GTDB lineage: Archaea > Halobacteriota > Methanosarcinia > Methanosarcinales > Methanoperedenaceae > Methanoperedens > Methanoperedens nitratireducens_A. The sequence continues at coordinate 27,827 of CBFFLL010000004.1, read as the reverse complement.
TTCCAAAACATTTTACGATCCCGGTAAAAGCAAAGGCTTATTACGTTTTATTCAGATTGCAGAGAACATTATGATAACCAGGAAAGACCTTACGCACATTGGATGGCTTTCACGCCTTGAATTGAGCGAAATGGATGTAGAGAAATATTCGCCAAAGCTCAACTCAGTGCTTGATTATTTCAGCGAGCTCGATGATGTTGATACAGAGGGTGTTGAGCCAACGTATCATGTTCTTCCTCTTAGCAACGTGTTCAGGGAGGACGAGGTCAGCGCACAGGGAGGTTCCCTTACGCAGGAAGAGGCGCTTTCCAATGCCCCGAAGACGCAGGACGGGTTCTTCAAGGCGCCGAGGATGATGTGAAATGTGGGCAAGCATCAATGAACTGAAAGAGAGGATACATGGAGGTTCTTCTGAGGAGGTAGTTGCTGAATATCTGGAGAGGATAGGCAAAAGTAAATTGAATGCTTTTATTTCTACTTCAGGAGAAAGCGCGATTTCCCGTGCGAAAGAAATTGATGCAAATGATATTGAAGGCCCGCTTGCAGGCATACCTGTCGCCATCAAGGACAATATTTCTACCAAAGGCATACAGACCACCTGCGCCTCAAATATACTGAAAGGCTACGTCCCGCCGTATGATGCCCATGTCATAGAGAGGCTAAAAAAAGCAGGCGCAGTCATCATCGGAAAGACGAACATGGACGAGTTCGCAATGGGAACATCGACTGAGACAAGTTTTTACGGCGCTACGAAAAACCCGTGGGACACTGACAGGGTTCCCGGCGGTTCCTCGGGTGGAAGTGCGGCTGCAGTTGCAGGCGGTGAAGTTCCGATCTCCCTGGGTTCTGATACAGGCGGCTCTGTCCGCTGTCCTGCATCGTTCTGCGGCGTTGTCGGGCTAAAACCCACTTATGGCGTCATATCCAGATACGGGCTTATCGCCTATGCCAATTCGCTCGATCAGATAGGACCTTTCGCAACAAGCGTTCGAGATGTGACGACTCTTTTTGACGTTGTGGCTGGTTACGATCCGCGCGATTCAACATCGATTGATAAAGAAGTAAATTATTCCTCATCCCTTGAAAATAATGTGAAAGGATTACGAATTGGAGTGCCTGAAGAATATTTCGGGGAAGGGACAGATGAAAGAGTAGATAAGTCGGTCAGGGATTCCATAAATACTCTCGAAGAACTTGGCGCAAAAAGCACGACAGTTAAGATGCCACACACGAAATACGCGCTTGCAGCTTATTACATAATCGCAATGAGTGAAGCATCTTCAAACCTTGCCCGGTTTGATGGGATGAGATACGGCCTGCGCACCGAGGACTCGGACTGGCATACCACGTTTTCGCAGGTGAGAGCCTCAGGGTTTGGCGATGAGGTAAAACGGAGAATTCTTTTGGGCACATACGCACTCTCTGCAGGGTATCATGACAAATACTACCTTAAAGCCCTGAAGGTCAGAACACTTATTAAACAGGATTTTGAGCGGGCATTCAAGGACGTTGATGTTCTAATTACGCCGACCATGCCGTATCCTGCGTTCAAGCTGGGGGAAAAGATAGATGATCCGATTTCGCTGTATCTTGCAGATGTGGATACTGTCCCCATAAACCTTGCAGGCGTCCCGTCCATCTCCGTGCCATGCGGTTTCTCTGGCGGGCTGCCCATC
>CBFFLL010000004.1:25226-26141 GCA_965642175.1 Candidatus Methanoperedens nitratireducens | reverse complement strand
AATAGGGAAGCATTTTGATGAAGCAACGATCCTGCGCGCGGCTTATACGTTTGAAGAGAATACTGATTTCCATACAAAGCGGCCGGAGGGGATGTAATGTACGACAACCCTGACGGCGTGATGATCGGGCTTGAAGTCCATGTGCAGTTGAACAAACTAAAGACAAAGGTGTTCTGCAGCTGCGCAACGGATTATCATAACGACCCGCCAAACTCCCATGTGTGTCCCGTATGCCTGGGACTGCCTGGCTCGATGCCGGTAATCAATAAAAAAGCCGTGGAAGCGGCGATAAAGATAGGACTTGCGCTCAACTGTACTGTGGAAGAGCACACACAGTTCTACCGTAAGAACTACTATTATCCTGACCTCCCGAAAGGCTTCCAGATAACGCAGTACGACTTCCCCATATCAAGCGGCGGCTACGTTATGATAGAAGGCGAGGACGGGGAGCTCAGAGTGGGGATAACGCGGGCCCACATGGAAGAAGACCCGGGCAGGCTTGTGCACGAAGGCACCATAGATAAATCAAAATACACGCTTATCGACTATAACCGTTCTGGCATGGCGCTTATCGAGATAGTGAGCGACCCTGATATGAGAAGCCCCAAGGAAGCGCGGCGGTATCTGGACAAGCTGCGCAACATTGTTGAGTACCTTGATGTGTTTGACGGGAACCTTGAGGGCGCGATGCGTGTCGATGCCAACATTTCCATTATGGGAGGACAGCGCGCAGAGATAAAGAATATTTCATCATTTAAAGGGGCTGAACGCGCGCTGCTTTTCGAGATAGTGCGGCAGAAGAACGTGCTGCGCCGCGGGGGTGTTGTTGTGCAGGAGACCCGCCATTTTGACGAGGCGCGCGAGATCACTTTGTCCATGAGGACGAAGGAGGAGGCGCACGACTACCGCTATTTC
>CBFFLL010000004.1:13591-25216 GCA_965642175.1 Candidatus Methanoperedens nitratireducens | reverse complement strand
TTGTGCCTCTGAAGATATCTGGATGGGCGCCTGCGATCAAGGAGACGCTGCCTGAGCTGCCGGATGCGAGAAGGATGAGGTTCGTGGAGCAGTACGGGATAAAGGATGACCATGCAAAGGCGCTGACATCAGAGCTAAAGCTTGCGATATTCTACGAGGATGTGGCAAATAGGGCAGACCCGAAGACAGCGGCTGTCTGGGTATGCGATGTTTTGAAGGGTGAACTGAACTACCGCGACCTGACTGTCGAAGCTTTCAAAAAGGAACACATGCTTTCTGTGATTGAGCTTCTTTCTGGCAAGAAGATAACCGAGGACGGCGCCGTGGATATTATCAGGACGCTGCTTGATAAGGGCGGTTCGCCTGAAGAGATCATTAAGGAGAAGGGGCTTGTCATAGTAGCGGGCGACATCGTTGAAACTGCGGCGCTTGAGGCGATCAAGGAGAACCCGGTGGCTGTTGCTGATTATAAGGCTGGGAAGGAGAAGGCGCTTAACTCGCTTGTGGGCGCTGTGATGAAGAAGACGAAGGGCGGGGCGGATGCGAGAACGGTGAGGGAAGTGCTGGTGGGGAAGCTGGGATGATTTAAAATATTCAATTATCAAATCAAAAGCAAATTTACACTTATGGAAACAGCCTTGCGTTTGCCTGCCGTGATTGAAAAGGAAATAGAACTCTACAAAGCAGGGAAAGTATCTATCTCCAGGTCAGCAGAGATTGCAGGCATGAACATAGAAGATTTCAAGCATGTCCTTTCAAAGAGGGGCGTGAAAAGGACGATAAAACCTGGCGCCGATATCGATAAGAAAGTGGATGATATCACGGAGTGTAGAGGTTGAAATAATATCTATGAACACCAAAGAACAGGAATAACCTTATTTAATATAAGAGTAAAATATACAATCACTAAGGAATTAGAATGGACACAATAAAAGCAACCATAGACCTCCCGGGCTCATTCCCTTTTCTGGTAAAGAAAGACGAGGCTGATTTACCCTCATTCATAAAACAGGCTTTGGCCGTGGAGCTATATAGAGAGGGTAAAATATCACTGGGAAAAGCTGCAGAACTGGCAGGAGCGCGAAATAAATGGGAAATGCTGATGAAACTCAACGAGCATGATATCCCGATACATTATACCGCTAAAGATGCAATAAGCGACCTTGAAACTCTAAAAAAGTTTATGAGGAAATAAATGGTTGTAGTCGCAAATTCGACGCCGCTTATAGCATTATCCAGGCTGGGTTTGTTCGAGTTATTGAAAGAATATTTTGGGGAGGTGGCAATCCCGAAAGAAGTCTATGAGGAGGTGGTCACGCAAGGAGGCGACCTGTTCGGTGCAAAGGAGGTATCGAGGTCAAAGTGGATAAAAATAGTTGAACCAAGCAACAGACTTGCCGTTGACTCTCTTTCTGTGCATCTTGGTAAAGGTGAAGCTGAAGCCATTATTCTTGCAAAAGAACAAAATACACTACTTATAATTGATGATAAAGATGGCAGGTTATTAAGATCGCTTGTGATTAAGATCCCTTATGATCTTGCAATATTACCCAATTTGTTATCTGATTTGATAACGAAAACTATTAATCATGATAAACTAATATAGTAATTGCCTGTTACTTCAATAAAAGTAATAGGTGCACTCTGGAATGAGCACAAAAGAGATCGAAAGAAGAACCATGGAATAAAAACCAGGCTTCAAGGAGAAATTCCTCATAACCGATAAAGGTTAAGGAAGTCGGTTCGTCTGGATTTCCCTGCTCAAAGAGATATAAGAGATTGAAAGATAAACATGAAATACCCGTACTTTAGGGGCTTAAATGCCAGATGATCTAATAAGGTCTGAAAGAAATATGGGTAGGGAATGGGGAAAATCTCTTATATCTGGAGTGCGATGTTTTGTAATATTGATCCCTGATCCAGTGCTTGCTTTTGTTCGATAATGCAAGTCATGAATTTTATTTTCTTGAATGAATCCTTGTGTATGATATGATGTATACTGGGATGATATATAGAAAATATAAGGAGAATAATATTCCTATTTGGTCAAGATCCTAAAAATACTCATAATTGTTGATACTAATTGTACTCTATTATTTTTTGCAAAGTTTTCCTTACAAACATTAATCCTTCCTCCCCGACATCACAAAAAACCCGTTCCCTTTGACCATCCACTTCAACTGCGTAAAAAAAGTCCCAGCGCCCGCATCAATTTTCGGATGCGCACCGATATATGAAAATCCATTCATATTAAACCACCCAAGCACTTCTTCCACCGTATGATAGCTCTCATGGGGATGCACATATTTGTCAGCAACATACGCTACCTCATGCACACTCCTCATTTTTCTTCCGTATATCGATCTCTCCACATACTCCATCCTCTTATCGAAATCCAGACCAGCTCTTAATCCGATCCATGTTCTCACCAATCTGTGCCGCAGCCGTCCGTATCGGTTATAGAGCCCTACAGTAATAGTCCCTCCAGGCTTACAAAATTTTGAAAGCGCAAGGAAATTATCATAAGGTTTTTCAGTATGGTGAAGCGCCCCGAGACAGAATACGTGATCAAACCGTTTCTCAGTCATGAACTGGGCCATATCACAGCGGCTGAATTCTACCTGCAGGTTGAATTTATCAGCAAGCTCTCTTGCTTTCTCAAGCGATGCACTGCAAAGGTCAAATGCTGTAACGCGCGCGGCGTGATAAGAAAAATAAGCGGCTTTCTCCCCTGTGCCACAGCCTGCGTCCATGATGTCTTTCCCAGCAAGGTCACTTGAAGTCAATTCGACTGTGCCAAGGATATTTCCCATGACATTAGAGTGGAGCTTGTGTATCAGGTCGCGCTCAGTGCGGATAGGCAGCGAAGGATAAGGGTATCTTTCGTAGAACTTATTTACTCTGCCTGCGATTCTGTCCATTGAAACTACTTTTTCCTTATTCTAAAAACATATATCAATAAAATAATTACAAGTCCTACCACGACAATACTTGCATCTCTTATCCAGGATAACATTTCAACCACAGGTTTTGTTTCGTCCGTCTTCTCGGGTGAAGTGGCATTAGACGCGTTGATCTCCTTTTTTATGAACGATGTGTTCCTTGATAGCGTAAGAGTGATCTCACCCCTGTCCTTTGATATCTCTCTGAAAAACCCGGATATTTCTGCATGGTCTGTAATATTTATAGTTGCATTATCAACGCCGCTGATATTTGTCACAACCACACCCTGAGGCATCACTATGGTTACAGGTGTCCCTGCCTGCCCCATGAACCAGATGCTTCCTGCATTGAGAACGCTTGCATCAAACCTGTAAGTTGTCGTGTATTTATTCACAAATGTATCTAAGATATGGGTTTTCCCGATGACATCTGGTGACAACATAGCATCGACATCGACCATGTATATCCCATCAGTTTTGTCGTTTATCCTCACATCCAGTTCTTTGTAGATAGAGCTACGAAACTCTTTGCGCAGTTCTTTGTCTGCCAGAGGGACTTCCCATGCATTCACGAAACTATCGTTGTCGCCAAAACTCGAATCTATGTTAATCCGAAACGCTATAGAATCCGCTCCGGTAATAGTCTCGTCGTAACTCCACGTCATATCATATTCATTAACTGTGATATTATTAGCCCATAAATTCCCCCCCTCACCTGCGCCGGCCAACAATGCTATCACAAAAAACGCTATGAAACCCTTCATTTTGTAAAGACCTCACATCCATCTGCTGTAACGATAAGTGAGTGTTCTGCCTGGGAAATAAGGCCTCCATCTACTTCTTTCAGTATGGGATAGGGCATGATGATGTTCGCCTTAACTAGAGCCAGCATAGCGAAATCCACATTGCTGCCGAGCCATCTTTTCGCAAACGGCAGGGTCTTATATTCCAGTATTTTTTCGAGAAGTTTCCTTGCAGATGGGAGGCGCACAGGTCTCTCGGAAACAAGATGATATATTTCCGCGTTCCCTGCATCGTAAATCTTCCCGACACCATCTGTGGCAAATGGCTCTATGGCGATTATGTCGCCTTCTTCCAGCACAACACCGTGAGGCATTTTTTTGTTGGGTATGGCTGGAGGTGCATGCTGAAGGTATTGCGTAAGTCCATGCCCTGTGAGATTGATAACTGGTTTATATCCGAATGAAGTTATAGCATCCTCGATCACGCCTCCGATATCAGCAGTGTTCACACCCGCATGTATGAATTTGATAGCATCAGCTAGAGCTTTTTCTGAAGCCTTGACAAGGTCGGGATGACCTGAGAGGTCAACCGTGATAGCCGTGTCCGCGATATATCCATCTATGTGGACGCCTATATCCAGTTTTACCATATCCTCCCCAAAAACGGATTTATCATCAAAAGAAGGGGTTGAATGCGCAGCTTCATCATTTCGGGAAATGTTGACCGGGAAAGCCGGTTGACCGCCTTTCTCGCGTATCAGGTTTTCTGCGAACTCAGCGACAGAAAGTAAAGTTGCATCCTTTTTTACTTTTTTTGCAGTTTCGGCACGCACTTCTGAGAGGATCTTACCCGCTCTCATGTATTTTTCCAGTATCTCCTCTTTTTCGTTCATTCAATCACCAGATTCTTTTCAAATATAGTTAAATTCTTGCATCCGTTCGCAGTCACCACGACAACATCTTCAAGCCGTACTCCGCCTATTCTCTTGAAATAGAGTCCTGGCTCTACCGTAACAACGCATCCTTCTTTCAGTTCCTTCCCGCTTTCGCTCAGGTTAGGACCTTCGTGAATATCAAGCCCAACGCCGTGCCCTGTTGAGTGGATGAAACCTTCTGTGAATACTTTTGTTTTGCCGCGAGCGGTCTCGTACCCCCTTGCCTCAAGCACATTGCACACAATATTATGAACTTCGCTGCCTGTGATGCCCGCCTTGATCTTTGCGATAGCTGCAACCTGGGCATCCCTGACAGCAGAGTACATATTTTTTATTTCTTCAGAGGGGTTTCCGCGCACCACGGTACGCGTCATATCTGAAAAATACCTTTCCATTTTAGAGCGCGGCACCATGTCGATGACAATAGGCTCGCCAGCGCGCAGTTCCCCTTCGCCATGCCAGTGGGGGTCAGCGCTCCCCTGCCCGCATGCTACAATTACATCCGGAGCTTCGCAACCATGGGAAAGAAGCGAGGTTTCTATTATCGACCTGACATCCTCTGATCTTAGCGGCGCATTATTGTACCACAGCACACCGTTCCCGACAGTGGCTTTTCGTATGATGCTTATCGCGTCTTCAAGCGCCCTTTCGCCAGCGCGCTGCGCTTTCTCGATGGCTTTTATTTCGGTCTCATTTTTAATTTCTCTCATTTCGCGAAAAGGGCTCTTTACAGGAACTACATCAAAACCATCCCTGCGCATGACGTCGGCAAGATAAACAGGAAAATTATACGGTACAGCGACAAGCTTTACGTTCTCTTTGCGAAGGAATTCAATTATCATCCCGTTGTATGCAGAATCGATATCCTTTAGAGCCCTGAGCTTTTCCATTATTCCGAATTCAGAGGTAGGGAGGACGTCCTTGATACGCGATTCTTTTTTTGCTCTCCCGATTTCCATATCTGAAATAAGGAGCTTTTCACTTTTTGAGTTCAGGTAGATGAAAGAGTCATGCGCCAGAAATCCAGTGGCGTAGTACATGTCAGCGCTGTGGGCGCTTTCACTTACCATGAGATATGCGTCAGCATCCGGTAGATTGAGTTTCATGATCAACTACTAAATAAAAATAATTCTACATATTACCTTCGCATCAAATGAGAGCTACTATCCATTGAACAATTACCATTGCCATAAGCGCAGCATAAGGCACAGCTATGTTATCATGCTTGCTGACAGCGCCTGCCAACATCCCGAAAGCTCCCCCTGCGAGCGCTATTGGACCCGTATAATAGAAACCCGTCAATGAGGCTGCGAAAAAACCTGATAGCGAGCCTTCCCAGGATTTATCTTTATTGAAATAGAGTCTGTGCCTGCCGTATCTCCTTCCTATCACACCGGCGAATCCGTCCCCGGCGGCAAGGATGGCGATAGCGGCAAAACAGAGCCGTTCGTCAATAATGAATGAAAGTGAGATGAGGGAAAGGACTGAGATCATGTAAGATAAAGGCTCAACTGCAAAGCCTTTTATTTCGTTCTCCCTGTAAACCAGGGAAAGTATGCCTGGGCTTATTTTTGGTTTGTTAGCCTCAAGAAAAAGATATACTGCAAGACCAAACACCAGCAAGCCAATCGTCAGGTACTTACCGAGAAAGTCATCTCCTGCAAAGATGGGTATCAGGGCACCGGAGATATGGATAACTTTTCTAAACTGCACGATACTATTTTGACCTGTCTTGATAATAAACAATTGCCTGTTGATATGATTCACTCATATTATCTTCTCATATCTTGAACCATTTGCTGATGGTTTTCTTTGCAGCTTCAAATCCACCATCATTATAAATTGCAGCAATAAGCGCTTCAATTGTTTCCGCAAGAACCTTAGGCTCTTCGCCTGCTCTTTGTTTTTTCTCCCCGATGCCTAATTTTATAGCATGTCCTATCCCAAGGTTGCGACCTATCTCGGCAAGCTTTTCCTCACGTTCAAGATATTTTTTCTTGAGAGTTAGATCATCTCTTGTATCGCAGCCCGATTTTATCAACAGGTCAACAAGAACCAGTTTCAGGACCGAATCGCCAAGGGTGCGGTATATTTCCTGGTCTTCGCAATCCTTGTGCTGCTGTTTCTGTTCGTTGGCAAAGGCTTTTCGCGTAAGTGCACGTTCCAGGTATGCGGCATTTTTGAATGTGTAACCAAGAGTTTCTTCGATCGTCATTGTATCCACCATTTTTAAATTTAAAAAGTATATTAATTTCACGCATATTAAATATATGCGCGTTTTAAAAAACAACAAAGTTATAAATAAATACTTGGTTATATGTCCTGCCAATCAAATGGAAGTCTTCCATCCTTAAAGGGTCGGTAAAAAAGGAGAAAACTGGTTTATGGCAGGAAATCATAACGATATCGAAAAGCGCCTGTGGGGTGCCGCAGATGAGCTTCGGGCAAATTCAAAATTGAAATCTTCTGAATATTCAGTCCCGGTTCTTGGACTGATCTTTCTTCGATACGCTGACCATAAGTTTACCATGGCTCAGAAGGAACTGGAAGGAAAAAGTACCTCCAGGCGCGCCATTGGCAAAACTGATTACCAGGCGCGAGGTGTCCTGTACCTGCCTGAAGCTTCAAGATTCTCCAGGCTTCTTAACCTGCCTGAAGGCGCTGATATCGGAAAAGCCATCAATGAGGCGATGCGCGCCATCGAGGGTGAGAACGAAGAACTCAAGGACATCCTCCCCAAGACCTATAACCATCTCGATAACAGCACCCTGGTTGAGTTATTAAAGACGTTCAACTCTGTGCCTATGGACATCGAAGGCGATGCATTTGGAAAGATCTATGAGTATTTCCTGGGCAAATTCGCCATGAGCGAGGGGCAAAAAGGTGGCGAGTTCTTTACACCCACCTCTATTGTTAAACTCATCGTCGAGGTCATCGAGCCCTACCACGGGCGCATCTTTGACCCTGCATGCGGTTCAGGCGGCATGTTCGTCCAGAGCGCGCGCTTTGTGGGAAACCATAAGAAGAATCCCAATGCTGAGATCAGCGTCTATGGGCAGGAAAAGACCGCGGAGACAGTGCGCCTGTGTAAGATGAACCTCGCTGTGCATGGTCTTTCGGGAGATATTCGCGAGGGTAACTCGTACTATGAAGACATCCACAAAAGCGTCGGTAAGTTCGATTTCGTGATGGCTAACTCTGCCAGCGATGCCCGTGGAAGCGAGCAGGATATCAGAAAATCACTTGTTGAAAAAGGCGCAGTGGATGTGATGGTTGCAGTTGGCTCAAACTTCTTCTATACAGTCACGCTGCCATGCACCCTCTGGTTCCTTGACCGCGGCAAAGCAAAAACACCGCGAAAAGATAAAGTCCTGTTCCTTGATGCGCGGCACATCTTCCATCAGGTTGACCGCGCCCATCGTGATTTTTTGCCTGACCAGATCGAGTTCCTTGCCAATATCGTGAGGCTATACAGGGGGGAGGAGCCTGAGACTACGAACGCCAGCGAGCAGATGCTGAAAGAGAAGTTCCCTGATGGAAAGTATGTGGATGTAGCTGGCCTGTGCAGGGTGGCTGCACGTTCCGAGATCGAGGCGCAGGGCTGGAGCCTGAATCCGGGGCGCTATGTGGGTGTGGCAGAGCGAGAGGCGGATGATTTTGATTTTAAGGAGCGTCTGGAGGAGCTGAACGAGGAGCTTGAGACGCTTAATGTTGAGGCGCGGGAACTGGAAGGGCGGATTGCTGAGAATGTTGAGAAGCTGCTGGAAGCAGGATGAAAAGATTCGGATATGAATCATAATGATTGAGTTCCGAATATTATAGATGAATAATACAAAAGTTTACAACCTGAAAACAATTTGTTTATAAAACGTAAACTCTATGGATTGAGTCGAAAACAGAAATCAGCAGTTGCAGAAAAAAATGAATAGTAGGAAACATAATATAATGTACATAATATGAATAACAAAGCCTTATATTATCAGAAGTAAGAAATTAGGTATATTATGACCACAGAAGTAGAGTTTGTCCAGATGTCGCAGGATGGGAAAATAATAATTCCTAAAAAGCTGCGCGGGGGATTTGAGGATGGCACCCCTTTTGCAGTTATACGAGACAAAGATACATTTCTCCTGAAGCCGGTAAAATTTCCCGGTTTAAAAGAGTTCGAAGCACTAGTTAAAAAGGGAGTCAAGATCGCAAAAAAACGAAAAATCAGGGGAAGTGATGTTGATAAAATCGTTCACAGGCACAGGAAAGTAACGGTATAGATTATGCTCAGAATAGTGGCAGATACAAACATCGATATCTCAGCCCTGTTCTGGCGTGGGAATCCCTACAAGTTAATACATCTATGCTTTGAAGGAAAGGCAAAGCTGGTGGTATCTAAGCCTATAATTGAAGAACTTGAGAGGGTACTCTTGACTGGAGAAAAATTCCGTATGGAGCGTGAAGATGTAGCAATGTATTCCAGAATAATTCTGATCAATTCAGATCTGGTAGCGCCGAATTTTACGCTGAAAGTTATTGAGAAAGATCCTGCCGATGACCGGATACTTGAGTGTGCAGTCGAAGGGGAAGCGGATTATCTTGTATCTGGAAATAAACATCTTCTTGAAGTCAAGGAATTTCAGGGGATTAAGATTATTACCGCAAAGCAGTTGCTTGATATTATTGAGACTGGATCATGAACTGTTATTGTCAGAAACTCGCACCAATGGCGCGAGGATTTTATTTATTTTCAAAACATTTGAGGATAAGGAAAGATGATCCTAGATGAGGGTGAAATGACTGCTGAGAGTGGGTTTATTGGAAAAGAACCGCAGATAAACGCAGATGAACGCAGATATAAACCTATAACGGATTTATGCGCAGCCCACCGCAAAGTACGCAAAGAGCGCAAAGCACAGCCTCAGTTTAGAACACGGATGACGCGGATTGCGCGGATTTTCGCGGATACTGCAAATCCGCGCGCATCCGCGTCATCCGCGTCATCCGCGCAATCCGTGTTCCATCACGTTTGCTCTTTTCTGAAAAATCCGGCATATGGCGTATCTGCGTTTATCACTCCGAAACCCTGCGGGTTCTCCAGACCGAAACCTAACGGTTCTCGACTCCCAAACAACACGTATGCCCTTGCGGGGCATACGTGGACGCGCCCTCCAGAGGCGCAACTCTGGGTTCCCTCGACTCCGCGCACACGTATACCTGCGGGCATATGTGGACATGCCCTCCAGAGGCGTATTTCTGGGCGTCATCATCAGCGGTTTTTTAAAAATATGATTTTTCAGACAGGATTGACAGGATATGTTTTTAATCTTGTTCATCCTGTTATCCTGTCAAATTCAAAGTTCCAAGGCGGGAGGTTTGAAGTATGAATAATTCTTGGCCCAAAACTACACTCGAAGACGTTTGTATTCGAATTACAGATGGTGCACATGCAAGTCCCAAATCAGTTGTTTCTGGCTTGCCTATGGCCTCGGTTAAAGACCTTACACAATTTGGAATAAATATGGAAACTTGTCGTCATATATCAACTGATGACTTTAACAAACTTGTTCGGCAAGGATGCAAACCGGAAGTTGGCGACATCCTAATATCAAAAGATGGTGCTTCTGCACTGGATACGGTTTGTGAAATACGACATGAATTGAATGTGGTTTTGTTATCCTCAGTTGCAATTCTCAAGCCCAACGGAAACAAAATTACTTCGTCATTTTTACACTACTTCTTAGACTGTGAAACCACACGACAGTACCTTAAAAATGGTTTTATCACAGGAGCAGCAATCCCAAGAGTAATTCTTAAAGACTTTAAAAGATGTGAGATTGCCCTCCCCCCTCTCCCCACCCAGCGCAAAATCGCTACCATCCTCAGCGCCTACGACGACCTCATCGAGAACAACACGCGGCGCATCAAAATCCTGGAAGCGATGGCGCAGGCGCTCTACCGCGAGTGGTTCGTGAAGTTTCGGTTTCCGGGTAATGAGACGGTGAAGATGGTTGAATCGGAGCTTGGGATGGTGCCAGAGGGGTGGGAAATTAAGCAATTGGGGGATGTAGTGAAAAACGTCAGGATTTCAGTAAAACCAGGGCCACAAACTCTTGATTTACCATATGTTCCGATTGATTGTTTACCACGAAAATCTCTCGCATTGTCGGAAAGTAAACCTGGAAGTGAAGCACAAAGTAGTTTATTTTCATTTAAAAAATATGACATACTTTTTGGTGCAATGCGTTCATATTTTCATAAAGTTGTTATTGCTCCATTTGACGGAACTACTCGTTCAACCTGTTTTGTTCTACGTCCAATAGAGGAGAGTAACTATTCTTATGCGGTGCTAACCCTTTTTGAAGAATCCACAGTATCTTATTCCAGCAAACACTCAAGAGGAACTACAATACCCTATGCTGTATGGGATGGAGCATTAGAAAACATGCCTAATGTTATGCCACCTGAAGAATTGAGATCAAATTTCAATAGAATAGTTAAGCCAACTCTGGAAAGAATAGCTATTTCACTATTTAGACAGGCAAACCTCCGCCGCACCCGCGACCTGCTGCTGCCGAAGCTCATCTCAGGCGAGGTGGACGTGGAGAAAATCGACGTACTGATGCCTCAATAAATTTCCGCTACGATCTTATTCCCTTCAAGCCAGATATCAACATTCTCTTTCTTCCCCATGGCGCGATCGATCTCCTCTGGTATACCTATCACACGCCTGCCTCCGCTAACCGTGACCTTCCGCTTGAACACTATCGCAGGCTTGCGGAATTTATTTGCGATCTTAAGTGCTCTCCTGCTTGATTCTGCATCCACGTACTGTTCACCGCATTCAGGGCAGCACGTCCCGGTAAGTCCGGTGATCACTATTTCACGACCCTGGACTGTTGAAGTGATGACAAGATCCTTCGCTTCTTCGGTCTTTGATGCGCACACAACGCATTTAATATCGATTTTTTTCATATTTCTTTAATTGAGCCAGACATCAAGGAAACTCCTGTCTAT
>CBFFLL010000004.1:1198-13581 GCA_965642175.1 Candidatus Methanoperedens nitratireducens | reverse complement strand
GACCTGCTGCCAATTAGCGCCGTATCTTTAACAATATCTGAAAAATCGGCTCTCGCAATCTCTTCAAGCGTTTTATACGTTAAAAGCATCTACTGTACCTTGCCGAGGCGAACTTTCAAATCATTGATATACTTTTCTTTATTTTTCCAGACAATGTAATCTTCCCAGGCCGGATGGCTTGATATTTTTTTTGATTTGATTGCCTCATACAGATCCTCTTTCAAGGCAACATTATACCTGTCAATAAGATCTGCTGTAATTCCCGAAACAGAATCTTCGCTGTACATAAATATACCTTAAGATTTATGATATGTTAAAACTTATTGTCCAGACGGCAGAGATGTGAAAGCGCGGTTAATATATACACATCTTTAAATAATAATTTGACATAGAGAATATCAATGAACGATTACTCTGAAGATTCCCTGATCGAGCAACCGGTGAGAGAACTCTTCAGCAAACTCGGCTGGCAAACCGCCAACTGCTTCTACGAAAAATTCGGAGAAAACGGCACTCTTGGGCGCGAAACCTCAAGCGTTGTAGTCCTCGTACCCCGCCTTCGCGCCGCGCTTATGCGCCTGAATCCCGACCTTCCCCCAGAAGCCATTGAGCTTGCCATCGAAGAACTCACGCGCGACCGCAGCGTCATGAGCCCAGCGAATGCCAACCGCGAGGTTTACAAATTACTCAAGGAGGGCGTGAAAGTCTCTTTCAGGGATAACGAAAATGAAGAGACAAAAGAAAAAGTCCGTGTAATCGACTGGAGCGAGCCTTCCAATAACGACTTCTTCCTTGCATCGCAATTCTGGGTAACAGGTGAGATGTACAAGCGCCGCGCCGACCTTGTTGGCTTTGTGAACGGTCTGCCGCTTGTTTTCATCGAACTCAAGGCATCGCACAAGCGTATGGAACATGCATACAGGGATAACCTGCGCGACTACAAGAATGCAATACCGCAGATCTTCTGGTACAACGGCTTCATTATCCTTTCAAACGGCAGCCAGAGCAAAATAGGCAGCATGACAGCAGAATGGGAGCACTTCGCAGAGTGGAAAAAGATAAACAGCGAGGGTGAAGAGGGTATCGTATCACTGGATACAATGATCCAGGGAACATGCGAGCCGGCGCGACTTCTTGACATTATCGAGAATTTCACGCTATTCAGCGAAGCAAGCGGCGGGATCGTGAAGCTGGTTGCGAAGAATCACCAGTACCTGGGTGTGAATAATGCTACTGAGGCATTGAAGCAGATCGAAAAGAACAGGGGGCGCCTCGGTGTATTCTGGCACACGCAGGGCAGTGGCAAAAGCTTCTCTATGGTCTTCTTCTCCCAGAAAGTGCTTCGAAAAATTCCTGGCAATTTCACATTCGTAATCGTGACCGATAGGCAGGACCTGGACAACCAGATATACAAGAACTTTGCAGGCGCCGGCGCCGTGACTGAGGAGAAGGTGCAGGCAGAGAGCGGAGAACACTTAAAGAGGCTGCTGCGTGAAGACCACCGCTACATATTCACACTTATTCAGAAATTTTATAAAAAGAAGGGCGAAATCTATCCCATGCTTTCAGCCCGCAAAGATATCATTGTCATCACAGATGAGGCGCACCGCAGCCAGTATGATGCCCTTGCCATGAACATGCGAAATGCCCTTCCCAATGCGGCATTCATTGCATTCACAGGCACACCTCTTATTTTCGGTGAAGAAAAGACAAAAGAGGTTTTTGGGGATTATATCAGCATCTACAACTTCAAACAATCCGTAGACGACGGCGCCACAGTTCCGCTTTATTATGAAAATCGCATCCCTGAGCTTCAACTCACCAACAAGGAATTGAACGAAGACCTGCAGCGCCTTATCGATGAGGCTGAACTCGATCCTGACCAGGAGAATAAACTTGAGCGTGAGTTCTCGCGCGAATACCACCTTATAACAAGGGATGACAGGCTCGAGAAGATAGCCAGGGACATTGTGGCTCATTTCATGGGACGTGGACAATTCGGGAAAGCAATGGTCATTTCCATTGACAAAGCAACTGCTGTTCGGATGTACGATAAGGTGCAAAAGTACTGGAAATTGTACCTTAAGGATTTTCAGGCTAAGCTGGTAAAATGCGAAGGATCCGAGAAAAAGGAACTTGAAGAGAAGATCAAATTCATGGAAGAGACCGACATGGCGGTCGTGGTCTCCCAGTCGCAAAATGAGATCGAGGACTTTAAGAAAAAGGGATTGGATATCGGTGTCCATCGCAGGAGAATAATAAAAGAGGACCTCGACACGAAGTTCAAGGACCCGGATGACCCGTTTTGCATCGTATTCGTGTGCGCCATGTGGATGACTGGCTTTGATGTCCCGTCCTGTTCTACCATCTACCTTGACAAACCCATGCGAAACCACACGCTCATGCAGACCATAGCACGGGCAAACAGGGTGTTCAGAGAGAAATTAAACGGTCTTGTAGTGGATTACGTTGGAGTGTTCAGGAACCTGCAAAAAGCACTGGCGATCTACGGCTCAGGCGCAGGTGGGGGAATAAATGAGGGCGAAACCCCTGTAATGGAAAAGAATAAACTCGTTGAGCAATTGAGGCAGGTGATCGAGGAGACATCATCATTTTGTTCGGGGCTCGGCATTGACCTGACAAAAATTCAAACTGCCTATGGCTTTGAGCGCGTGAGGTTGATCGACGATGCGGTTGATGCAATTCTGGTCAATGATGAATCGAAGAGAAAATACATGTCACTTGCAGGAAGCATTGTCAAGATATACAGATCCATCCTTCCCGATCCGGCAGCTGGTGAATTCTACCCAAAGCAGGCTCTTTTCTCTATTTTGGCAGAGAAGATACGCTCAATGGTAAAAGAAGCAGATATTTCCGGGGTCATGAAAGCAGTGGATGAACTTCTGGACAATTCAATTTCAACTGAAGGATATGTTATCCATCAACCGCTTGAACCATCTGAGACAAAACACCTGGTGGATTTAAGCAGGATAGACTTCGAAGCACTGAAAGCACGTTTTGAAAAAGGTCGGAAGCACATCGAGATTGAGAAATTAAGGAGCGAAATCAATCTTAAGCTGGTCCAGATAGTTCGGTTAAACAAGAGCCGGACGAATTACCTTGATAAGTTCCAGAAAATGATAGATGAGTACAACTCGAGTTCTTACAACATAGAGACATTTTTCGCAAAACTTGTGAAATTTGCACAGGAACTTAATGCGGAGGAGAAGCGGGGAATCGCAGAAAAGCTCACTGAGGAGGAACTGGCGATATTTGACCTGCTCACAAAGCCTGAGATGGCTCTGAAAAAGAAAGAAGAGCGGGAGGTAAAGAAGGTCGCTCAGGAGCTTCTTGAGACTCTGAAAAAGGAAAAATTGGTACTCGATTGGCGCAAGCGCCAACAGTCAAGGGCAGTTGTGAGGCTGTCAATAGGGGAGATCCTGGACAGGCTGCCGAGGAGCTACACGCCTGAATTATATCAGCATAAGTGCGATCTGTTATATCAGCATATTTACGATTCTTATTTTGGGCAGGGACAGAGTATTTATTCAAACCAGAACATTTTTATTCCTGCAAACATTGTGGAGTAAATCATGAGAGTCCTATTGGTCGGAGGCGGCGGACGGGAGCACGCCATTGCAGAAGCAATAGCCCGAAGCAAGAGAGATCCCCAGCTTTATGCGGCGATGAGCAAGAAAAACCCAGGTGTTTCGCGCCTGTGTAAAGATTTCATACTTACAAAAGAGACGGATCCCGCAGTAGTTGATTTCGCTATTAAGAATAAAATAGAACTTGCGGTCATCGGTCCTGAGACACCGCTTGCAGCAGGCATCCCCGATGCACTGTGGGACGCCGGTATCCCGGTAGTCGGTCCGCGAAGGCTTGCGGCGCAGATAGAGTTCGATAAAGCATGGACCCGCAATTTCATGAAGAAATACGATATTGCAGGACTTCCCGGATTCAAGGTTTTCAGGAAAGGAGAAAGCGGCACTGATGAGTACATTGACGAATTGGGCGATGTGGTCATCAAACCCGCGGGCCTGACCGGCGGGAAAGGCGTAAAGGTGATGGGGGACCATTTTGACATTGAAGGCGCAAAGGTTTACGCCCGTGAAGTGTTGAAGAACGATGACCTTGTAATCGAGGAGCGCCTCATAGGTGAGGAATTTACTGTCCAGGCTTTCGTGGACGGAAGCTATCTTGCATTCGCCCCTGCAGTACAGGATCACAAGAGGGCGTTTGATGGGGACATGGGACCAAATACCGGAGGGATGGGATCGTACAACGATGCGAAGGATATCCTGCCTTTCATGAGAGAGTCAGATTACACAGGCGCAAAAAAGATAATGGGCGATGCAGTCATGGCGATAAGGAAAGAAACCGGCATCCCATATCAGGGCATTCTTTACGGGCAGTTCATGGCAACAGCGAAAGGCATCTCTGTCATTGAGTTCAACGCGCGATTTGGTGACCCTGAAGCCATGAACGTGATACCGCTTATTGAGAATGATTTCCTTGATGTGTGTTTGGCCGTTGTAAACGGGACTCTTGGTAAGACAAAGGTCACCTTTAAAAAGCAGGCGACAGTATGCAAGTATGCTGTCCCTGAGGGATACCCGGACGATCCTGTAAAGGATTCAGTCATAGCTATAGGAAGTGCCGGGGATGCGCGTGTTTTCTATTCAAGCGTATATGAAAAGGACGGCAAAGTATTCACCACAGGTTCCAGGGCAATTGCGGTACTGGGTACCGCAGATACAATTCAGGATGCTGAAAAAATAGCGCAGGATGGACTTTCAGCTTTAAAAGGCAGGCTTTACAGCAGACAGGATATAGGTACTGAAGAACTGATCCGGAAAAGAATACGGCACATGGAAGAGCTAAGGGCTTAAGGGAAAAAATGTGCAAATTTCAGAGACTTAAGGCCAAATCCCATAACTTGCATTCAATGCAAGAATAGCCAGTCCCGCTGCCAGGGCAAACATAACCACTGTTTTTGGATGGATCTGCAGGGAGGTCTCTTCTGAGTCATAATATCTCATTAAACCAGCCGAGGACATGAGGCCGTTTCCTTCTTTCTTTTTTGCCATAGGCTTCATTCATGTTTCAATAGCATTTTAATGTATCGGAAGAGGAACTTCTCATTTCCCGAGTATCTTATTCAGAGGGATAACTATTTTTTACTGTAAAACAATTGTTCGTATGGTAGCGAACTATTGATTTAAAAACTATATAAAAAATATTGTTTTAATATAATTAATAATTATGATCGAACCACCTATATTTAGGGTAAATTATAAGTACGAAGTCTCTGTTAAATATGATCATAGGATAGTTGAATACAACGTATGAGATTTTGTTATATGAGATGTGACAAATTGATTAAACTTATGATAGCCTCCCTGATAATATCAGGGTTTGTTAGCCCGGCTTATGCCTTTGATTTATCAACATTCCAGTGGAGTACAGGAACATCGGAAAAACTCATGCGCGGGGAAGAACTCATATATAACGAGTATACGGTAAAAGTAACTGCTTTTCCTGCGCCTGTTAAATCTAACCTGTATTCAGGGACACCTGCTCAAGCAGTAATTCCTTTCGTTGGGATCAATTTATCAAAGAACGGTATACTTATCAACTCCATTCTGCTCGCGCAGGGAGAGTACTACATAGTACCTGATGGTGAATTGAAAGTGACGGCAAAGCTGCTACCATCTAAAGAAGGTACTGAATGGGTTTATGAAACCTATGCCCCGTTTGCAGAAATAGAAATGAGCCCGAGAGGTATATCGGCCCTTGAAATATCGCTTGAAACTGATTATGGTGAATACACATCATTGACGAATTCTGAGATCACCGCATCCGTAACTATTAGTAACACAGGTTCGGCTGATGTCATGAATGTCAATATGAATGTATTAACCACGTTGCCATTGAAGAGAGGGATTTTGAAGTATAATTATGAGAGAATAAGAAAAGGGAGCTCAATAACAAACAAAATTATTTTCGCAACCCCCATCATTACTGAGCTTAAAAATTATGAAATTGTCGCCAATACAACAGGATATGATGCAAAGGACATATTCTACACCTCACAGTCTTCAAAGACAATCTTAATAGCGCCAGAACCACAGCAAATCCCCACTTTAAGAAAATACGTTAACGCAAAGATATACCTGGAAGAATATGCAATGGTATCTCTCTCGTTTAAGAACAATGCAAATTATGAGCTTAAGAACGTGAGCATCACGGATACTCTGCCTGAAGGTTTTAAACTGCTGAGCAACAACTCACTCAAGTGGGTGGTAACTATTCCCGCAAAAGCGGAATGGGATTCACGTTATCTTATAAAGCCGGTGAAAGCGAATAAGAACGGTGCAGTTTTACCCAGTGCAAATGCAGATTTCAGTACGCTTAAGGAATATTATTCTATCCAGTCAAACCAGCCAACCATAGTTGTCCACGGACCTGAGATAGCGCTCACCAAACAGATAGATGTCTCTAAGATAAATTCGGGTGACACGGTTACTGTAACGGTATTAGCTGAAAATTTCGGGAGCACGCCGGCAAAGATTTATATCAAAGATCAGCTTCCCCCAGAAGGGACCCTTGTAAACGGCTCAACAAGTCTTGATAATTTTCTTGAAGCGAACAAGGAGGCAAGGTTCAGCTACAGCATTAAAATTGACTCAGAACAACCGGTCAGGCTTCCTCCTGCGATAGTAGAATTTAATGAACTGGACTCCAGAAGCGGGAAATTGACTGCGCTCAGCAATGAACTGGAAATAGGGATAAAATCGCCAGAGAGCGAACTGGCTGAAAATGCACAGGATGCTGCGGCGAGCTTTGAAATTACTGAGGCGCCAGCGCCTGACCCAACACCGGAACTGCCCTTTACGCCAATCATAGAAGAGGAGGAGCCAGTTCTGCAGGAAACACCTGAACCCGTGATCACGCCAGTTCCAGTTTCTCCCGAGGAAATCCGGGATGTTTTAAATAGTATACTGGGCTGCAGCAGTGCTTCTACTAACGAATCAGTTGTTGCGTGCAGTCTTATAAAACCACAATAAACTTTAAATCTAATACAAACCTGTAAAAGAGAGGAGGATCCAAAATGAAAGTATATATTTGTGAAAAAAGCTGCTGCCCGGCAGTTGAGACAAATGGTGATGACGTATTGATAGGCGAGGGTGCGAACACTGTTAGATTAAAGAAAAACGAATGGAACATGCTGGTACAAAAAATCCAGTCCGGCGAGCTTCATTCTATCTAAAAGGGGAAACCCTTTTTTCCAACAAGGGGCACGAAAACAACGCCCCCTTTTGCTTCTTTTTTTATCCCGTTTATCTTTGTCACAAGATAAAGTTCCTGAATAGCTCTACCTACCGGTATAACCAGCTTCCCCCCAGGTTTTAGCTGGTCTGTCAGGGTATCAGGTATATCGGGCGCAGCGCACGGAACACTGATGCGGTCGTATGGGGCAAAACCGGGCAGCCCAAGCGAGCCGTCCTCCACGATCACTGTAACATTACTGATGCCTGCTTTTTTGAGATTCTTACTGGCAAACAGTGCAAGACCTTCTATCAGTTCCACGGCATATACATGTCCGCTTCCTGCCAGTTCTGCCATAACAGCAGCGTGATAACCTGAACCAGCGCCTATCTCAAGCACATTCATGCCATCCCTTATGTCAAGCAGGTCGCACATTATCGCAACCATGTGCGGCGCTGAAATGGTCTGTCCCCACCCTATGGAAAGGGGATGATCAACATAAGCATTTTTCTGCTCTCTTTCGGGGACAAAAAGATGGCGCGGGACGCGACGCATGGCTTCGAGCACGCGCTCTCTGATACCATGAAGCCTTAAGTCTTCAATGAGCCTGTTTTTTTGGATTTCAAACTCCATACAGACTCACGCTTTTTGATAACAATGCGCTCCCCGCCTTTTGAAATGCGTCTCAGTTCCTTTCGCCCTGATTCAGCATATATCCGCTTGATATCACTTGCCTTGACCGCAACGCCTTTTCTGCTCTTAAATCCGCTGTCACGTATCTTTATTCGAATGATCTTCAATTCCCGACTATCCACTTTGATCTTTCCCCCGATGACATATTCCCTGTCTCCCGGCACTCTCATCTCTATGGATTCGGTGGTCTCCCTGTGGCTTATGGCAACTTTTACCACGACTTCATCGATCGCACGCGCCCATATTGTCTTAATTTCATCAACCTGTGCGGTTTCTTTCCTTTTATCACCTACTTCAATAGAACTTATCTGCACAGGATAAGCCTCACCTGATGTCTCATCATCCATTACAAGCTCATCGCCCGCCCTGATGACACCGGAAAGCAGGGCCCTGATGCGGACAGACTTGTCCCCGACACTCACTATGACACGCACCGGGACTTTCTTTTCTATTTTCTCAATGTGAACGTCCCCGCATTCTTTGCATTTGACCAGCGTGCTTTTAAGCACTTTATGTGATACTGGTTCATCTGGTGAACATGAAGGACACGGGGTTTCTATATTTTCCATACACCAAAATTATTAGTCGGGCTATAAATATCTACTACCTGCGAACAACTTTCGGGAATATATACTACTACCCGCGAACCGAAAAATCCTTAAATTCCCCGATATATTTCTCTGATATCACCTGGACATCTTTAACATCTGCGTAATCTGGCCCTTTCCTGCACCATTCTACCATTTTATCGACTTTTTCCTGCTCGCCTTCAATGATAGCTTCAACGCGCCCATCATCAAGGTTCCTTACCCAGCCTGTAAGATGCAGTTCATCTGCTCTTTTCTTCGTGCTTGCCCTGAAAAAAACTCCCTGGACTGTCCCCGATACCAGAACATATACCCTGCACTCCATTATTAATCACCAGTGCTTTCCCAGTAGAATTTACTGCCCTTTTTGCATTTCCTGAGCTTTCCTTCCCCCCTCATATCGTTAAGGAACTCACTCAGTTCTTTTCTTGATATTCTTATATCAAAACCGATATTCAACCCCTTCATGACCTCTTCCTGCGTCATGGGCCGCACAAGCACCTTTATTATGAACCCGGTCATGTCCTCGTACAATGCCCATGGATAGATTATCCACTTCCATGCATCATGTTTTTCACCCCAGTAATCAGGTTTGAACGTGGAGCATGTCTTGTATTGCAGCACAGCTGTCCTGACCTCTGCTGGAGACCTGTCTTTTAAATGTTTCACGATGACCTGATAGGTTTCTCCGGTATCAGCAACATCATCTACCACCAATATCCTTTTCCCTGATATGTCAATTTCCTCTGGCAAGGGGTATTTTATTCTTGCATTTCCAATAGTTGCAGCTATCCCCCAGTGTTCCACCTTTATGGACGTCAACTCTTTCTGATGCAGGAAATCGCATACGATACGAGCTGGTACCAATCCTCCACGTGCTACACCTATTATAAGGTCGGGTATGAATCCTGACTTTTTGATCTTACGCGCGATCTTCCTTCCCAGCCTGTAAGCCTTATCCCAGCTCACAAAATAGCATTTAATAGACACTACTGGCTTTTCCATCTAAATCAGATAGCGTCTTTTAATAGATATTCTTTCCTGTGATAAGCTGAATGTATGGAAAGCTGTATTCTACCAGGTGAGAAAAAAATCGGGTTACAGAAGTCCCGATCTCTGGAGCAGCATGAGGTCTTCTGTGTTTAATTTCTCACCGAGTTTGAACTGGTTATAAACTTCCTCTGCTTCTTTCTTTGTCTGTTCCCTGATGGATTCGTCCTTGGTTTCCTTGGTCTTTCTCTTTAATCCGATGATCAGTTTGTTGATCTCACGGATCTCTTTCTGGGACTGAATGAATAGTCTGTGCTGTTCATCAGCAGCTTCCTGCGCTTTCACAAATTCCTTATGTGCGGCATCGGATTCCGCTCTTATAGCATCAGCTTCTTTAAAGATCGTAATCATCTTATCATGATATTGCTGCGCAGCTTCTGCAGATTCTTTTACCCTGTCATGGTGTATTGCAGCCTCATCACGTAAAACTTGGGCTTCTTCAAGTAATGTTTTTAATTCACTGCTGCCTTCAAGCTGCGTCTTTTTTCGCTTGAGCTCTTCAGTCAATTTGGCTATCTTTTCGACAATCTCTCGTTCCTGTGATGTCTTTAATACCTCAGTCTGTTGTCTGAATTCCAACTGGTCTATTTCCCGTTTCATTTCCTTCAAGGATGGACCATCGCCGAGATTTAAATCCTTGCGGATCTTATCGATTTCAGCATAAACCTTGTTAGCCTGCTCGTTCAGTTCGTCACGTTTGAGTTTAGCCTCGCCGACTTTTTCATTGTTCTCATCGCGTAACTTTTTAAGCTGCTGTGCCTCATCGATGAGCTCTTTGGTACGAGTATTCAGTTCGTTCCTTTTAGTCGCACACTTGCTTGCTTCAAGGTTAAGCTCGTTCCTTTTATCCTTATACTCTTCAGACTTATTCTTTAAGTCGTTTTTTCGGTTCTGCAATTCATTTAACAACCTATATGTCCTCCTTTTCCAACATGAGTTGGGGTTATGCATCTCATAATGCACGATACATGTGCCGGATTACCCGGTACAACGTTTAATCACCTCATAAAGAGTGAATGATTTTGCTCTCATTCTCTCACATTCCTTTTAACCTTTTCGGCAAAAATGGGTTATTTTATTCCCAGGACATCCTTCATATCAAAAACACCTGACCGTGCAGAACAAACCCAAACAGCCGCTCTTATGGCACCTTTTGCGAATGCCTGCCTGCTGTGAGCCTGGTGCTTTATCTCGATGCGCTCCCCATCGCCCGCGAACAGTACCATATGATCTCCAACAATATCGCCACCGCGAACTGCATGTATACCTATCTCCCTTTTACGCAGGGCTTGACCGCTCCTTCCGTAAACGAACTCACGCTCCCCAAGCACATTTGTTAGGGTCTGGGCGGCTTTCAATGCCGTTCCGCTTGGTGAATCTTTCTTCTGGTTGTGGTGCGCCTCTATTATTTCGATATCGTAATCACCAAGGCGCTTCGCCGCTTCAGCAAGGAGCCCATAGAACACATTTACACCGATTGAGAAATTCGGGGAAATTACTGCGGAAACGCCGCTGAATTTGATGGCCGTCTCCATAATTGAGCGCTGCTCTCTTGAAAAACCGGTCGTACCCACGACGAGATTTACTTTTTTTCTGGCAGCAGCAAGAACATTTTTTACAGCCGGATCTGCAACAGTAAAATCTATGAGTACATCAGGTTTTGAGCTCTCAAAAGACATTTCGATGTTATTTGCATCCTCCACAGGCACATTTAACGCACCTATCCGCATCACTTCGCCTATGTCCTTCCCTATATTGCTAATGTCAATTGCAGAAACAAGTTTCATTTCTTTTGACTTCAGGACGTTTTCTATAATAAGCCCGCCCATCCTCCCGCATGCTCCGGTAACTGCTACTTTTATCATGATCAACTCACTCTATCAAATGAAGGTTTTTTAACGCGATCTTTAGCTTTTTCTCGTTGTCCGGGCTTATGTATGCAAGCGGAAGCCTGAGATCCCCCGCAGGAAGACCGATCAACTCGACCGCCTTTTTTACAGGGACCGGGTTTGTCTCAAGGAACATGGCTCGTGTAAGTGGAGCAAGAGTCATATGAAGTTCTCTTGCTCTTTCCGAGTCTCCATTTCGAAAAGCCTCGACCATTGAAACTACAAGTTTCGGGGCTACGTTCGCAACAACTGAGATGACACCTGTTCCTCCAATAGACAGTATTGGAAGCGTCAGGCCGTCATCGCCCGATAATACTGCAAAATCCTCGCCTTTTGTAAGTTCGATTATCCTTGTGATCTGGTCAAGGCTGCCGCTTGCCTCTTTTATCCCCACGATATTACTTACCTTTGCAAGCTCTGCCGTGAGTTCAGGTTTCAGGTTTATCCCTGTTCGTGAAGGGACGTTATAAATGATGATCGGGATATCTACAGCTTCTGCAATAGTCATGAAATGCTTGAGCATCCCGCTGTCATTGGGCTTGTTGTAATAAGGAGTAATAAGTAATGCGGCGTCTGCGCCTGCATCCTGGGCGAATTTTGTCAACTCAAGCGCTTCTGCAGTATTGTTAGAGCCAGTCCCTGCCACAACCGGGACAGAAGAGTACTCAACTATATATTCGATTACCTTTTCATGTTCCTGGATTGAAAGAGTGGCAGCCTCGCCAGTTGTTCCACATGGAACTACGCCAGATACGCCCCCATCTATCAAAAATTCGATGTTCTGGCGTATGCCGTCCTTATCTACCCTGTTATCTTTGGTGAAAGGGGTAATAAGGGCAGGCAGAACACCTTCTATCATGGTCCCCTCTTATTTCTTTCTGATAGCCTTAAC
>CBFFLL010000004.1:0-1188 GCA_965642175.1 Candidatus Methanoperedens nitratireducens | reverse complement strand
GAGCGAACAATATATCCTGCAACGCGATTCCTGATAACTTTGCTATCTACATTGGTATATTTGGTAACGAATTCCTTGTTATGCGAGAAGTCTGTAGTAAAAAGATCACTATGCTCTTCAAGTAACTGTGCTGCTAATGATTTAATATAAGTGGGTCGAATATTTCCCATATTAGTTCTCCATTTTTAAACGCATACAACTCCATCATTCATATAGGTTTTGGGGGAGAAACCCAGGTGTAGAATCCCAGGACTAACCCGGGTGAGACAAAAAGAGGCGAAAAGGGGGATCTTACTGAATATCCAGAAGTTTTAGTAGCCGGTCTCCTTTTTCCTTTATCATGCCAAGCTTCTCTTTGACCTGTGATTTTTTCAGGTATATCTCGCTTCGCTTCCCACTGTCATCTTCAACTTTGAGAGAAAGCTCTTCTGCGGAAGGGCTGTGTTTTTTTATCTGGGCTACCGTGTGAGCATTTATCTCAGCCACCTTCTGCATGAGTTCATATACCTGATTATCTTCAAATACATCTTTATGGTTAAACTGTAGTGACTCCATCGACCGTTTTTTGGGATAAAGAGCATTTACCCGCGCGATAATCTTCTCCCCCAGTTCCCGAAGCAATGCTACGTTAAGCACACTATTTAATGCAGGAACCGCCTGAATATATTTTTCCACTTCCTTTTCACCGGCATGGTAGACTTTAATGTTAAATCCATCCTTGAAATCCATCTTCAGTCTAAACCGCTCAGATTCAACATCCTGCCTTTTCCTGATAACGACTTCAAGTTGATTTCCCAGTTGTATAACGTCAGTCAGGAGGTAATCGCCTACCCCGTTAATATCGGGCACTTCTTCCTTTTTAAGAAGGGGCTTTTTCATTCTTGCCGGAATAGCCGTCCTTTGTAGCTTTAATGATAAAATTCCTGAAAATAACAGGCAGAGGGTCCTGGACAAAAAAAGACTCCAGTGTGACTCGATTCTCCTTGTCTGCAGAGTTTATTTTTTGTTCGTAGTCTGAAATTTCTTTGAATACTTCATCTGAAAACTTAACCTTGCCATCCTCAATATATTTTTTAAGGAACTCCTTACTCTTTTGGGCATACTGATTGATGGCAGTCTTCTCTTTACTTGCGGCGATGGAATTTGAAATAGCCAGTTCAGAGGTTGACAGGCAGTTATCCAGTTGTT
>CBFFLL010000003.1:4191-36583 GCA_965642175.1 Candidatus Methanoperedens nitratireducens | reverse complement strand
CCCATCACTCCCTCAAATGCCCCGGCAAAAAATAATAAAATGCTCCATTTGAATCACAGCTTTTGAATTTTATCGCCGATGCTTCCCCCTTCTCAGGTTTCACGTATATTTTATCTCCCAGGATATTGACTATTCTCCAGATACTCCCCCCAAAAAGAAAAATATCATCAACCGGATATTGTACCTCTCCCACAATTCGTTTGGAATTGACATCGATAACTACCAATCTTTTACTATTAGGTATATTCGAATGAATTTTCCCTTTATCCCCCAAATCCATCAATTTGGTTGCCGCATACCATTTTCTATTTCTTTTTTCTATCCAGCTTTTTCTCATAAGATAATTTGAGATATCCTTAAGATCGTTTTCTGAACAGAATTCATTAAAAAGTTCCGAAAAATATATATTATCCAGTCCTTTCGGATTGGCATAAAGAGATGAAAATATTTGTTGTACCGCTACAGACAGATCCGGTGAGTAATCAACTGATTCAACATACCCTTCAATTGCATATTTAAACATGTGTTCAAGCAGCATCTTTTCACAATCTGAATTGTAAATAGCAAAAACCCTGTTCTTAAGTGTGCGTCTGCTTCCTCTTCCGATCCTTTGAAGCAGCGACGAAATACTCCATGGAACTTCTGCAAGCACTATAGAATCAATATCTCCGATATCAATCCCAATTTCTAGCGTCATAGTGGCTATGCAAACTCCATATTGCGATTCTTTCATAAAGCTCTCGGCTTCTTCCCTGATTGTTTTGCTTAGACTTCCATGATGAACAGCTACCCGGTTAGACTCCCACAAACCCTTGCATTCCGACGCCATTGTCTCAGTACTTGCTCTTTTATTGCAGAAGATCAGTAACTTTTTAAGTCTCTCTATTTTTGTATATTCAAAAACTTCTCTAACCGATTGAACAAGTGTATAATCGATCTCCCGCCTGCCTGAAGCTTTAACAATCTCAAAATTTTTAAAATATCTGCATGCTACTTCTTCCGGATCGCTTATGGTAGCAGATAGTACATACATATTAAAATCCGTCTGTGCAGTACATTTTAACCTCTTCAAAAGCAGGCGAAGTTGATCGCCCCTGTAAGTGTTATCCAGAAGATGCAGTTCATCCAGGATAACAGCTTTTATATCATTAAATGATCCGGGATGCCTGCAAAGCAATGAATCAAAAGATTCCGGTGTAGTTATTAAAAAATTCGGAGGTTTATTGGGATTAAATTGCGGATTATCCCCGGTTTTTATTGATACTGAAACTTCAAGTTCCTCCAATTGACCGTTTAAGCGATAGTAGATATCATTGACTAAAGCCTTTGTTGGAGAAATATACAGGATCGCCAGATTTTTCCATTCTTCTCTTAAAAACCTTTCAATTAATGGCGCCACCACAGCTTCCGTCTTTCCGCTTGCAGTTGATGAAACGACTATGGCATTTTTTCGTTCTAATACCACAGGTATAGCTTTCAATTGGATTTCTAATAAATTTCCGAATTTACTAAAAAAAGTGTTCCATGTTCTGCCAAGTTTTCTCTTTATTTCAATAATTTGCCCGGCGCAACTCATCTTACGAGCTCTTCCATACTTTTGTCAGGGTAAAATCGCATAAGGTCTAACGCTTCCACTATCCCTTTAATGAATTTTCTAATATTATCTTTTGGTACAAATTCAACTATTTCAGATATGTGAATATTACCTTTGTAATCATACGCTTGTTTGTATATTTCGATGATTTTTTCTGAAATCTCCCTTAAGATCACATCGTTACCGATCTGCTCAAGTTTTAATTCTTTAGCCATGTTGAATGGCTCCCTGTCCAGAATCGAAAAATCCGGAGTAAACGCAAGAATCGTTTTAACACTGCAGGGATTGTTCCATAAAAAAGGCAGTTGGCTGCGACCGCAATACTGTAATCCTGTATTAGAACCCCACCATCCTTTATAAGTTCGATGCTGATAAAATTTATCTTCTTGTACTTCTTTCACCAGCCGTTTGTCATTATTTGCCATTAGAATAAGTCCTGTTAAATAATTTAGTGAATTTTTGTTTTGATATGAGGTGTACCAGGAAGAATCTACACTTTCCCCCTCATCAAATAAAATTAACAAACCATTCAATCCAAGAATATTTTTCAAAGCCCAGCCAATTCCACTCAATAAATAGCAGTAGATATTTGCACTTGTAGAAGAGTCGTGCATCTGAGGATAATCATACCAACCGGGTTTTCCTTCTATCCATTCCCAGAAGTCTTCTTCATCAGCTTCATTTCTAATTATTTCAATGGCCCTATTTAGATATTGATGTTCACTAAGTTTATTAAAATCATGGCTGTTTGCGATTTCTCTTAAAAATTCCCTGAAATTCCCATCTTTATTTTTAAATTTGAACGAATTGATTATATATTCATAAATTTTCTTTGGTTGATGAAATGATAATTCGCCGGGATCAAGATTGACTATTGAAACTGCCCAATTATCTTTGAGGGCTGTTGAATATATGTATTCCAGGAAATGCGTCTTTCCACTTCCATATTCGCCAGTTATTGCCATTGTCCCATCATCTGGATCACTTAACCAGCTAATAATTTGATCTATTTCATTTTGGCGTCCGAATGTAAACATTCCAATGTCGCTATGAGGAACAATACCTAATTTTAATGCTTCAATTATTTGCCTTGCTTTAAACTGCTCTATCGATAATACAGGTGGTTGTGATTCTGTCGGCTTTGTTAGAATAGTGGGTACAGAGATAAATCTAATATCGTCTCTTCTGATCCATCTTGAGATACCATCTTCAAATCTTATGTATAGTTCAAATCCTTTAAATCTTTCTTTTTGTTTTTCTCCTCTCCCGTATATTTTATGTTCCAACGTCTGCATCTTTCTTTGCCCCTATAGCTCAACATCTTCAGGAGAAACAGGTTTTCCATCTTTATGCATTTTATGAAATGCTTTAACAATTTTCTGAACAAATAGCCTTTTGTGACCGATTTCCCTCTTTCTTTCATAAGCGGCCTTTGCGATATTACTTAGAGTTTCTTCAAGTGCGATTTTATCAAATTGCACAGTGTAAGCTTTTTCATAAATATGTGCCAGTTTTCTTCCGCTTTCAATCAACAGTTCTACTGCATCCATCGGAATTTTTTCAAGATCTATTTTTACTCCTGTTGGATTTATTTCTGAATCAAAAACTTCAGATAGTCTTTGACGTAAAGCTTCATAAATGTTCGTTTTTCCTTCAAGAAAATTTTCATCCGGAACTGAATAGAACCACATCGTATGCATTAAATTTCCCCGCCCGCATTCATCTATCAGTTCTCTTAAATTAGTAAGAAGAATACTTTTTTGCTTGGAACTCATGCTTGAATTTTGTTCTGCTTCATCCATAAGTACGATAAGTCCGGAATATCCTATTTCCTGTGTCCACTGCACAAGTGAACGTATCATTTTAAATGCAGTGCTCTTCTCTATTTTTTCGAAAATTTTAAACTCTTTAAGCATACTTTTAGGAGGATTTTCACCTTTTAACCATTGCATGATCAATGTGAAATCATCATCACGCTTTTCTGCAAGGCTAAGAAGGCTCTCCTTGATAGCATTTCTGAAACTGGTGCTTTCATAAGGTCCAATAGACGAAGCATAGCGATCAAGTTCTTGCAGTACAGCATCCGGGGATAGTTTATCCGAAATTTCCATATACTTTCGATTGTACAATGCTTTTATAACCGCCTCTATTCCTCTTTCATATCCCGATAAAAGTTCATCAGGTGTTTGTGTATAGATAAGATTTGCAGCTATTGCCCTGTAGACCATATCCAGTTTATGGAACGGCGTCTGTTCGGGGCTTAATTCTATATATGATGTTATATAGTTGTATTTCCAGGCATTTTCCCGAATACAATACAGAAAGTGGGTTTTTCCGCCCCCATATATTCCAACTACCATTTTAAAAGTAGAGCCGCCTTCCTTTATGAAACTTTTGAGATATTCTTCATCGATCGTTTTAAGGTAATCATCCAGTCCAACTGTGAAATATTGGAATCCATACTCAGGAGGGTTTCCTGAACCTCCCACACTTTCTATAATTTTTTTCGCAACATGATGATCTATTTCTACATTTTTCTCAGCTTCATTTACCATCGTTATAGCTCCCTGAACTTAATGTGTGAAATATAATTACCATCCCCTTTTTCATTTGATGGGATCCACAAAAAATCAGCTCTTCTGGCAGTAAACGCCCTCGTAGCAGTTATCATGTTTATTTCATGATTTTCTATGTTCCTCTCTTTCAACCTGTATAAATCATAAGCAAAGAAAACACTCCCATAATCTTTGTATCTATTCTTAATCGGATTTGTTTTGAACGTAATATCCTGAATTAAAAAAGCAAACTCAGAAAGAATATCCCTGATTTTTACCTGTTCTCCAATTTTTAGTTTATTACGGTAAGACGCTATTTTATAAGCTTCATATAAATATGAACTGAAAGTTTTATCGTCATACCTTTGTTGAGTATTCTTATTGTGAATATCCTTTAGTTTTTCAACGATATCCTCAGGTACAAGTTTGCATGTTTTCAATTTTTCTTGCAGAGGGCCAAACCAGATTGCAACAGTATTATTTTCTAAATTCACTTCTAAAGTGTATAATAAAACCTTGAGATTCGGATAGTGCCCTTCTAATTCAAATCCGGATTGCTGGAGCGATTCTTCTAATTTTAGTCCAAAGCTTTTGTGGACAGAATCTTCCCACTCAGGAATTTTTTCTTTTATTGGCTGTAAATGCTGCTCAATACCTTCCTTTATAAACCCATCCAATCTGCTCTGGTTTAATGTTTTTTCAATTCCAATCATATCCTTTTTTATCTTATGAAAGTTATTAATTGGATCATTTTCTGTGAGTTTATCAATCGATTTGATGTAAGTCAATATGTTTTTTATATTAGCTCCATCTTTTGAAAGTGTTTTTAAGTAATCTTCTTCTCCATTCATGATTTTATTATATTCATCTTTAATATTAAAGCCATCGTTTCGATTACATTTTATCTCGTCTTTAAACTCGGTTATTTCAGTTAGAATTCTCTGAAATAAAATTTAAAATCCGTTTGCCTGATATTTATCATCTTCACACCACCCCCATCTCCCCCAGCCTCTCAGGCAGATAAGTATCCGTCACATAATCCAGCCCCTTCCCAGCAAAAGCCTGCTGTTCAGACTTCTTCCCAAGCTTCAACATCATGTTTATCTGCTCTTTCCAATAATCAGTCTCAAACCTCGGATCTGTAAGCTCGCTATGAAGCGCCTTGATATCCTGGTCATTGAGCTTATCAGTGGAAAGCTCATACTCCACGATATCAGATGACTGCACCCCTATGAACTTTGCCTCTGGCGTAGCCATGAACTCTGATAGGTGCGCTGTCTTAATAGCTCCGTAAGCAACGCTTGCAAAGATGCGAAAGCTCCAGGGATCGCCATCAGTGAAAACCACGACCGGTATCTTCAACTCCCCGTTCATGCGTTTGATAAGCCGCCTTGTGCTTCGCGCAGGCTGCCCTTTCAGGTGCACAAGAATTGCATTGAATTTCTCATCAAATCCGTTCTCGATGAGCCGGTCGTACATACCGCCGGTCTCAACTGCGATAATGAACTTGGCATCATGCTCAAGGAACTGTACAGTCTCCACATTGTAGGGTATCTGGTACCCTGCCTCGCCAACGTCCTCCTGGCAGTGCATGGTGCGCTCGCCCCGCTTTGTGACCTCTTTGATCTTGACAGGTCCGAACATCGTGGCTCCGTTCTCCTCAGGGCGCACATGGAAATCCTCACGCTGCAAGCCTGTGATTATCTCAAGGTCCTCTATCAGCCGGTCGCTCTCTGTCTGCTCATGGAACTTCGCTATATCCCAGTTCTCGCTGATATAGTAAAGTTCTCTGAGCGTTGAACTCTTGTCCAGATCAAGATGGCCCTTGATAAGAAGATCAACCACGTACGAGGTCTTGAGGATCTGCCTTGCACCCTTAACGGTCTTGGCGCTGCGCATGCTCTCGCTGTCCCCATATACCCACACATCAGATACTTCATTTAATTCGATATTCTTCTTTGTTCGGGTGGGCAGCACGATATGAGGGATGTTCTCGCTCTCGAACTGCTCGTAGAAATCCTGGATCAGCTTCTTTAGCGTTGTCTTTGCCTGTGAATCGTGAAGTTCTTTGTTGCTCTTGAATGTCATATGTTCACCACCTTTGCGCCTGTGATAAGTTCCTCATCGATCCCCTCAGCCACAAGCTGCGGGAGTTTTGACGCTTCCTCTGAATTGATATCCAGCCTGTAAATAATGGCCTTCTCTTCCTGCGGCTTAAGAGATATCTTCCATAGATGATCGGTCTGCTTACCAAGAGGGATCTTTTTAGGCTCAGGGCTTGGATCTTTAATGGCATAAGACAGTGTCTCATGAAGTGAAAAGTGCCGCACAGCATCGCTGTGGTTCTTAAGCCGTATCTCAACCTCGCATCCCTTGCCATTTTGTGAGATGAGCCTCTTGATGAACACGTTGCCCATTATCTTTGCCACGACAGGTCCAATATCAGGAGTTGGACGGTCAAGTATCTCCCCGACCTTCCTGGCGATAAGAGGAAGTAACTTCTGGATGATCTCTTCCTTTTCCCGTCTCAGTTCGAGCTTATCCTGCCTTGACAGGTAAAGTTTGAGCCTTCTACCCACATCTTTCAGCGCAAGGTCGATCTCCTGGGCTATCTCAGGCACGTCGGCTATCGCCTCTTTTGATTCAGAAGTGAAAGGAATGTGCGTGGAAGCCACATGCACAAGTATTATCGCAGGACCAACTGGTATCGAATTCCCCGGCTGGTCGAGGGAATATGCCTTCCATTTAATACCCTCGACTGAATGGGTCACAGCGCACGCTCCCTGCTGGTAAAGAAGCGGAACCCGGTTGGCAAAACGAAGTATCTCTACCTTCCCATCCTTTGGGAGGTTTCCACCGTATGCTATACCAGCCTCTACCTGGAACGGATGCCCGTTGTGTACTGCGGCTGGGCGCGTCGTGGTCTCGATAAAATCAATGGTATGTTCCTTCTCAAGCCCCTTGCGGATGAGTTCCTCGGTAATGGGGGAAAGGCAGTCTGTTTGTGGGGCTAAGATCTTTACTTTAGTGAAAGCCTCATGCAGTCTTTTTGCCTCATCAAGTGTAACTTCCTTCGGGTCTTTTTCAGGATCAAGACCGGATTTCTTGCAGACCTCAGATGCTGTCTGCGGCCCGATACGTGAAAATGAATGTCGTAAAAAGAGCGCCATTTCGTCTTTTTCTGTATATCTCAGCATCTTCATAAGTGTCCCGAGTTCGATACCGTGCGGATGCGGGAGTATCTCTGCAGCCTGAACCGGTACTTTATCAGTTACCCGCTCAAAAACTATCTGGTTGTTGTCAGGTTCGATAAGTGTGATACGGGCATGGGGGTTCACTATTGCGGTGTCCTTCAGGTATTCATACACTGACTGGCGTCTGCCCTTAACATACATTGCAGCCATCTCAAGTTCGATGCGAGTTCCACGCATCCTGTCCCATTCTATTATCTTATCTGCTATGATCTCAGGCTCGTTGGTCTGCGTGTTTATAAGAAGTTCAAAATAATGTGCAGGCGCCTTCTTATCGATCTTGGACACTATCTTCACGGGTCGACCGGATGTAAGCTGAGAATACAGTACCGCAGCCGAGATTCCAATACCCTGCTGCCCCCTGCTCTGTTTAACTGAATGGAAGCGCGAGCCGTAAAGCAATTTTGCAAAAACCCTTGGTATCTGCTCTTTAACGATACCAGGCCCGTTATCCTCAACAATAAGAGTAACGTTATCTTTTGATTTGCTTTCTATCTTGAGGAAAATATCTGGAAGTATCCCTGATTCTTCGCACGCGTCCAGTGCATTATCCACCGCTTCTTTTACGGAAGTTAAGAGACACCTTGGGCTAGAATCAAAACCCAGTATCTGCCTGTTCTTCTCGAAAAATTCTGCGATGCTAATGGCTTTTTGCTTTTTCGCAAGCTCTTCGGCAATGACCATTAAGGCATCCTCTTAAAGTTCTGCACCTACGATCGTCTGAGTTGAAGTTACGTTCTCGTTTTCCCTTATTGTATCCACGAGCTTGTTCAGGGCGCTCAATCCTTCCACATTGCTTATCACCACGAAATCGAATTCTCCGAAAACATGGTATATGTCTTTTATCCCTTTTATCTTAAGAAGTCCATTATATGCCACTTTTTCCTGTCCCGGCACCACATTAACAAGTGTTACGCCTATTACCAATGTATATTCACCGTCCTTTAGTTCGTCCTTAATATTATTGAGTTAAGATAATCTTTAAGACTAAAAAGGCTTTGTAATAGCTAACGATCATGAATTTGAATTACCGAGAACCGATCTATCTTGCGAGATATCTTGAAGTGATGAGGGACAGGCTCCCTTCACAGTTCCTTATCTCAAGATCAGTGAGAGTTGATTTCAATAAAGATTCTTCACTTCCTGAACTATGGGGACTGCACGATGAGGCGATGAAGTCCTTCCGTGAGAGGATTGAACGTGTAAGCTCTATGCATGACCTTCCTCCCCCGGCTGCATCCTCGCTCCTTGACCTTAAGGTCACGATCGCAAATATGATGCTTGAGAACTGCAATTTCTGCGAGAGGCGTTGCGGAGCTGACCGCAAACATAAAAAGACAGGTTACTGCAGGATCGATGCGGTCTCGCGCTATTCTGCCGAGTTCCTGCATCAGGGAGAAGAGCCTGAACTTGTCCCGTCCCACACGGTATTCTTCACAGGCTGCAACTTTAGATGCGGTTATTGCCAGAACTGGGATATCTCCCAGTCACCCCGCGACGGCACTCCCATTCTACCACATGAGCTTGCAAGGATTATCACACTGCGCCGCGAATACGGTTCCAGGAATGTGAATTTCGTCACGCCAACGCCGCATACACACACCATCCTCAGGGTACTGAATGCCCTTAAGGTCAATGTCCCAGTCGTCTGGAACTCCAATATGTACCATTCAAAGGAGGTCGCAGAACTGCTTGAGGGTGTGGTGGATGTATATCTTGGCGATATGAGATATGGGAATGATGATTGCGCAAAAAAATATTCCAACGTACCTGACTACTGGAGTGTTGTAACGCGCAATTTCAAGAAGGCTTACACAGATGGGGAGATCCTGCTGAGGCAGCTTGTTCTTCCGGGTCATCTTGATTGTTGCACAGGGCCTATCGTTAAGTGGGTGAAAGAGAATATACTGAACGTCAGGTTCAACCTGATGTTCCAGTACCGTCCGACATACAGGGCTTATGAGCATCTCGAAATTAACCGAAGCCTTATGCCGGTGGAGGTCCAGAAGGCGCTTGATATTGTAAGAGAAGCAGGGCTTGAAGATGTGTTGATATAACGGAATGACTATAACTTATTTTTTGCGAGATTATACAGTATCATACTTAGAACAATGCAAATGGAAAGAGCATAAAACCATGAATCAGTTCCCAGTACAGTGAAGCCTTTCTCAGATATGTATATCAATCCGCCGAAGGTTGCTGTTAATATGAACGAAACTATCGCTGATACTATCGCCCCTCCCATAAGCGACCAGGGATATATGGCGCCTCTCTCCTTTTCAAAGTAAACTGAAAATACCACGAATCCGATCGCGAATATGAAAAATATATAATGCAGCGGGACAGGATATGGGTGGATCTCAAGTATGTATGTGATGCCGTAGGCTACAGAAACCATTACAGTAGCCATTCCGACCACTATTCCAAGCACTTTCACAAAATCGTTTGATTTAAGCTCGATAGTATCCCTCTTTAATAAAACTATAATTTAAACTATTTAACCGTTTTGAAGTTCAGGAAAATTTTTCTTACATTATTTTAACATACCTTACTTGATTTCAACAACCTTTGTCGAACATGGGCAGGTCCCCTTCTTTCTGTGCTTCCTGTGTTCACAGTCATGTTCCTGAGTGTAGTAAGTGTCTGTCTGGAATACGGCCAGGCAGTGAAATTTTATACGATGTCATGGCCGTACAGTTTTGCTTCTCTATTCCATACCCTGACAGCTTCAACAGTCACTTCTTCACCACAAAGGTCCATTATGTGGATAACGAATCAAAAAAGATAAGACTTGATGGACTTGTTTCCTTATTACAGAAGGTTTCGTTTTGGAAGCTATGAATACACAAGTCCTCCCATTCTTGAGAGAATTATATATCATATTCAAACCATTATTTTTAGATTCCACACCCGGCCTGGTATAATAAACAAGACTTTTTCCTCCGGCTTCGTCGGGGAGTTCAAGTATCATGTTGTTCATGATATTTATATCCGTTTTATAAACTTAGGGAGAGATATGCCGGTATTATCCGGCACACTCAAATACGATAGAAGGCTGCCGCAAATAAATATACGTCGACATTTTTTATAGTTATTTCAGTTTTAAAATCAGTGCTGTTGTTTTTTGATGGCTATTATGGGTTTTAATTGTATAATAAAACAGTTATTTTGAATTTAACTGGATCATATTGCTGTTTTTCCAGAAATATACTGTATGGCTTCAGCTACTCCTGCACCGTGTTCACCCCTGGTGATCATGTTCGCCGCCATTTTCAGCTATGATGAGACCTCCTGTCCCCACAAGTTTCGATGCTGCCCTTGCAAAGCAGAGTACATTCCCTGTTGCTATGACGACGGGTACCTTCACGCCCCGTAAAGCCTCAACCGCCCTGCAGTCAATGCTCCTGTCACTGTAGGTAATGGTCCCGTCAATATCAACTACGATAGCCTTGAATTCCACATTTCCTAATATGTATTCTAATCTTTAAGTCCTTCCGTTGTGACAGAGAATATAGCCTCGCCTTCAGGAAGATTCGGTGAGTCCACGAGCCTGGCTATCCTTTTTTCTCCTTTAGATTTGCGCAGGTACAGCCTGAACGTTGCA
Organism: Candidatus Methanoperedens nitratireducens; assembly: GCA_965642175.1. Taxonomy (GTDB): domain Archaea; phylum Halobacteriota; class Methanosarcinia; order Methanosarcinales; family Methanoperedenaceae; genus Methanoperedens; species Methanoperedens nitratireducens_A. The sequence continues at coordinate 25,579 of CBFFLL010000003.1, read as the reverse complement.
GTATGTCCTACGATGTGACCGCCTATGGGTTTTGTGGGGTCTCCGAAGAACGCATCGGGTTTTGACATAACCTGGTTTGTCACAAGTATTGCGGCATTGTAAAGGGTTCCGAACTTCATCAGTTCATGCATGTGCTTGTTGAGCTTCTGCTGTCTGTCAGCCAGAGTGCCGCGACCCACATACTCTGCCCTGAAATGAGCCGTGAGAGAATCGACTATTATCAAACGAACAGGTTTATCTGTGTCTTTTAACTTGTTTGCAAGATCCATAGCTGTATCTACCAGCAATATCTGATGATTTGAATTGTATGCTTTTGCCACATGGATGTTTTTCAGGAATTCTTCGGGATCGTATTCAATCCCGGTTTTCACAGAAAGACCCTTTACCATCTGGATTATTCTCTCTGGTCTGAAGGTGTTTTCAGTGTCGATTATTATCACCGAGCCGCCAAGACCTTTTTCCTCGACCGGAAGCTGCGCGTTAACAGCCATCTGGTGCCCCACCTGTGTCTTCCCTGAGCCGAACTCACCGTAGAATTCGGTTATTGCCTGCGTCTCGATGCCGCCGCCCATCAGGTCGTCAAATGCTTTTGTTCCGAAACTGAGTTTTCCCACAAGCTTCCTGCGCTCGAGAACCAGATCGCCGGTTTCAAAACCACCAACGTCCGCAGCCTGCCGGGCTGCGTTGATTATTTTCTGCGCCGTGGATTCGCCTATCTCAGCAACGCTCGCAAGTTCTGAGGATGACGATACTGCTATGGCCTCTATCGAACCATAACCTGCTTCTTTTAATTTATCTGCTGTCGCCGGACCAACGCCCGGTAAATCTTCCAGACCCTTTCTTTCTGCCATATTTATCTCCAGTGCACATTTTATTGATCGCGGTGCACAGTTATCATCTCATCTTAGCGTTGGTATGGTTTAAACCTTATGAGAGTGGGGCGAAAGTAATCATGAACCTGATGGTCCATAATACTGTATGAAAAAGTTCAATTTTTCATGCAAATTATTATTTTCGCGGATGATTGAAAGCCAAAGAAATCAACTTATCGATTCCAGTGGCGGTAAAAAAAATCAGATATAAACCGGGGCTACATCAGCCCAAGTCCATCCAGTTCCTCAACTATCTTCTCAACTGCAGCCTCAGCGTCCGCAGGCTTCTTGCCGCCTGTCACAACGAGCTTCCCTGAACCGAAAAGCAGCATTACGACCTTCGGGACAGACAGCCTGTACACAAGACCAGGGAACTGCTCTGGCTCATACTCGATGTTCTCAAGTCCAAGACCAATAGCGATAGCGTTCAGGTTCAACACGGTATGAAGGTCAGCAGACGCCACGATGTTCTGTATCGTGATCTCAGGCTTATTCGGGATGTCGACACCCATGGCTTTGAGTTTATCAAAGACCTTGTTAAGCCCGCTGCTCACGTCATCGATGCTTTTTGCACCCGTGCATACTATCTTACCGCTTCCGAAAATGAGCGCTGCGGTCTTTGGGTTGGTTGTCCTGTAAACAACGCCGGGGAACCTTTCTTTATTATAGTCAGCTCCTTCAAGTACCCTTATGACCTCATTAAGATCAAGTTTCACTCCGATCCCTGTTGATGCAACAACATTTTCTATTTTAATAGACTTTACAGACTCTTCAGATTTTGTCATAATCTTTACCCTTTTTATAGGGTATTTAAAGCTTTATATACCTTGGGGTGAGAAAAACATGTTCGTATCTGGGATATCTTTAATTACAATGAAATAGTTCTAGGCGCAAGCGGCGGGAGAAAATCCCGCAGGGATGTGGCCCGTAAGGGCTGAACCGTAAAACAGCAGGTGAACACACAATGAAATCAATGTACGCGTTTATCAGGGACGCATGGAAAAAACCTGACGAATCCTATGTGGATGAACTTCAGTGGGAAAGAATGCAACTGTGGAGAAGAGAAACTTCGGTCGTTAGGGTTGAACGCCCCACACGGCTTGACCGCGCAAGATCCCTTGGATACAAAGCCAAGCAGGGGATAATAGTGGCCCGCGTAAAAATAAGACGCGGTGGAAGGCGCAAATCAAGATATATCCGTGGGAGAAGGACAAAACACATGGGTGTTAACAAGATTACCCCTGGAAAGAGCATCCAGAGCATCGCAGAAGAGCGCGCAGCAAGGCGCTACCCTAACATGCAGGTATTGAACAGCTACTGGGTAGGTCAGGACGGCAGGCACAAATGGTACGAGACCATCCTTGTGGACACAAGCCATCCGGTGATAAAGAGCGATAAGAACCTTAAATGGATCACCAATGCTAATCAGAAAGGACGCGTCTATCGAGGAAAGACAAGCGCTGGCAGAAAAGGCAGAGGCCAGAGGCGCAAGGGTATTGGTACTGAGAAGACAAGACCTAGCCTGCGTTCGCATAATAATACCGGAAAGTGATGGTAGATATACATAATATAGTATTTCGGGCTATCGTCCGGGCAACTGAAAGCGAGGACAGGGTGAAAACCGCCCTGTCGCTTTTTATTTTTGATAATGAAATTGAAACTATTGTTACCGAAGGTCATTTCGGGAACCGCATCACCATTATGAATGCACGTTTAAAAAGAAAGGATTGCAACAGGTTCATAGATGTAGTGAAATCCGGATTATCTGAACCCGACCTCCAGAGATTGGGAAATGAACTTTATGATAGGGTAGATGATGAATGCGTCCTGCATATCAGGTTCGACAAACAAACGGCTTACTCTGGCGCAGTCAAACTCGCTTCATCGGCGGCTGACACGATCACGGCTGAAATAAAGCTGCGGGCATATCCTGCAAGGCCCGACAATGCTATTGCCATTGCAGAGAAAATTTTTATAAGTAATTCTTAATGAGAAACAAAACCTTTATCCTTTGCAGATACATTTACGGGGATACCCCCATTGTAAACCCCGTATTTAAATACGGGGTTTCAGGTGCCTGGGTGGGGTAGCTGGTCATCCTATGGGACTGTGGATCCTACGACTCGGGTTCGAATCCCGACCCGGGCCCTATAATTTTAGTTAAAAAAACCACCATTAGATAATTTTATGTATGTTCAAATAAATAAGTCTTAATAATGATTATTAGGATGGTGTTGTAATGGTAGACAAATGTCCAAAATGCGGTGAGACGCTAGTAACAAGGACTATACAGAAAAATCTGGGTCATGGCAGTATTGATTTTCCTGTTGCAGATATATGTCCAAAATGCAACTGGAGCAGGGATTTAACCGGGGCTGGAGATATCATAGCAAAACCTCTTACTCCTGAAGCCGGAGCAAAACTGGAGAAGAAACCCGAAGTTGTGAGGCAGGCTCCAGAAAAAACAAAACAGATACCAGGAAATTCCAGGCATGATCCTGAAAAAACAAGACCGCGTCCTTCTGCATCGAAGCAAAGAATTCCGGATATGAATAGAGTGATAACATTAGCTCTTGCATTCCTTGTTATTGTGGGAATTGTCTGGGCATTCATACCGGAAGTACCCGGAGAGTCCGGGGATATCCAGCCAACCACTACACCGGAGGCCAAGGCTTCTGCCATAGTAACTGCGACTCCTGCCCCTCAGGTCACACACACCACACACACAGGCAAAAATATAACTGTGAAAATAGACCGCGACAGAGGCTTTTACGCTCCTGCGCAAAGAAACCTTATAATCAAGGCGGGCGATGGAGTTGTCTGGATAAACGATGGCTCCTACTCTTTAACCTTAATTAGCAAGGATGGTCTATTCGATGATAAGCTCCTGGATAATGATAAAAGAACAACCCATATCTTCAAAAATACAGGAACATTCTCTTTCGATATCGTAGTCAGGGGCGTGAAAAAATTCAGCGGTACCGTGACCGTTGAACCTTAGACCATGGTCCAGTCAACCTGAAAACCGTCAAGTGTCATGAGGATTATCTTCTGCTTTATGCCCGGAAGTTCATAAGGCAATTCCTCAAACCCTATGTACATTTCATCACCTGGATTGATTTCGGGGGGCGGATTGACAACCTTTCCAAAGAAGTATTTCTTATCTGTCTTGGAATCCACCACGACCACGTTTCTCCAGCCTTTAGCCTGCGCGACACGAACGACGGTACATTTCCGTTTAAATTTCTTTAAAGACTTTTTGATCCCGCCGATTTCAGTTTCAATTGTTTGTACAACATCAATATCTTTATCATTCATTTTTTATGCACCATAAGATACCTTGATATACCTGTTTCATGTATTAAAGTTACTATTAGGTGATTATATATGGGACTTCCATCAACAAAACGATATTTAATTGAGTTACTTCATAAACACAAACTTACTTATGAACAGGTCGCAAAATATTCCGGTATAGACCTGGAGAGAATTAAAGCCCTCAAGAAAGGTCAAGAGGCGACGGATGAAGAAAAAGTAAAATTAAAAACCGTAGCATTCTCCCTATCCGACATTCGCTCGAAGGATACCGGCGAAACAATGGATTAATTTTTTTTGGTTTTTAATATTAAGCTTTTATTTTATACGAACATCCCGGCTACTTCGTCTTTTGTTTCTTTTACTATCATCTTATTATAGGCGTCATTGAAGTCCTTCAGGGTTACCGCCTTTCCTCTTCGTCTTATTACGAACATTCCCGCCTCTGTTACTATTGCTTTCAGGTCTGCCCCGCTCAAACCATCCGTTATTTTTAAAAGTTCCTCAAATTTCACGTTATCAAGCTTCATGTTCCGGGTATGTATCCTGAGTATCTCCCTGCGCCCTTCGGCATCAGGCAACGGGATCTCGATTATCCTGTCAAACCTTCCAGGCCGCAAAAGCGCAGGGTCAAGAAGGTCGATGCGGTTCGTGGCCGCTACGATCTTAACGTCGCCGCGCTTATCAAATCCGTCAAGTTCTGCAAGCAGCTGCACCATTGTCCTGTTAACCTCAGAAGAACCTGATGTGCCGTCATAAGTCCTGCGACTTCCAACAGCGTCTATCTCATCTATAAAAACGATACTCGGGGCTTTTTCCCGTGCAATATCGAATACGTCCCTGACAAGCCGGGCGCCTTCTCCTATGTATTTCTGGACAAGCTCTGTCCCGCTCATCCTTATAAATGTAGCCTTGGCTCTATGCGCCACAGCTTTGGCAATAAGCGTCTTTCCCGTTCCCGGAGGGCCATAAAGCAGGATACCGTTTGGAGCATCCACACCTACTTCTGTAAAAAGCTCAGGATTCGTGAGCGGAAGCTCAAGCGTCTCCACAACTTCATCTATCTGCTTGCCAAGCCCCCCTATCATGTTATAATCTACATCTGGCGCCTCTATAAGTTCCATTACCCGCGCACGTACATCTGCGGATTTTGACAGTACCCTGACGATAGAAAGGTTGCCTGTTACTGCAACACGCGAACCTGCCTCAGTCTTTTGTTTCATTTCATCCGGTATTGTCGTGACAATTTCCTGGTTGCTGCCGTGCTGCCTGAGAAGCGCCATACCATCAAACAGTTCCACCACGCTGCATATAAAAAGGGGCGGTTTCTTCAACTGTTCGATCTGCTTCTGGTAATCCGTAATGGTCTGGACATATTTATTATTCAGGATAGCAGCTTCGAGAAGTTTTGAATGCATTTCTTTCATCTGGGTTTTCAGAGCATCTATGGAATCCTGTAGCTCTCTTATCTGGGCCTCATTTACTGAACTATCCGCAGATGGTGTTCTCGCGATCGCATTGTCCATGATAGGCTAAATAGGTTTTATACCATATAAATATTGAGTGCATATGTTTATAATATACCAGCTAAATTAGACCGTTCAATGAAATTAATTGCATTTGTAGGCATGCCAGCATCGGGTAAGTCCGAAGCTTCTGCCGTGGCGCGAAGCTTGAAAATACCCGTCGTCAATATGGGCGACGAGGTACGGGAAGAAGCAAAAAGAAGGGGTTTGCATCCCACGGATGAGAATATCGGCGGTACAGGCACAGCTTTACGCAGGGATGAGGGTATGGATGCCATTGCAAAGCGCTGCGTTCCAAAGATACGGGCGCAAAGGAGCGATGTGGTAGTTGTTGACGGGACAAGGAATATAGAGGAAGTAAATTACTTCAAGAATCATTTCGGGGACGATTTTAAGCTTATTGCGATCAATGCGCCGTTTGACTTGAGGTTCGAAAGGGTAAAAAAACGCGCCCGTTCAGATGATATGACCGGGATCGAGGAGTTAAAAAGACGTGACGAACGTGAAAAGAGCTGGGGCCTGGAGAAGGCAATGGGGCTGGCAGACATAAAACTTAATAATACTCGTTCCATTGAAGAATTCCAGGAACAAATCAGAAAATTGTTCCGAACAGTATGAACACAATTGTCACGATATCTGCGCTCGTATATCCTACGGAAATCGAAGAAAGTGTAAGAACTGCGATCACAAATGTATTCCCTGTTGATCTTAATCTTCGGAATTTCGGGACACCTCAACTTTATGGTGAGGGGGGCCTTGAAAGCCTGAGAAGACTTCATACTCTTTTAAGAGAGTTCCGTATCCTCGATGCAGCCAGGCGCATCCTTATAAACGGAATGGAAGGTAATAACACACAATTTCGCCTGAATAAACAGGTCGCTTTTGTTGGAAAGGTGAATTTCCCTGCTGGAGAGGAAAGCCTGGGCTCGATACATGTTGAGATATCAGCAGATAACACAGAAGAATTGATAATGATAATAGATTGGCTCGCGCCTGATACTGTGGAGGGAGAGCCTGTCAGGGAGATAGAGTTGTAATGGGTTTTGCGGAATACCTTGCAGCCAGGGAATTTGCATCAAGCATCGGTCAGCCTGTAATTACATATATTTTCATAGTTGCTTTATTAATGGGTTTTCTGTCCATCCTGTTTTTAAGGAATGCGAAGGAGGATTATTTCAATTATTTGATTAAACTCCTATACATCCAGACAGGTCTTTATATTGTTGGCTTTATTATTATAATCTGGTTCCATGTCCGGATTTATAATACAGTATTGATCGAATACCCGGTGGACATGCAATTGCCAGTAGAGAGCAGCCGTTTTGCCATACCCCTGTGGATCGAATCTGAAAAGCTGTATTTCTGGGCGATGATCGCGTCGGTTTTTGCATTGACGCTAAAAGGACGCAAAGAACTTCGTTCCTTTCTGGGTGTAATATTATCTGTTTTTTCATCAATCGTGTTTTTATTCTCAAACCCGTTCAATGAACCCCTTCCGATAGTGCACGGCGAAATAAGCCGATGGTATGCAGCCCTGACTGGCGATGGGAATATCTATCAGATAGCTGGGACGCTCTATGGACGCATTACATACTACTACAATTCAACTTACATGTGGACACACCCTCCAATGCTATTCATCGCGTATGCATCCCTTATTATCACGTTCGCAGCATGCGTCTTCATGCTGTGGCGGCATGTCAGTCAGTATGATCAGATCGCTTACAGGTACGCAAAACCCGGGTATATCCTGCTCACGGCAGGAATGCTTATCGGCTACCCTTGGGCTATAGAGGCATGGAAGGACAGCGCATGGTGGTGGGACCCCAAGATAAGCGGCTCTATAATGATGTGGGTGCTTTACAGCGCTTACCTGCACGCCCGCATTTATGTTGACAGGGGAAAATTGTGGAAGACCACTGCGCTCCTTGGCGTGCTCTGTTTTGCAACGCTTGTATTTACTTATCTTCTCACCTATATCGTCCCGGGGATACATTCGGTGGTGCAGCCGTGAAACCGAAAAAATACGATTATTATCTCATTGTCCTGACAACGCTCATTCTTTTTGCGATAGGTATTGTGTGCGTTTATGGTATTACATATTACAATTATCTTGCAGCAACTCCAGGATGGACAGGGACGACCGTATACCCGCAGTTCATATATGATATGAACTCATACCTGTACCCTTTCCTGGTACTGCTCCTGATATCACTTGGTTTATGTATACCGAAAAGACTTTTTGAACAGGAAATCCTTGTAAAAATAAGCATTTTGGCGCTTGGAGTAACGATTCTTCTGACATTTTTATTTGACATGGAGACTGCGATGGGTTTTATCCTGGCGGTGATCTCATGTATCCAGGGCATTGTTCTTATTCTGACATTTAATAAGAACAAGAAAATAAGATTTGAAAAAGAAGGTTATATTGTGAGGCTGGGTTCGTCGATGCTGCATCTGGGTATAGTAATACTGATATTTAATTTTGTGACGCTAAGAGATAGTCAGTTTCATATTTTGATCTTCTGGACCGGTACTCTGTTTGTCACAGCAGGGAATATTTTTTCATTTTATCCCGAAAGGATGAATTCCTTATTTAAGAAAAATACAAAATGAATTTATATTAATATTCACAATGGGTGTTAGATGGATACTATGATGGAATTCGGGACAAAGCGGGTAAAGCCAAATATAAGGACACTTTTTGATATGAAAGATGTCATTTACGACAGGAAATGGCTGTCAACTGCAGAAAATTTTGAGCTGTATTATATGTATCGCGACCTGTCGCTCAGCAAAAATGATGCGGCTGTTGCAAAAGAGCACGGGCTCAGGTACGATATTACAGTCATTCCCCCCTGTATGCTTGGGTGTGAATTCGTAAAAACAGCAGGACATTATCATCCTTGCGTGCCCGGTACTGATGTCACATTTCCCGAAGTATACGAAGTATTAAGCGGTGAAGCCCATTATGTCATGCAGCAACCTGATAATGATTCAATAAAAGATGTAATACTGGTAAAAGCGCAACAGGGGGACAAGGTGATCATACCCCCGGGGTATGGGCATCTCACGATCAACGCTTCCAATAAGGTTCTCAAGATGGCGAACTGGGTGGCGCGAGACTTTGAATCAATATATTCGCCCGTAAAAGAAAAAGGGGGGGGCGCATATTTTATCCTTACAGATGAGATGGTGAGGAATCCTTCATACGATAACGTGCCTGAATTGCGGGTATCAACACCGACCAATATCAAAGAAACGGGTTTTGTTAAAAACAGGGAAATGTACGGGCTGGTAAGGGATATAGGGAAACTTAAATTCCTGACAGAACCCCATGAGTACGGGTGGCTGTTCGAGGGGATGTACAGGCAATAAAAATAGTGATACAGCCAGGTTTCCTGCACACAAACTCCCACAAGGTTTAATAAATCATACCCGAATCAGAACCCACATGAATTACAGGGTCATTTTTAACGTACTCGGAACCGTGATAAAGTTCCTTGGGATTTCCCTGTTAGCGCCTCTTCTGGTGGCGCTATATTATCAAGAACCCGACTCCATTCGGATCTTTGCGATAGCATCAATACTAACGTTCTTTACTGGTTTACTGCTTGAGAAAATATTCAGATCAGATTTCGAGGAGCTTTCCCACAGAGAGAGCATTGTGATAGTGGCAATGGGCTGGCTGCTTGCTGCTGTATTCGGGGGCATCCCTTTCCTGCTGGCAGGAATATCTCCAATAGACTCTCTCTTTGAGGCAATGTCCGGGTTCACCACCACAGGATCGAGCATTCTACCGGATATTGAGATGTATTCAAATAACAATCTAAAAAGCATCATTTTCTGGCGAAGTATGACCCAGTGGCTCGGAGGCATGGGTATCATAGTCCTTGTACTTGCTATACTTCCCAGGATAGCTGTTGCTGGAAGGCAGATGTTCAAGTCAGAAGCCCCGGGTCCGATGAAGGATAAATTAAAACCCAGACTGAAAGACACGGCGCAGATACTGTGGCGGGTCTACATCATCTTCACGCTGCTTGAGATCGGGCTTCTCTATTATGCTGGTATGACAATGTATGACGCCACAGTACATTCTTTCTCTACGCTTGCCACTGGCGGTTTCTCCCCAAATAACCAGTCCATCGGAGGTTATGGAAGCATCAACATCGAACTAATTATTCTTGTTTTCATGTTCATAGGAGGTTCGAACTTTAACCTGTTCTACCGCACGCTGAACGTGAACTGGAAGTCTCTTATCAGCGACAGGGAGTTCCAGGTATATGCAATGATCATTCTTACATCGACCGCAGTCATCACCATGCAGCTCTGGGGGGTAGGTAAAACGATAGAAGAATCGGTCAGGTACGCTTCATTCCAGGTAGTGTCCATTATTACCACCACAGGGTTTGCATCCACGGATTTTGGCCTCTGGCCTGAATCCACCAAACTTATCCTGCTGCTGCTAATGTTCGTTGGAGGCTCTGCCGGTTCCACAGCCGGGGCGCTCAAGGTAGTACGCGTTGTACTTCTCATGAAATACGGCGCCCGTGAGATATACAAATCCATCCATCCCAAGATGGTAAGACCTATAAGGCTGGGTGATACTGTCATTTCCGATGATGTTATGCAGGCTATCTTCTCTTTCTTTATTCTTTATCTTCTGGTATTTGTGGGAAGTTCACTTGTACTTAGCATGCTCGGGCTTGATTTCATGAGCAGCATCAGCGCGTCCGCAACTACGCTTGGCAACGTGGGTCCTGGTCTAAGCTCACAGGTGGGTCCAATGTCGAATTTTGCGTCGCTGCCGGTTGTCGGAAAGCTCGTCCTGATACTCAATATGTGGATCGGAAGACTTGAGGTAATGACTGTGCTCGTGCTTTTCGTCCCATCCTTATGGAAAAAATAGTCAAATGCTCACCCTATCCGCTTCACCACGAGCACTGCCCCATCTTTCCCTTCAATTATCACTTTTGTCCCGGGCTCAATATTCTCCTGCGACTTTGCGAGCCATAGCTCACCCTGATATCTCACATAACCCTTACCAACAGGTGTTATCTCGTCTATGGTCTCTGCCGTATCCCCTATTATTTCCCCTACAACAGGTCTTTTTACCCGTATTTCCATCATTTTATATATTGCAAATGCAAGGAATATCCCTAAAACGATAGCAGGCACAAGAAGGCTCAACAGCATATTTGTCTGGAATTCAGGAGAGTACATGTTGGGATAGCCGGTTGGTACGAGCAATATGCTTCCAAGGGCAACGCATGCTATTCCAGCCACACCGAAAATCCCGAAAGTAGAAATATGCAGTTCGAACAGGATAAGACCTATCCCGAATGCAATAAGGAACAGCCCCGCGACATTGATCGAGAAACCAAGACCAATAAGCCCCAGACTTAATGAGATCACTCCGAATATTTCAGCGCCGTAACCCGGGCTTGTAAGCCCGAATATGAGCGAATATATCCCGATAAACAATAAGAGTGATGCCAGTATGGGGTTTGAAAGTGTGCTCATGATCATCAATCTCATGGAGGGTGAGTGATATGTATATTCTACCCCGGATGTCTTTAGCACCTTGCCCTTGACAGTCATTCCGTCCACCTTTACCAGAAGGTCTTCGATGCTTTCCGCAATCACCTCTATCACCTTCGCTTCCTTTGCCTCCTCAGCATTAAGGTTCAGGTTAGCAGTGATGAACTGTTCCGCAGCACTCTCATTTCTTCCGTGCTGCTTTGCCTTCTCTCTTGCCAGCGCAACGATCGCGTTAATTATCTTATCTTCTGTTACTGGCTTTATTCCCTCACCTGACATCTCTACAGGCTGTGCTGAGCCTATTATCGAATTCGGCGCCATGGCAGCCACATCTGTCGCAAGGAGTATGATGGTTCCGGCAGACCATGCTGTAGCGCCTTTGGGGTAAACATAACCTATGACAGGCACAGGGGAGTTCTGTATGTGGTCAAGTATTTTTTTTGTCTCATCAAGACCGCCCCCTGGCGTGTTCATTGTTATTATCAATGCCTGTGCATCAGAAACCTGTGCATTTGCAAGAGCCTCGCTCACGATATCATCACTGGCAGGTGTTATGGCGTCGTTCAGCTCGACAACGATGACCTGTGCTCCCGCTATATGCGTAAGACTAAGAAAAAGAAAAAAAAGAAAAAAAGCCTTCATTTATGTTCAGCTTTTGTGAAGGCTCCAGTCAGTCCTGCAATGTTGCTTATATCTCCGCCAGGGGCGCCTGTTGTGACCACTATCATGTTCTTCTCACGCGCTATTTCAGCCAGTGTCTGGAGTTCCCTTAGCCTGATTGAGATGGGCACTTTCTGGTATAATTCAGCAGCCTCTGTCATCTTCATGCTTGCCTGGAACTCACCCTCTGCAAGGATTATCCTTGATCTGCGCTCTCTCTCTGCTTCAGCCTGCTTTGCAATGGCCCTCATCATGGAGTCTGGAAGGCTGACATCGCGTAAGGTCACAGCTGATATCTTGATTCCCCATGGGTCTGTCGCTTCGTCAAGGACCACCTGGAGTTTCTTATTAAGCTCATCGCGTTTTGAGAGCAGGTCATCAAGATCGATCTGCCCGATAATATCTCTAAGCGTCGTCTGTCCGAGCATGCTGGTAGCTACCCAGAAGTTCTCTACCTTGGTGATCGCATTCTGGGGCTCCACGACGCGATAATAAATGACTGCATCAACATCTACGGTAACATTGTCCTTTGTTATTATGGTCTGCTTCGGCACATCTATCGTGACTATCCTCAGATCAACTTTTACGATACTGTCGATTATTGGGATGATCAGGAAGATCCCGGGTCCTTTCACCCCGATCAATCTCCCCATCCTGAAGATAACAACTCGTTCATACTCTCTAACGACTTTTACAGACTGCGCAAGTATTAATACGACCAATACGAGAGCAGCTAATACTGGAAATTCAAATGCCATTATATCACCCTTGATTTCAATAGTACAAGGTTATATAAAGAACTTACCCTAATTTAATATATATAATTGCAGTATAGAAACAACTATTGAAAATAAAAAAAAACCTATGATCACCCAATTATTATGCAGCAAAAAGAACAACCCGGGCTTGATGAACTCATAACACAGGAAGAAAGAGAACACCTGCTCAATGGACTGCACAGGTTCCTGGCATGGGTTGGAGAGCCGCTTCCCGAAAATGTGGAAGTGGACGGGAATAATATTGAAGTACATGACGTGATCTGGAGCTGCATTCATAAAAAAGAATTCTCGGAAAAGGAAAAAAATAGTTTCCTGGAGATTGTCCGGATGCTTGAGGAAAAAGAAAAGATTACTGAGGAATCACTCAGGAATGCCTCGCTTACCCGGGAAGAAGCTAAAAAATTATATCATGAATCCGCAGCCCTCATTCGCGCAATCATGGATATCAGGGATTGCGAAGCCGGAAATGTCAAATTGAAAGACCCGGATATAGAAATAAGACATAAGATAGATGATGCAAAAAGATGGATTGGGTTTTTAAAAAGTGTTGGAAATAAAAATGGAGATATTTGATCTTTACACGTGCAATGCCACCACCTTCTGCCTCTCGAAATTCTTTATCCCGTAAAGGCTTTGTCGTGCATCCTTGAAATAAAACCGTTCCTCAAGTATATCAGTTTTCTTCAACCTGTCAAGCGCATACCTGACAGTCCTGGGGGGCAAATAGCTTTCCCGTGTTATTTCTTTCTGGGTCAGAAGTCCGCCTTTCTCAAGAACCTTAAAAACAAGCTTTGCGGATGGAGGGAGAGCCTCGAACTTCACGTCAGTGTTCAGTGTCGATACGTTTTCTGTTATATTACCGCTTTTCGCGATGGCAAAGACGATTCCTCATTGGTTGTCACCAGGGGGGTTAACGGGGTTAACTGGCATAAAGGTTTCTGTTAATTGTGGGTGTAAAATCTTTTGGGGTTAGAATCCAAAAAATCAGATGAAAGCTTTTAGTCGCACCTCTGGGGGGTGCAATCGCATATGAAACGGCGCCGCGATCACAACGAGGAACACGGATGACACGGATTGGACGTCGCGACATGAAAGTCGCATCACAAATTGCAGAATATGCTACCCCTTCCATTTGGGGCAATCCTACTGTAACATGCGTCGGCAGCAATGCCGGGGTCTGAAGCTTGCAGGACAATATGGAAATGTTGGAAGTCTTATCCAACCAATCTGTTAGGATAAAAATACCATGAAGAAACATAACGTTGAATCACCGCAAAAGTCGTTACTGTGCATAAGCGAAACAAGACTGAGTACGCTTAGACCAAAAGGTACAAAATCAGACTATGATGGCTCGTGCGACGTCATAGTAAATGGACATACGATTTTCGGCTTACAGGTGGCTTCTAAAGTATTTGGAATTATTTGTGATGCGAAGCTTGGCAAACCCTATGCTCTCCAGGAAACTGGTAGAAACTCTGCAAAGAGTAACAATGGAGCAGAGGGCAGAGGAGAGAGTAAAAAGCAAAAGTCAGTCTGTAATCGACTGAATAAAGGTTTAATATTTGCCTTGATCCGAAAGGATGCTGACTTACTCAACGGTGTCCAATTGCATGAATGGAGGTATGACCTATGAATACAAGAAATTCAATTACATCGCAAGATGAGAAGCTTGTAAACATGCAAATGTCAATGGGTTACAAATCAGGATTGCAAAAGCAGTTAAATAAAATGGTATGTATGACCATAATAAACAACTGCTGCCCAAATAAAGGGTTATTGGAGGCTTGAGCCGTATGAAGGGAAACTTTCACGTACGGTTCTTAGAAGAGGGGGAGGGAGCAATCTCTCCTTCTTATTCGGCGATTTTCACGGATCCGTGGGCATCCGCGTCATCCGCGCAATCCGTGTTCTATTTTATGATAGCTCCCCAACACCAAACTTTTTGACAGCATCTGTTAATTGGGACAGTCAAAAAGTTGGCGCGTCGTCCCATCAGGGATGCGGCTGGAAGCCGCACCGAAGGCGGCGCGTCTGGGAGTGGGGGGCACGTCTTGGCTCAAATACAATAATTGACCATCAAGTATGGGAGGAGTATTCTTATGGCAGTAATGAAAAATTTTGATTCTATGATTCTATTTTAATTTTACAATAATGTTATTTGAAATGTTCTTTGTTTGCATATCAAGCCAGCTTTGGACTTAAACACCATTTTCAAGCCAATTTAGATATAAACTCAATAAGCATAAGTTTATATATTTTGCAGTTTAAACTGTAAAAAATGACAATTTATTGCAAAAATCACATTCTGATTGTCATAATTCGGAGGTTGAACCATAATGTTGATTGAATTTAGTGTCGAAAATTTTCGTTCTATCAAGGAAAAGGTAACTTTAAGTATGGTATCTTCTTCTGATAAATCATTGGTTAATAATTTAATCAAAACAGATGTATTGAAAAAGGATAGTCTTTTGCGGAGTGCAGTGATTTATGGAGCCAACGCATCTGGAAAAAGTAATCTAATTCTTGCTTTTGCTTTTCTGTCACATTTGGTCATGACATCTCATAAGAATCAAAAAGATGCCAAAATTAATGTTTCTTCATTTAAATTAGACAAAGACTATCTATCTAAGCCGAGTAAATTTGAAGTTATTTTTATAAAGAATAAAAATAGATATGTGTATGGAGTATCAGCAACAAGTGAGAAAATTATTGATGAATATCTATATTATTATCCTAAAGGACGTAAAGCTATAATTTTCGAAAGGTCAAACACTAATGATTTTTATTTTACTATAGACAATAATCTTCAAGAATTCTTAAAGGACAGAACTTTAGATAATGTTCTTTATCTATCAAATTCAACTCAGTTGAAGTATGAAAAGTCATTTGAAGCTTTTGACTGGTTTAAAGATAATTTACGAATTATAAATATTGAAGAAAATCCCTTATTGACCGAATTTACTATTAATTTGCTAAATAAAGATGAAAAATCGAAAGAACTTATATTAAAAGCACTTTCAAATGCCGACTTAGGAATAGAGGATATTAAGGCCTCAGTTGAAAATGTTTCTATTGAGAATCTGCCTTCTACTTTTCCAAGTGAGTTAAAGGCTTATATAAGTGAAATAAAAGGTGATATTAAGAATATCAATATTAAAACCACTCATAAAGGTAATAAGGGTAAAGATACGGAATTTGATGTCCAATTTGAATTCGATGAAGAATCTGGAGGAACACAAAAGATGTTTTTCTTAATAGGTCCATTGATAGATGTGTTGAGCAATGGGCGAATCTTAATCGTAGATGAATTAGACATTAAACTACATTATAAATTGATACAATTTTTAATTAAATTATTTCATGATCCAAATCAAAATATGAACAATGCTCAATTAATCTTCACTACGCACAACACAATTTTATTAGATATGAATTTATTCCGCAGGGATCAAATATGGTTCACGGACAAAAACCCGGATGTTGGTAGTACCGACCTTTACTCTCTGGTAGAATTTAATCTACGTAAAAAAGAAAATATCCAGAAAGGGTATCAGGCTGGTAGATTTGGTGCCGTGCCCTTCATTGTAGAAGATAGGATATTTTAGAATGACAAAATCTTTGAAGAGAAAAGTGGGAAGGAGAAAACGTCGCAAGAAATTTGTTATCGTTTGTGAAGGAACGGAAACAGAACCAATATATTTTAAAAAATATAGAACTAGATATGATAATTTGGACGTTATAATACCTAATGCAAGGTGTACTGATCCTAAAAATCTTGTTGATTTTTGCCGAGAATCTATTGAAGAATATGCTTTAGATTTAAAAAAAGGGGATGTTATTTGGTGCGTTTTTGATTGGGATAATAATAAACAAGAGGCAATTTTTACCGCCTTTAGAATGGCTAAGAATGTTAAATTATGTCTATCAAACCCTTCTTATGAATTATGGTACCTTTTGCATTTCGTTGATAGATTTTCGAAGCTAAATAATGATGAGTTGAAAGAAATATTAAAGAGATGGATACCAAAGTACGATAAGAGTAAAGATTATTTTGAGTTATTAGAAAATAAAAGAGAAAGTGCAATTAGCAGGGCGAAACGGTTAAATGAAATGCATGAAGAAAATATGACAGATTTAAAAAGTATTGATAGTAATCCCTCAACTCAGGTTTTTAAAATAGTTGAAGAACTTCTTAGTATTACTCAACATTCAGAATAAGATAATATGGTCTAAGGGGAGATTAAAATAGTCTAAACGTAACTGCAATCCACCATAACCACGTAAAAAAGTTATTGTGTTGCACTTTGGAATAATTACCAACCCGAATTGAAACATCTCCAAAAAGCCAACCTGTTATATACAAAGAAAAAGAAGTAATATTATTCTACGTGAGGATTATGAAAACAATCGACGAATTGATCCATAAAGCTGTTGAACTCCAGGCAGGCGGACTGTCCGCAGGTCAGATCGCAGACGAATTGAATGTTTCACGCGAAACTGCAACATGGCTTCTGGTACACTCAAAAAAGAAAGATGTCACGCAGGCCCCAAAGGATATCTATGTCGACTGGAGCAACATCGGCAGAAGCTCGAACAGGCAGAGGTTTATTGCCGGCGCTTTGATAGATATGATCTTTGACAGCCTCGGTGAAGAACAGTATGTGGATGTAGTTATCGGCGTCGCCCTTTCAGGGATACCCCTGGCAAACCTTGTCGCAGACGAACTGGGTTGCGAATTCGCGACCTACCATCCCAACAAGCAGCGCTGGGAGCCTGGATCAAAAGATATGGGCGGAACTATCAGCCAGAATTTCGCGCAGGTGGAAGGAAAGAACTGCGTAATTATAGATGATGTGGTAACCACCGGAACAACGCTTTCAGAAGCAGTGGCAGTTATTGAGGGCGCTGGAGGAAAACCTGTAGCCATCGCCGTACTTGTAGATAAAAAAGGCATCGAAGACATCCAGGGCGTACCAGTCAATGCATTACTGCGCGTTACCAGGGTGGATAAGCAAGAATAAAAATGCCGAACTGGGCAATACATTTAATTGTCCCCCTTCTTGCGCTTTTAATTGTAAGCAGGAAAGAATTTTTTAATATGGACGTTCGACTATGGGTTCGATGAATACGGCACAGGATGGAAAACCGCGCGTGGTTATGTCACGGATAGTCCCGTGATTGGCGCGATGCTGTTTGTGCTTTTTGCAGGTATTTGGGCAGCTTACAGGCAGCTAAAGTTTACAGAAAAATAAAATATAAAAAATAGAAAAATTTAAACCGCAGATGAACGCAGATGAACGCAGATTTGTAAAACCATTGTATGCAAATTTAGCTTTGTTATTAATCAGTAACCCCTGAGAGAAATATGACTAAGAATAAGAACCTGATGGTTTTCGGGACAAGTTCACACGCTGGTAAAAGCATGCTTGTTACTGCTCTTTGCAGGTGCCTCTCCAGGAAATACAGTGTTGCCCCTTTTAAGGCACAGAACATGAGCCTTAATTCATGGATAACGCGGGACGGAAAAGAGATCGGCATCGCACAGGCCATACAGGCAAAAGCGGCAGGTGTTGAACCCAGCGCTGACATGAATCCGGTATTGCTAAAACCAAAAGGTGACCGCATCTCCCAGGTTGTTCTACTTGGTCAACCATACGCGGATAAGAAAGCCGGGGAATATTATGATTCTATCGATGAAATGATGGATATAGTTAAAGGGGCTTACGATAGGCTTGCATCAAAGTACGAGGTGATAGTTATCGAAGGGGCGGGCGGGGCTGCTGAGATAAACCTGTACCACCGCGACATCGTAAATATCGGGACTGCAAGATTCGTTAAACCCCATATAATACTTGTAGGGGATATCGAACGCGGCGGCGTGTTCGCAAGCATATATGGAACGCTTGCGCTGCTCCCGGATGACATAAGGCCTCTTGTTTTCGGGATAATAATAAATAAATTCAGGGGAGATATTGGTTTGCTTGAACCAGGGATAAAGCAGCTTGAAGAACTCACAGGTCTCCCTGTGCTAGGGGTCATTCCTTTTACTGGCATAAAAATACCATCAGAGGACTCAGTTTCAATAAAAGACAAAAACAGTAACAACCATCCTGTCAGGATAGCAGTAGTGCGATTACCACACATATCCAATTTCACGGATTTCGAACCACTTGAAAGGTATGCTGATATCAGATATGTAGAGATGGATGAAGACCTTGCAGGGTTTGATTCCATAATTCTTCCAGGGACAAAAAACACCATCGACGACCTTGCGAAGCTGAAATGGAAATTGGATAAGAAAATAATAAGGGAAGCGAAAAAAGGAACACCGATTATCGGGATATGCGGAGGATACCAGATGCTGGGTGAGGAAATAATAGACAGCGGAATAGAAGGGACGGACGGGGCAAGTTCAGTAAAAGGTCTTGGGCTGCTGAAAGTATCCACACGTTTTTGCGAGTACAAGAAGAAGACTGAACAGGTGGAGAAAACGATTACCGGCAACGGCGCGATCCTGGGTCAGATAAACGGTGAAACGGTAACCGGATACGAGATACATATGGGTGAAACCCTGATCGATAACGGAGGCGGCGGGCATGCTTTTGACGACGACGGCTGTGTGAGCGAAAGCGGTCTTATCATCGGGACTTACCTCCACGGGCTTTTTGAGAACAAGAATTTCAGGAGCGTTTTTCTGGGTTATTTATATAAGCGCAGAGGTATGATATTTAAGAGTGAGGAAGAAGGCGATAGCATCGAGGAACTGGCACACTTTGTGGAAAAGAACGTGAATATGGAATTAATATACCGGAGGATAGAGTATGAAGCAGCTTGAAGGAACTGCGGAAAAAATACGGTCAATGGAAATTCGCGGTGCAGGGCGTATAGCGCGGGCTGCGGCAGCAGAACTCCGGGATTATGCAAAGAGGCTTGCGGCAAAAGATATTGATGAATTCAATGAAAAGATGAAATTCGCGGCAGAGATGCTTGTTGGCACGCGACCGACCGCTGTATCGCTTCCGAATGCTGTGAGGGCTGTGATGCGGTATAAAGGCGAGACCCTGGACGAAGCAAAAAATGAGATCAAAAGGCTGGCTGATGATTTCATCACCAATTCCGAGAATGCTGTTAAGAAAATCGGTGAGATCGGGGCAAAACGTGTGCGCGATGGTGATACCATTATGACGCACTGCAATTCATCGGCTGCCATATCGATAATGGCTGCGGCACATGCACAGGGAAAGGATATCACGGTCATTGCCACGGAATCAAGACCCAGGATGCAGGGGCTCCTGACAATTAAGCAGCTTGGCGCGCTCGGTATAAAGACCACACTGATAGTGGATTCTGCTGTTCGGTATTTTATGAAGGAAGCAGACCTTGTCGTCATGGGGGCAGATGCAGTAACTGCAAATGGCTCTATCATCAATAAGATCGGGACGTCGCAACTTGCAATGGCTGCGCATCAATCACGGAAGAATGTTATCATAGCAGCAGAGACATATAAGTTCAGCCCAAGGACACTTCTTGGCGATCTTGTGGAGATAGAAGAGCGCGACAGCGGCGAGGTGCTGAGCAGGGAAAAGCTTGCTGAGTTCCCCAATGTGAGCGTGAGGAACCCTGCATTTGATGTGACGCCGCGGGAGTATATCGACATGATTTGCACAGAGGTCGGGGCGATACCTCCTGAGATGGCTTATGTTATTATCAAGGAGTTACTGGGGTGGGAGTGGAGGAGATAGAAAAGATATTGGAGAAAGTCTCTGAATAACAGGTGATGGAATGATAATAGGAACTGCTGAATTATTTTTAGGCTTAATGGTTTTGTTGGTTTTTGCCCTCGCTTACATCGCCTACACACTGATAAAACAACTGCGCACCCTTGAGAAAAACCAGGCACGGCGCATTTCTGATATTATGGTCATAGGGTCGATCCTTTACTGGCTGAATATCTTTATTCCGCAGGAACGCGGCGGGGAGATAAAGATACAGGCAACTGCCGGAATGCTGATTCTCCTGTATGGGTACGGGCTTCTTGTACTGGAGAAATACCGCGAAGGGAGACGGGGGGTTGGATCATGAGACTAAATTATTGTTAAAAAAAGCCATGCCGGTATGAACATAATATTCCCCTCATTTTTCAGAATATCCTTTGTTATGACAAGCCCGCGTGCGTTAAATTCTTCGCAGAAATTTATTAAACCCCTGAGATCTTTTTTTCCTATATTATCTGAATATTTGACTTCGATCGGAATTACCTCATTTTTAAAAGAGATCACAATATCAACTTCATTTCTTGCCTTATCCAGCCAGTAAAATACCCTGGGGAATAACTCTCTTTTTTTTAAGGAAAGTATGTGGAAGAAAATAATATTCTCCACGATCTTTGTTTTTTCCAGATCGTTTATTTCTTTTAAAAGCAGGGAATTTCTAAGACCGCAATCAATAAAAAATAATTTCTTTTCCTTTCTGGTAGAGATCACCTGTTTCTTTGAGTACAGATAAGCAGTATAAATTAAAAAACATTCTTCGAGATAAGTGATATAATTTTTTACCGTATCCACTTTTACATCAAGTATATCAGCAAACGCAGAATAACTTATTCTCTGTGCCATATGATCAGAGAGAAGGTCTGCCAGATCACTCAAAATTCTTGGTTCTTTTATATTCTTTAAATCCAGGATATCCCTGTTTA
>CBFFLL010000003.1:3619-4181 GCA_965642175.1 Candidatus Methanoperedens nitratireducens | reverse complement strand
AATATCCGTTATGTCAAAAACTTCCGGGAAACCTCCTTTTAAAATGTATTCATCAAGCTTTATCAGCAATTCCTGTTTTTCCAGAAGCAATTCATCGTGCGCTTTCTTAATGTCATCGTAATTTCTAATATCTGCTCTAACTACCTTACCTGTGAACTCTGAGAATTTCAGAGGCAATATTAAATGAAAATTTATCCGTCCGAGCAGGCTTTCACCGCTGCCTTTTAATATCCTCAGTGAAGACGAACCTGAGACGATGAATTTTATTTTTAACCCCAGCTCCTGCCAGTATTTGATGATGTTACCCCAGTCATCAAGCTTATGGATCTCATCCAGGAAAACATATGCGTTGCCGGACAACCTGTCTATGGGCTCCTTGATCATGATATTTGAGAATTCCCTGATAGTTTCGTCGAAATTATGCTGCAAACTTAGTCGTATTCTGGGATTGTCAAAGGAGATGAACAAAATATTCCGTTCACTGATGCCGTTTCTGAGCAGATGTTCTACCAGCTCGTACATCAGCGTTGTTTTGCCAGACCTCCTGGGTCCCAAAAGGCAG
>CBFFLL010000003.1:0-3609 GCA_965642175.1 Candidatus Methanoperedens nitratireducens | reverse complement strand
TGATCTTTTTGTCTTCAAGCTCTTCTTTGAGCAAATCAAATTCTGACCGCTTTATTTTGCCCAGTTTTGACTCACTGACCCTTTTTGTTTTCCACCAGGGATTCTGGATTATTATCTCTTCTAACATTAATTCTGTTATAGAATCTATGTTGTATATCTAATTTTCCGTTGTAGAGTATAAGTTTAGGATAGAACAAAGATTTTCAGCATCATAACCGCGATAATGCCGGTAATCTTATGGTTCAAAATGCGACATGAAGTTATGTATTTCTAACAAAAAAGAAAGTTTTATATATCATAATGTTAGATATACATAACATAATGTTATAAATAACACACATATGAGGTGAAAAAGCAGGGATTGGAATGAAAATCAGGAGAGATAAGTTATACTTGTGGAGATTGTGTTTTCTCTGGATGTCAATACCAAGAACAGGTGTTGCTGGAGATGAGAGAACAAAAAGAGCTGTTGAAAAAGTGGGCTTCTGGGCATATCTGATCCTGTTGGGATGCTTGATGCTTCTGGGTATTGTCAACAGTCTCTGGGAACAAATCAGGGATTTCTACATGATGCCATTTTTGATCATCTCTATTGGTGTATTTTCGTGGGGTATACTGACCTATTATTTTGATAAAAAAGGCGAATAATAAATGAAAACCAGGATTAAAGAACTCCGCGCAAGATACGATATGACACAGGAAGATCTTGCAAAATTAGTTGGTGTAAGAAGAGAGACGATAGTCTTTTTAGAGAAGGGAAAATATAATCCCTCATTAAAACTAGCATACGATATATCTAAGATATTGCACTCAAGAATAGAGGGGGTCTTCTTATTCGAAGATTGAGCGTGGTGAAATAAAAAACTAAAAAGGTGGATCATGAACTTTGTAGAAAAAATAACTGGAATAATAAATAACCCGAAAGAAACGATGAAGAACATAGCGCAAGAGCCGCTGATCGAAGAAGCTGTGATGATCGTGGGACTATACGCGATAATAGCGGCGATCGCAGCATATATTCAATCTTATAAGATCATCATCGTTTTTGAGAACGTGACGCCAGAAATGCAATCTTTTCTTCCTGATCAATCAACGACCATGATGATCGCTATAGTATCTGCATTGGTAGGCCCCTTCATAATGTGGATCATCGGCACTGGAATAATCCATTTTATTTCAAAAGCTCTTAGCGGAGAAGGGAAGTTCTCTCCCAATTTAATTACATCGGCAGGTTACAGTATGATACCGCAGATCATAGGGATGGTCTTGAGCCTCGCACTCTATCTCAACATGGATCCTGTAACAGTTACCATGGATATGGCAAATCCGAGAGGTGGGGACGGCATGATGACCCCGTTTTTATATGAAATGAGCATTATCAATTTAATTCTGATGCTGTGGGCTGGAATGATCTTCTTCTACGGCGTTCAGAGCGTTCATAAGATATCCCCCAACAAATCAGCTATTGCAGTGGGGATTCCGCTTACAATTTCAATTATAATGATGCTATTGAATCTTTGGAATATCGGGATGTTATGAGAACCGTACTGAAGATCGAGAACGTATCCAAGTCATACCATCTCGGCAAGCTCGAAGTGCCTGTACTGTACGATATCAACCTCGATGTCAAGGAAGGCGAGTTCGCAGCAGTAATGGGTCCATCAGGCAGCGGCAAAAGCACTCTCATGAACCTTATCGGCTGCCTTGACCGCCCCTCATCCGGTAAAATAATCCTGGGCGACAGGGACACATCTCTTCTTTCAGACATTGAACTTGCGCGCATCCGCGGGAAAAAGCTCGGGTTCATTTTCCAGACCTTTAACCTGATAAACCGCCTGACCGCGCAAAAGAACGTGGAGATGCCGATGATATACCAGGATATTCCTAGGCGGCAGAGGATCAAAAGAGCAAAAGAGCTGCTCGATCTGCTCGGTCTTGGCGACCGGGCAGATCACAGACCAACTGAGCTTTCAGGAGGACAGCGCCAGCGCGTTGCCATCGCGCGCGCGCTTGTGAACGACCCTGAGATACTGCTCGCTGATGAGCCAACCGGAAACCTTGACTCAAAGACAGGACAGGAGATAATGCAGATATTCAACAAACTTCATAGTGAAGGAAGAACAATTTTGATGGTCACACATGACCAGGGACTGGCGCAGAACTGCGGCAGGATAATCAGACTGAAGGACGGAAGGATCGAAGATGGAAAAAAACCAACGATAACGGAGTTGATAAAATATGTACGGTAAATTATTGATAGGGCTTTTCATAATATTATTTTTTTTAGGCGCTTCACAGGCTGCGCTTGCAGAGAACTCACTGAAGATCAGCCTCATAAAATACGATCCCTATCCTGTGAGCCCTGATTCGGATTTTGGCGTGTGGGTCCAGCTTGAGAACATAGGGGATAACGATATTAGCGCAGTGTCCATCGAGTTTGTCCCGAAATATCCTTTCTCGATAAAACCAGGAGATAGCGCAGTTAAGTATCCGGGGACCATAAGAAAAAATGATAAGATAATTTATAAATTTTCGGTCCACGCTGATAAGAACGCATTTGTTGGCACGAATAAGATCGAGATAGGCTACAGGGTGGATAGTTCTTTCACCAAGAAAGAATTTGATATTGAAGTAGGCAGCGACGTGGTGGACGCCAAAGGAACAGTGGGAATGGATAAATATTCACTTAGCCCTGAGGTGTTCATGGCAGGAGACACAGGCACAGTTGCGCTGACGATAAAGAACAGCGCCACTGCATATACGATAAAAATAGACGGCAAGGACTACAGTATGAACGCGCAGATACAGTCTGCACAACTGCTTGGGAACGAATTCATAGATGTTACAAGCGAACCCTACTATAATCCGGGCATCATAGGGCCGGGGGACTCCCTGGAACTTCCATTTACAATAAAGGTCAGGGATAATACACCTGACGGCACTTATTTCCTGGATTTTGCTATCTCAGGAAGCGCGCGCCTCTACAGCCTTAATCTGAAGATACCGATAAGAGTGGACTCCTCATCCATTGAGACGGCACTCTCCGAAAAGCCAATAGCAAATGCGGGTAAGGTCATCCTCAACATAGCGAACACAAGGCCGAACACACTTCAGGCTGTGACCGTCATTCCATCAGGCAATGTTACGTTCGAGCCTGCTACGTATTTCATCGGGACAATGGAACAGGATGAGCTTTTCACGGTAAAGTTCGACATGAAGTCAGGAAATCCTGACAACGTCAGCTTCAGACTCAGGTTCAAGAACGGAGACAACTGGCATGAAACTGAGGCGATGTCTGTGGCGCTTGACGGTTCAAACAGTCTGCGAACAGAAAGCGGTAACAGCTCCACTCTTCTTGTTCTTGGAATACTTGGCGCTGCGATTGTCCTTATTGGGGGATTCTTTTATTACATGAGGCGAAGGAGAGCGAAATCAGGATGAAGCTGATCGATGCTTTAGAACAGGTTTCACTCAGCTTCAGAAGCAATAAGTTCAAGACCCTGATGTCAAGCCTGGGCATAATAATAGGTGTTATCGCCATCGTTGTTATGCTTTCGGTGGGCGAGGGACTGCAGGAAGGGGTTGGCATGGCATTTCAAGGAATGGACC
>CBFFLL010000002.1:18648-40357 GCA_965642175.1 Candidatus Methanoperedens nitratireducens | reverse complement strand
TATCGCTCCGGTGCGCTCGTCGGGCGGCTGGCTGGGGCAATGGGGAAATAGGGGAAGGAAGTTACGATCAGGATATAAAGATGATGGCTGCATGCGATGGAATGAGGCTGCGCGGGGACGAGATGGCGCCGGGGGATTAATAATTGTGAAGTGATAATTGTCGTATCTGCGCACTTCTGTGGTTTTTTGGTAAAAAAAGCAATTTATCGCAATCGAACAAATTCTTCAACGGAATAGCCAGACTCTTTAATTATAGCCCTCAGAGTCCCTTTTGGAATATCAACACCCGGGTGATTTGGGACAGTTACTCTTCTTTTTGTATCAGAGTTGTACCAGATTTCATGGCTACCCTTCGCATATCTGTCAAAAACGAATCCGCACTTCTTAAGCCTTTTAATGACATCAGATGCTGTCATTGACGGGAGTCGCGTCATGCATTTATACTAACAGGAACTGTGGTATTAATTGTAAAATCCTTTTTGGCTTTGATTTCAAATGGAAGTGGATCTCCGTGTTCAATATAAGACTCTATCAATTTTTTGGCAACATCCTGTGCGATCTCAATAGTCTCTGCAATTGTTCTCCCCTGCGCAATCAATCCCTGTAATGTATCACTTGTTGCAAGATATCCCCCTTCATCAAGCTTTTCTATTTTAATTTTTATCATGGCTTCCGTCATATAAGTACCTCTATAACTAAAATCAATATTTTGTATTATACTAACTTCTTCATATAATATAACAATTCCGCATCTCAATATGCGCCTTCGACATCCCCTCAAAATACCCCCTCTTCATCATATACCCGATCCCCTGCCTGTACTCATGCACCTTATGATAAACAACAACCTCAGGGTCATAGATTATCTTCGATCCCGGAAAAGAATTCAAAACCCGTATGCTGAACTCGGTCTCCTCCGCGGTCACAAGCTTCTTTCCCACCCTGCCCAGCTTTACATCGAACAGCCCAGCCTTATCAAAAACCTCTTTCCTGAAGGACATATTGCACCCGTGCCCGTTCCTCACCTCGCATCTTACTTCAGGGAATCCTTTGTAGGTGAATCCCCCTATCCAGTAAAGCTCCTCAGGATAACCAGGCTTCTCTTTCGGCAGGATCTTCCCGACAACCCCTGCCACATTTTTTTCTTCATAATCGATGAATGCTATTATATCCCCTTTCGCATTTTTTATGCCCATATTTCGAGCTTCAGAGAGACCCGGATTCGTATTGATTAGAATCTTTACCGATGCTGGAATAGAATTTAAGAACATTTCATATAATTCATCGTTCTTATCCATGACAAGAAATATCTCTTTGTTTATGTGATCCTGTTTTGTCAATGAATGAATGCATTCGAGAGTATCAGGAAATAATTCCTTGCTGTATGTACATACGATGAAGGAGACTTTAATACTGTTCATACCTGGTTTTTCCTGGAACGATAGAACACTGATCTCCACGTATGGCCGGAGCCATACGTGTGGGCGACGTCAACTGGCGCAACGGTTGACGCGGATGCGCACAGATCCGTGAATATCCGCGAAATCCGTGTTCTAAGTCGTGAATGTTTCTTAATGCAAAAATCAAAACTTTAGTAATGAGGCGATGCAATTGATCTGCGTTCATCAATGCCGAAACCCTGCGGGTTCTCGACTCCGCGCACACCTATGCCCCGCAGGGCATAGGTGGACACACCGGCTCCGAAAGCTACGCTTCTCGACTTGGTACCCACGTATGCCCTGTGAGGGCATACGTGTATGCGCCCTCCAGAGGCGCGACTCTGGAGGCTCGTGACTCTGGGCGCCTTCATCTGCGGTTTTTTTTGCGTCTTTTGCTGTTTAGTCTTCCCATCGTGCGCCAGAATTAAATAATTGGTATGTGATACATATGTTGTCCCGCCCCCCATCCTCTGCAAAAACCCCGGCGTCAGGAAGGCGATATTCATTCAGCCCACCCGCGGGAAGCGCAATAGTAAATAGCATGCATTTCTCAACACTCATCCTTTCAGTTAACTGCAGTGAAAATTGTCTGTACCACTTAGAACATTTTAATTCCTTACACTCTAATAAATAGATCCCATATTATTATTATCATATACCGCTCCACTGCGCTCACAGGGCGCGGGGGGATTAATAATTATACGATGCAGTTTTTATGCGATGGAAAAATACCCTGTTCGAATTCTGCTGGAATTCGTATTGGAGAATGGGATAAAGCAGAGGGGAATCGCAGATTATGGAGCAGGCAATAGAATAAGGATGCATGGGGAATGAATCACCGCCTTTTCATTGAATTTACCATAAAATACAAATTATAGTAACACATATGGACTAACAATGATTTCTGCAAAAGAACAGATGATCCACATTATTCATAACCAGCCAGAAGATAGTTCATATGATGAAATCCTTAAAGAATTAGCATTTCATAGAATGATCGAAAAAGGATTATCAGATTCAGACCATGGCAGAACGATCTCGAATGAGGAGATGGGGCGGCGTATTCGTAAATGGTCGAATTGAATTGGACTCTTGAATCTGAAAGATGGCTTAGAGATATCTTTAATTATATATCTATAGATAATCCACAAGCTGCTTCTGCAACCATTAAATCCATTTACGAGATGGCTCAAATACTCAAAACATTTCCAGAATCAGGATATATTTATAAAAAAAATAATTCGCAACATATCAGGATTCTCCTTTATGGTCATTATCGTATTGCATATTTGATAAAACCTGATAGAAATATCGACATTCTTGGAGTTTTCCATGGATCTCTTGATATGGATCGATATCTAAAGGAAGATAAATACGATTTATGATTTTGTCTAAATGGAACACGGATGACACGAATTAGACGCAGTGACACATACGCGTACGTATCCGGTCGATCCTGTTATCCTGTCGAGATGGATTTTTGCACTGGCTTTGATCCGCGTTTATCGCTTCGGGAGCATGTCTGCGCCTATAAATTAATATTTTAATAGTAATAATTATGCGGCGCATTGCAATGCAAAATGCAGAGAAGAGAGCACGCAGAAAGCGCCTTATTCCTTCCACCCTTGCTATTATACATCCCCTCAAAATACCCCCTCTTCATCATATACCCAATCCCCTGCCTGTACTCATGCACCTTGTGATAAACAACAACCTCAGGATCATAGATGATCTTCGATCCCGGAAAAGAATTCAAAACCCTTATGCTGAACTCAGTCTCCTCCGCGGTCACAAGCTTTTTTCCCACCCTGCCCAGCTTTATATCGAACAGCCCAGCCTTATCAAAGACCTCTTTTCTGAAGGACATATTGCACCCATGCCCGTTCCTCACCTCGCATTTTACTTCGGGGTATCCCTTGTAGGTGAATCCCCCTATCCAGTAAAGTTCCTCAGGATAACCAGGCTTTTCTTTCGGCAGGATCTTCCCGACAACCCCTGCCACATTTTTTTCTTCATAATTTTTAATGAGATTTGGTAAATAATTTTTATCAGCAAATGCGTCGTCGTCGATGAAAACTATTATGTCCCCTTTTGCGTTCTTTATTCCGAGATTTCTAGCTTCAGAGAGACCCGGATTCGTATTGATAAGAATGTTTACCGAAGCTGGAATAGAATGTAAGAACATTTCATGTAATTCATCGTTCTTATCCATGACAAGAAGTATCTCTTTGTTTATGTGATCCTGTTTTGTCAATGAATTGATGCATTCGAGAGTATCAGGAAATAATTCCTTGCTGTATGTACATACAATGAAGGAGACTTTAGTGCTGGTCATGCCTGGTATTTCCTTACAGGAATTAACAACGAACTCACAACGAACTCAAAACTAACTCCGGTAACGTGATTTCGTTTGGAGTTCGTACCAGTTCGTTGTTCCGTCTTCCTATCGTGCGCCGGATTTAAATAAGTAACATACAATAAATATGTTATCCCGCCCCCCTCCACTTCGGCAAAAACCCAGGCGCCATGAATGCGATATTCATTCAGCCCACCCGGGGGAAGCGCAATAGTAAATAGCATTCATTTTTGGACACTTATCCTGTTAAATAACTGCAGTGAAAATTATCTACACCACTTAGAACCTCTTAATTCCTTACTCTTTAATAAATATATCCCCTATCATTATGATGGAATATCGCTCCGGTGCGCTCGTCGGGCGGCTGGCTGGGGCAATGGGGGCATAGGGGAGAGAAGGTTACGATCTGGATATTAAGATGATGGCTGCACACGGTGGAATGAGGCTTCGTGGGGATGAGATGGCGTCGGGGATTAATAATTAGGGTGTGATAATTATCTGGCGCTCATGCGAAAATGGATTTGCGGTTCGGATCAAGTCGATCCTGTCGGGATGGGTGATTGCTCTGGTCTAGATTCGCACTTGTTGCTTCGGGTACGCGTCTGCGCCGAGGAATTTTATTTTGTTCTTCTATGGCTCTTTGGGTAAAATCTCAAATCCTAAATTCACCTGCTTAAAATGAGCATCACCTGTAAACACACTATTTATTGCTAATTCCTGCATCAATACAAAAGAGGTTAAATCCGTGAATGAAATATCGGGCTTATCCTGGTATATTTTCCTAAGCGACCATGCAGTTTTAAATCGTGACTCAGTTATTCTTTCTAACTTTATTTGATCGTTTTTGATCGCAGCGAATAATGACTCAATAAATTCGATTGCATTAATAAAAACGACATTCTTAAATAGAGACGTTATTACTTCATCGAGCACATAATCTGAAGTTACCATTCTATAGCCAGCAGTTTTCATTTCCCCATACATTTTCTTTGCATGTTCATGATGCATATCTTTTCTGTTTGAAAGTGCAAGCCAAGCCCATGCATCCACAAAAACATACTTATTCATAGACATATTGATTGTGCTTCTCCGCCAGATCAGTTGGGCCTTCACAAATCCCGATTGTTTTGGATAATGGGTCTTCCTTTACTCTGGATAATTTTTTCCTCTTTGATTCCAAAAATTCAATGAAATCCGCTAATTCTTCGAGACTATCCTCTGGCAAAGAATTTATTCTTCTCAAGATATATTCTCTTTGTAACATTTGTATCAATCATAATTTGTTTGATGTCTAAATAAACTTTCTATCTGGCTCCATATTGATCCGCGTTTGTCGCGTAAGGTGCATGTTTGCACGAATAAAGTTATATTTTAACAGTAATAATTATGTGAACAATGGAATCGTGCGCCGGAATTGAATATTTAGCATGTGATACATCTGTTATCCCGCCCCCCAACCTCTGCAAAAACCCGGGCGCCAGGAAAGCGATATTCATTCAGCCCACCCGCGGGAAGCGCAATAGTAAATAGCATGCATTTTTCGACACCTATCCTTTCAGTTAACTGCAGTGAAAA
The DNA here is from genome assembly GCA_965642175.1 of Candidatus Methanoperedens nitratireducens. Taxonomy (GTDB): domain Archaea; phylum Halobacteriota; class Methanosarcinia; order Methanosarcinales; family Methanoperedenaceae; genus Methanoperedens; species Methanoperedens nitratireducens_A. The sequence continues at coordinate 34,987 of CBFFLL010000002.1, read as the reverse complement.
TTATCTACACCACTTATAACCTATTAATTCCTTACAATCTAATAAAAAGATGATGGCTGCACGCAATGGATTGAGGCTGCGCGAGGACGAGCTGGCGCCGAGGATTAATAATTATGAAGTGATAATTATATGGTGCGGTTTCTATGCGGTGGAAAAATACCCGATTCAAATTCTGCTGGAATTCCTATTGGTGGATGGGATAAAGCTGATGGGGATCGCAGATTATGGAGCAGGCAATAGAATAAGGCTGCATGGGGAATGAATCAACACATTTTCATTGAATACAGTATTTTTAGTTCTTTTTCTCTGTTTGAAATCTGTTTTTGTTGAGTGACATCATCTATTGAATAATATACATAGAAATCAGCGTATTTTTTTCGTATTATGAAACTTTTTCCCACAAATTGATGTAGCTGATTACTTACCCGTGTTCTGATCTTATTGCTCAATTCTTCTGCAGTATATCCTTTTTCACTTGAATCTATTTCTTTTATGACCAGTTCTTGTATTCCACCATTCTTGAAAAACGAAATTCCTTTATGGTCGAATATTCCAGATTCATCAAATTTCGCGATTTCAAGGAGAGTATAATATTTACCATTCCGGTTGTAGCTTGTAGTATATCCTATATCTTTCAAATTTCGGAATACGGTTATTCTGGAACTTGAAGTTTTTTTCATCAGGTCTTCTATGTCCATTACAATATTCTTCTTGAATAATTCCTTCAATTCAGTTACATCGATCGAACTCATAATATCTTTATTTGCGGGGATAACTATAAAGATATTGTATGTACTTATACATAATGTATCAGATTTGGCGTAAAAACTGTTGAGGGTTTTTGATTATTGAGAGAAAAAAAGGGTTTTTGAGAACTAAAACAACGGGTTCATGATGCTATAGATTTTATCCTGCGCACAAACCAAAACAATTATTACTCACATCTGCAATAACATGAAGCGATGTCAAAAAAGAAGCGCATGCCACCACCTAAAAAATCCAGCAGGACAATGATCTACGCCGGGATCGCATTGATTGTTATCATCGCAGCCGTAGCATATTCATCTTTAAATCGTCCGACTGATGTCCTCACTGATGCATATTCATTCGAGAGTCCAACGCCATCACAAAGCACAGGCGCATTTTCGTCGCTTGATGTAAATGCCTCAGAATCCGGTAAAGTAAGGATAGTTGAATTTATGAAATTCGATTGTGATCATTGTTATAATCTGAATAAAGAAATGCCGCAGATACTTAAGAATTATGGTGATAGAGTTGAGATCATTTATGTTCCCATTTCTTTCCAGGGACAGTCCATAAAGAGCATAGAAGCTTATCTCATAGCAAAAGAGATGGGAAAAGGCAAAGAGATGCGTGATGCTCTGTTTCACGCAAAATTCGAGAGCAACAGGGATGTAATGGAAAGCATGCTGGTAATTAAGGATGTTGCGGTAAGCATTGGTCTTGGACCTGACTTCAATTCCAAACTAGAAAGAGGCTATGCCGAAAAAGCTGCTCTTAAGAATAATGCTTATGCCGGGATGTACAGTATCAAGGGGACACCCACTGTTCTTATCAATGGAAAAGAGGTAAACGTTCCAGATATCAATGCAGCTATTTCATCGATCCTGAATTAGATTCATTTTGGATTTTAACTAAGGCACGTATGTTGCGGCATATCCCTGGATTGATGGATAAAGGCACTCCTGTAAGCCTGCGTTTTACCGGGGAAAATGGAGAAGACTCCTCCCTTTTATACTGCGAGCTTATCCAGAAAGCCCGACATGGCGAGTCTTTTCTAGTAAGAACCCAGGGCTGCAAAGTGGGCGCATACGTGCTTGGGGAAAGCGGAACAAGCCCTGAGGATTACTATTTTGATTCCGGGCGATACAGGAATAAACCAGCGGCAAAGCGCGCTGTTTCTTCACTTCACAGGCTGAAAAATAGAAAAAGCTCAATGAAAATAACCCCCTACAATAGCGGAGATTTCGATATCCTTATCCTTTTACTGAAACCCGAGCGTGCCATGAGGCTCATCCAGGCATACACCTTTGCGCGCGGCGATCCAGTCGAGATAAAAACCGGCGGCATTGCATCGATATGCAGCGACTGTACTGCATATCCCTTGCAGGGGAAGCCGGGGATATCGCTGGGATGCAAGGGCTCGCGAAAGCACACAGGGTATGCGGATGAGGAAGTCGTTGTGGGGATACCTTTTGAGATCGCAGGGGAGATCGAGGAAGCTCTGGGGAAAATTCCCGGAACATTTGAATAATAAAAAAATTGAAAAATTGATGTTGAGCTATTCACCCAACATCCCAATGTATCGAAAAAAGACTTTAACGCGCCGCTTTCGCAACACGCTCGATATTATCTTTCTTGCCCATGGCAAACCCTTTAACATCGTAGTTCGCCGCGGCGATGATCTCATCAGCAAGGGAATCAACAAGGGTTTTCTTTTTTCCGAATGCAGCCTGCTGCGCACCCTGGCTAATTAACCTCAGCGCTGTATCAACCCTGCGCTGCGGCGCTGTATCGACTGACTTAGGGACAGCGATGCCTCCGTACTGCAGTCTGACAGTTTCTTCCCTGGGACCGGCGTTCGAGATCGCGTTCACAAGTATCTGTATCGGGTTCTGTCCGGTTTTCTTATTGATGATCTCAAAAGCATCCTTAACTATCATATTCGCAGTGATCTTCTGCCCTGTGTTGTACTCTTCCCGCATCATTTTGTTGACAAGCCTCTCAACGATGCTAATATTAGATTTGGCAAACTGCTGTTTTGCGTTCTTTCCACCGCTGTGCGGGATGAATATGGGCGCAAGATTGACGTAACCCCTGATACTTGGGTCTTTGACTTCAACTTCAGAGAAATCCCATTGTCCATATAATTTGTGCATATTATCTCACCGGTTTTTCCTTCTTTCCGAGAACCATCTGCCTCAGGTCCACGTTATTCACAGAAACGACTTTCCAGCGAACTCCGGGGATATCACCCATGGCGCCGCCCATCCGTCCGCCTATACCTTCAACGACAACCTCATCATGTTCATCTATGAAGTTGATAGCGCCGTCCAGGGGACAAAATGCGGTTACCTGTTTTCCGTTCTTGATAAGCTGCAACCTGATGCATTTTCTGATGCCTGAGTTAGGCTGTTTGGCTTCGATCCCGACCTTTTCAAGAGCAATACCCCTGGCACGGGGCGCCCCTGCAAGCGGATCAGCCTTTACGTCAAGATTAAGAGCCCTCCGGCTGTAATTGATATCGCTCCATCTGTATTTCTTATGCTCGCTCTTGAGTTTCCGAGCGGCGTACATTCCTTTTCCCAAGTTTTTTCCTCCAAAGTTATTGAATAATTACATCATGAATATTATGATGCCTCGCGGAGAGTTTTTTGACTTTTTCGATGTTTTTGCCGTCTCTCCCGATGGCAAGACCTTTCTCTTTACTATGTACTTCTACATAAGCTATACGCTTGTCGTCCTTAACAACAAGGCTCGCATTCTTAATAGAAACCGGGTGAAAGGCGTTCTTCACGAACTCCACAGGGTCGTCCGAGTGTTCTATGATCTCAACATGCTTACCTATGGCCTTCTTTACCCGGTTAATATGGTCGCCGCCTTTGCCGATAGCAAGTCCCATGTCCCCGCCCTTTACCACGAATATAAGCCTGTTGTTCTCCGAGTCCTCAAAGCAATCTTTAGCGCTTGCACCTGTCAGGCTCTCAAATAATGCTATATATCTTATTCCGTCAGTACTTAGTTTCACTTCACTCATTCATTCATACTCCCGAAAGAGAGTATCTCGGAATCCCCTGATTCCAGCACTGCGAGAGCTGAAATCGAGAATGGTTTTCCGCATGCGACACCCAGGTCAACGCCCATTCCAGGATATTTTATTAAAGGTATGCCCTTAATTTCCTTAAGGCTCTGTTCCACGCAATCAGTTGAAACAACAACCACCTGAGCCGTCCCGTTCTTAACAGCAACACGTGTCTGTTTTATTCCAACGACCACTTTACCTGTGGACAGTGCACTTCTCAGTACTTTGCTCATATCAATTTCCATAATTATACTCCTTTTACTTGTCTTTTTGCTATCAATTTAACATTTCCAGTACCCAGCCTTATTGGCTGACCAACTATTACGTTTTCGGTCACTCCCCGCAGTTCATCAACATCTCCGCCAATACCTGAATCAAGCAGGTGGCTGACCGTCACCTCAAAGGCTGCTCGCGCAAGGACACTTGCCTTTTCTCCAGAGATGCCGTGCCTGCCTATTGGTTTTACCTCACCGTCAACTGTCATGATGTCTGCTACAAGCATGATGTGGCGCACGTCCACGTTCAGGCCCTGCTCCTTTAACGTCTCTGTAGCTTCATGTATAAGGGCAGCCCTTGCAGCCTCTATGCCCATTACTTCGAATATCTCATTAACATTGTTGGTCCTTGTCCTGGTAGGGTCAACGCCATATATCGCAAGGACTTCCTTGAGAGTGGAACCTTCGGTATACAGGACATATTCTCCGCTCTCTTCTTTCCTGATGACCACTCTTTTTATTCCCTTGATGCCCTTTAATATCACGGAATGAACGCTTTTAACAAGTTGCAGGAGCTGCCTGTAAGATGGCTCCTCAGGTTTCATTATCAAAGAGTCCCCGGTAATATATGATGACACACCGAGTTCCTCGTTGATCCTGTCAGAAACCTCTTTTGCGGTCATATTACGCTGATGAAGCGCCTTTTTATTAAGTTCTACCACTACTTTCATGTCAGTGATATCTGTGGACATGCCACCCAGAACGCCAATGTAAGTAGCTTCTATCTTCCAGGCAAGCTCACGCGCTTTATCCCTGTCGAACGCATAATCCTTTTCAAGAAAAATGGTCATCATCGGAGTGCTGGGGTTTTTCCTTGCATCAACTATCTCTATCAACCTCGGCAGACCCAGCGTAACGTTGATTTCCGCAACACCGGCGTAGTGGAACGTTCGCATCGTCATCTGCGTGCCCGGCTCTCCTATGGACTGTGCTGAAACCACACCAGCAGCTTCACCCGCTTCTATCTTTGAATATTCATATGTGGCCATGGTACGCTTGATGATCTCATCAAACTGCTTTTTTGTAAGTTTTACGTTCTTGAGTTCGCGAAGCAGATTGTCCTTGACCCTCTGGGGCAGCGCAAGAGCTGTGACTGTTTCATCGATCGTCTTCTGGTCCACGCTCATTCCTTCACCCCCATCACTGAATCAATAATTCGCCTGACTGCTTCAGGTTTACTGAAATCGCTGTTCATGGGATTGATGCCGTCCTCTCCGTATTTGAACTGGATAATCATTTTTCTGGTATCCCTTACTGTGCCATCGTACTGTACTTCCAGATCCTGAAGGGCATTCACAAGCCGCCTCTGGAGGTAACCTGACTGTGATGTTCTGACTGCTGTATCCACAAGACCTTCGCGGCCTCCAATTGCGTGAAAGAAATACTCGGTCGGTGAAAGACCGCTCTTGTAACTGGCTCTTACGAATCCATGAGCCTCGGAGCCAAGGTCGTTGCGCTCGAAATGCGAAAGCGTCCTGCCTGCATACCCTCTCTTTATTCGCTCGCCTCTCACAGCCTGCTGGCCGACACAAGCTGCCATCTGAGTAAGGTTGAGCATAGAACCCCTGGCTCCGGACTTTGCCATTATCACCGCGGAATTATCCATTCCGAGATGATGCCCTGCAATGTCACCTGTTGCGTCTCTTGCTTTACTCAGTTCTTTCATGATCTCCATCTCAAGCGTCTCAGCAAGCGTTCGTCCGGGTAGTTGTTCGAGTTCTCCATCCTCATATGCTTTGATCAGTTTATCCACTTTGTCTTTTGCCTGATCCATGACATCGTTGATCTGGGTCTGTGCATCGATGGGAATGTATTCGTCGTCTATACCGAAACTAAAGCCCCTTCGCATAATACCTCTAATAGAAAGCTTTGTCGCATCATCGATGAATTTGCAGGCGATCACAGGATTGAACTCTTTCATGAGTTTATCAAGTATCACGCTCTTGAATGCCCCTATGCCTTTTTCATCGATGGTTCCCATTTCGAGTATACCGTCTTTGATGACCACGTAAGAATCGTTCTCGCACTCCTCAAGCTTGCAGGTATCGCATTGAAGGCATATTTCTGACTTGAACTTAACATCGAGACCTTTCGGAAGAATATGGCTGAATATCTGTTTTCCAGTCCAGTATGGCTGTTTGTTCTCTTCTCCGGCCGGAGGGTACAGTTCACGGATCTCGGATTTCCCGAGGAGTTCCAGCGCTTCATTCTTAAATATCTTTTCTTTGCTATTCGTAAGCAAAAACAGTCCTGTGATGTGGTCGTGAATACCTCCAATGATCGGTCCTCCGAATCTGGGGGACAGGATATTTTCCTGCACATGCATCAGGATCTTTGCTTCAGCAAGCGCTTCCTCAGTCTGAGGAACATGCATGTTCATCTCGTCACCGTCAAAGTCTGCGTTATACGGAGGACATACGGCAGGATTGAGCCTGAACGTCTTATTGGGCAGTACTTTTATCTCATGAGCCATGATGCTCATTCTGTGAAGCGAAGGCTGCCTGTTGAACAGAATGATATCTGCGTCCTTTAGCTGTCTCTCGACCTTCCATCCCAGTTCTACAAGGTCAGCCAGTTCACCGCAGTTCTTATCTGTGATCTTAACGCGGCGTCCGTCTGCCCTGACAATATAATTGGCTCCCGGATGATTTTCAGGACCCCTTCTTACATATTCTTTTGCCTCATCGTGATTCCTTGGGGTCACGAACATGGTGGTGGTAAGTTCTTTAGCTATTTCCAATGGGACGCCCACCTCGAATATCCGAAGGTTCGGGTCAGGTGAAATAACTGTTCTTGCTGAGAAGTTCACTCGTTTGCCTGACAAACTGCCCCTGAACCGACCCTCTTTGCCTTTTAACCGCTGAGATAGCGTTTTCAATGGTCTTCCTGACCTGTGCCTTGCCGGAGGCACACCTGAAACCGCGTTATCAATAAAGGTGGTCACATGGTACTGCAAAAGTTCCCACAGGTCTTCAATAATAAGTTGCGGCGCTCCCGCTTCCCTGTTTTCCTGGAACCTCTGGTTGATGCGGATAATGTCCACAAGCTTGTGTGTCAGGTCGTCCTCACTGCGCTGGCCTGATTCCAGAGTGATGGACGGGCGCATCGTGACAGGAGGCACCGGAAGCACGGTCAGGATGATCCATTCTGGGCGTGCGTTGTGCGGGTCCATCCCGATTACTTCAACATCCTCATCAGTCATTTTTTCAAGACGCGTCCTGATGTCTGTTGGCATCAGCTTATGTTCTTCTTCATGACCTTCTTTGTAAATATTTAATTTACCATCTTCGGTCTTGGCGATGAAGTCACCGCTTTTTTCGCCATTGATTTTCAGTACCAGATCGGTTTTTTCTCCGTTCATTATGAGAGAAAGGGATTTTTTCCCGGCTGAGATCTTTATTGTCAAACCGTCACCGGACTTTTCAATATCTGCATTTTTTATCCAGTCAACTTCATAATTTTTGATCAGGAAATCGGTGAATTTATTATTTTCTTTTCCTGAAATTTCATCCCAGTTAAACAAAAATTTATTTTCTTCGATTATTTCAATATAAGTAGTTGGTTTCTCGAACTTGACTTCTGGCTGTTGTTCACCGCAGTACTGGCATGTCCTTGACTTTCGCGCTTCCTTGAATACCTCATTAACGATATCTTCTGTCAATTGCCCCATATTCCGCAGCGTTTTTATCTGTTCAAGATATTTCGTTTTCTGGTCAGGCGACAAAAGCAGCGCCCCGCATTTCCTGCAGGTGGCCCTCAGTATCTTGCGAATAAGTTTTGCAAACCCGACATGTATTACTGGAGCAACGAGCTCTATGTGTCCAAAATGACCAGGACATTCACCAGCCCGGCCGCCGCAGGTCTTGCACCGCAGACCCGGGTCAATGACTCCCAGTTTTGTGTCCATCAAACCCATCTCGATCGGAAACCCATCATCGTCATAGGTGTCTGCCGTAATGACTCGCGTTACGCTCATTTTCCTGAATTCCTTGGGGGAAATAAGTCCGAATTTTATTTCTTTTATTCTTTTTGGGGTTGCTATTAACATAATTTCCTCCTATACCGCATCCTCAAGTACAAGTCGCGGAGCCACTCCGAGAGAGATGATCTCATCAAGCAATAACTTGAACGCATAACTCATTTCAGCCGGATATATATCAATTTCTGCATTGCAGTTATGGCATACCGTTGTATTCTTTCTCTTATCGAGTGTGGCGATCATGCCGCAGTGGGTACAGACGTATTCTATGACCCTGTCGGATTCATCCAGAAGACGTTCCTTAAGTGCCATGGCTGCGCCATGTCCAATAAGCACATCGCGTTCCATTTCACCGAACCGGAGACCGCCTTCCCGTGCCCTGCCTTCAGTGGGCTGCCTTGTCAATACCTGGACAGGGCCGCGTGATCTTGCATGCATCTTTGAGGAAACCATGTGGTAAAGCTTCTGATAAAGGATAACTCCGACAAATATGTCTGCCTGGATCATGTGACCGGTTATACCGTCATAAAGCACTTCCTTTGCAGAATGAGAATATCCGAACTTCTTCAGAGCCCCCCTCAGTTCAACTTCAGATGCTCCTGAAAATGGAGTTCCGTCGATCTGTCTTCCTTCAAGAGACCCGACCTTACCGCCGATCATTTCAAGAACGTGCCCTACGGTCATTCTTGAAGGGATGGCATGAGGATTTACGATCAGGTCAGGTACTATCCCGTTCTCAGCAAAGGGCATGTCTTCGTGAGGCACTATGAGACCTATAACGCCTTTCTGCCCGTGCCTTGATGCGAACTTATCGCCAATTTCCGGTACTCTCTGGTCGCGTGTCCTGACTTTTGCAAGCCTGGATCCGTTCTCAGATTCTGTAAGTATAACGGTATCTACAGTCCCTTTCTCGTTCGAGCGCATAGTGACAGAGCTCTCTCTTCGCTGGAGAGGGCTGATCCCCAGTTCTGTGGGTTCTTCAAGGAACCTGGGGGGACTCGTTTTGCCAATGAGGACATCGTTTGGTCCTACAGGTATTTCTGGATTTACAAGACCATCACTGTCCAGTTGCTTATAAACATCTGCGCCGCGCGCCCCTCTTACTTCAGCATCAGGGATCTCGAACTTGTCTTCCTGCCCTCCGGGGTACTTACGCTCTTCGCCTTCGTTTGTCCTGAAGAAATGGCTCCTGCCCAGCCCCCGTTCTATAGAGCCTCTGTTTATTACAAGCGCATCTTCGATATTGTAGCCTTCGTACGATAGAACGGCGACCACAAAGTTCTGTCCTGCAGGCCTTTTATCGAAGCCTATGGCTTCAGCGGTCTGCGTAGATACCATTGCCTTCTGAGGATAATGGAGAACGTGCGCCCTTGTGTCAGGGCGAAGTTTCATATTTGGGGTGGACATGCCCAGGCACTGCTTTATCATGCCTGCGCCCATCGTGTTCCTGGGAGATGCATTGTGCTCAGGGAAAGGAACCATCCCTGTGCATATACCGAGTATCAATGCAGGATTGATCTCAAGATGCGTATGTTTCTGGGTGATATCCTTTTCATCTATTGCAATAAAAGCGTTCTCTTCCTCTTCCGCGTCAAGGAACTCTACCAGACCTTCACTGACAAGATTTTCAAAATTGATCTCTTCATCTTTTAACCTCTCAATATGTTCTTTAGTTATAAGAGGGGCGCCATTTTTAACGATTATAGCTGGTCGTCTTGCTCTTCCAGGGTCGGAATTGATATAGATCTCATTTGTATCTTCCGCGTATGTAATGTTGACCTGTCTTTTGATTTCACCCTGCTGTCGTTTTGATCTGAATTCTGTAACAAATCCTCTTGGATTATCATGGGTTCCCATGAGTTCACCGTTTAAGAATATTCTGGTCTTATTCAAAGGAATCAACCTCCGGTTCTTCTTCAGGTTCAACTTTAACTTCTTCTTCCTCAAGCGCTTCTAATTCGGTAGCGTAAGTTGTGGGGACTTCTTCCATTCCCACAAGATGCGGTATTATTGGAACTACGCCCATTTCAAAAAGCAACATCCTGAACGGTTTATCTTCCCCTGCGCTTGTAGATATCTCAACAAGTTGCGCAAAGTTCTTCACAAGACCGCAGTTTGGTCCTTCAGGCGTTTCAGACGGGCATACCCTGCCCCATTGTGTGGGATGAAGGTCACGCGCCTCGAAATGGGGCTGAGAGCGTGATAGCGGTGAGATGACCCTTCGCAGATGGGAAAGCGATGCAATATAATCAGTGCGGTCAAGAAGCTGAGATACGCCTGTGCGTCCGCCTACCCAGTTGCCTGTCGCAAGTGGATGAACAAGCCGCTCGGTAAGCACATCAGAGCGCACGACGGTCGCTACTTGCAGATCCCTGTTCCTCATACTCGCTCTCTCAAGCTGGTATTTGATGTCTCGCGTGAGCCTGTTGAACGAAACCCTGAACAGGTCTTCCATCAAGTCTCCTGCAAGCTTGAGCCTTTTATTTGCATAATGGTCTTTATCATCGCTGTCCCTCTTGTGTAGCGCAAGTTCAAAACACGCCTGGGCCATGCGGCCAATGAACTGGGCTTTGAGCATTCGGTGAGCTTCGTCGTTGCCCAGATGGGGCAGAAGGTATCTGTCTATAACGTAATTTGCCCTCTTTATCTGGTAGTCCCTTGCCTGACCTGAAGCTACTCGCGTTCCGATCTTTTCCATGGCTTTTTCTTTATCTCCCACTTCCGCTTCTTCAAGGTTTTCAAGCATGAATTTAACGATCTCAGGGTCGTTGGACACAGCGTTTACTATATCCTGGTCGGTCTCAATGCCAAGGGCCCTTACGAGCGTGACAAAATTGATCCTGCCAGATATGGATGGAAATGAAACTTCAAGTATTGATTTCCTGTTCCTCTCAACGACCACCAGTGCTCGATAACCACGCCTCTGTGAGAATACTTTCGCAACTTCGATATTTTCGCCGTATCTCTCTTCGAATTCGACAAGGATCTTGTTTGGGGCAAGATCTTCAAGAGTAGTAATTACACGTTCAGTACCGTTGATTATGAAATATCCACCCGGGTCCTGGGGGTCTTCTCCCAGTTCAACCATCTCTTTTTCAGTCAATCCCACAAGGTTGCATTTCTTTGACCAGATCATCATTGGCAGGGACCCTATTTCTGCCGGTTTCTCTTCTTTTTCCCCTTCAGGGGTTATAATGGTCATTCCTAGAGAAAGCGGGGCGGAATATGTGATGTTCCGCAGCCTTGCTTCAGTGGGATAGAGTTTGTCGACAGCTCCATCAGCTTCTCTGACCACAGGATGACCGACATGGATTTTCCCGAGTCTGACGAATGTGCCTTCTATTTCCGTTTCGATTATCCTCTGTTCATCTATAACTTTCTGAAGCCCGTATTCAAGGAAATCATTGAAGGATTCAACATGATGCCTGACGATTTTTTCACTTGTAAAATATGCTTTTGATAATACTCTTCTATCCAACATAATACCTCATAATTCCTGATAATTCATGCAATAACTAACCTGTAGAAAATAGCCTTTCCCGCAGAATGACTATCTCGGGTAATGCGGATAACATCACCGACTTTTGCTTTTATGTATACAGCAGAAGGGTCAGTAATACGGATCTTTGGCATCTGCTCTTTCTCGATATCGAACTCTGCCAGTGTCGTTTTTATTTCGGCTTCATCTAAAATTTCATGGTTCGGGACCATTTTGTGTTCTAAAGGGTTAAACTCCCTTCCTTTAATTTCTTTCTCCTTCATGCAGTTACCTCCCGGATATAACGGGCTCGGAGGGATTTGAACCCTCGACCATCGGGTATCTTTTCATTCAGAAGCCCGCGGTTTTTGAATCCGCGAATAGCGTCAGTAATAGACGTGACTCTGGCTGAATAAAAGCCCGGTGCTCTGCCTGACTGAGCTACGAGCCCAAATATTTTATCCACTAAGCTTACGCTTCCGCCTTTAATCATTGATAATAAATACTCAGTAATCAAATGCAAGTTGTGTTAAAACCTCGTGGACGTGCGCCCCTCAAACGACTTCATATAATTTAAACCTTTCTCTGTTCTCATACTACAAAAAAAATGTCGTTCTCATCTTTATATCATATCTTTCCCACAAGGTCTAGAAGAGCTGCTATGGGGTCCTTTGCCTTGATGACACCAGATGCGAGGAGCACGCCTGACGTTCCAAGTTCAAGCGCCGCCGCAACATCTTCGCCTTTAGATATTCCTGCTCCGCAAAGTACTTCCACTTCAGGATTTATTTTTTTTACTGCCGCCACCGCCCCTCTGACTATATCAGGGTCTGCTTTTGAGACCGGGATTCCCGAACCTATGAGCTCAGGAGGTTCGATAGCCACAAAATCGGGTGACAGTGCAGCCGCAGCCGATGTGACAGCGATGTTATTCGTACATACGATCGTTGTCAGTCCGGCTTTTTTTGCTGCTCTTACCGCTGAATCTATATCTGACAATAAAATACGGCGTTCTGAATGGTTTATGAGAGTCCCGCAAGCGCCCGCTGCCAGTATACAGTCTGCTGTGACATGACCTGTAAAGCTTCCTGCTCCCACACCGTCGATATGCTGTGCATACACCGGGATCTTTACTGAACACGCAACTCTGTATATGTCAGGTATCTGGGGGACTGCAACAATTCTTACTCCGTGGGCATGGCTTACTTCTTCGCAATACCGGGCCATGCTTACTGCCTTTTCGCCTGTGCTTTCTGCATAGGTCTTAAAATTGACCACTATCAGCGGCTTCTTCATCGACAGGATCCTGGAAAAAAATTATTGGAACACTTCTTCGTGAGGATGCACCACTATACCATTTGAAGTTATCTCATATGGATGAATGTTCTGGCTGTGGTTTGAGCCCCTCATTTTGAAGACCTCAATACTTCTCTCTCTTACGGTGTCCTTCCTCTTGTAATACATCACGATCGTACCTTCAGTGACAAAGGTCTCGACGCCGAATCTGCTTGCATTGCTTTCATCGATTATTTCACAAGTCATCAGGGACGTCAGTCCCAGGATCTCAAGCGTGGTGCTTAATTTCAGGAGTTCAACCCTTATCTTTGCAGGGTCGCTGATATAGAAACCGATGGATGTAGTGCCATCCACAAGCGCGCGCTTTGCATCTATGTCTTCCTGTATCGCTATGATCTGGTCAAGCATGGAGCGCATATCAAACGGCCTCACGTCCACGTATTTTTCATGTGATGGTATGCCGATCTTTGTTGAACATGCATCCAGTATGGCAAGTTTTCCCTCATCTTCCAGGGCCTGAAAGTCCCACCCGAACTGTTTTACGTTTTCCCTGACCTGTTCCGGGCGTTCTTCAGTAGCGATATAAATACCGCTTTCTCCGTATTTTGTAATTCCATTATAAAGATATTGAAGTCCGAATATGGTCTTGCCTGCACCTGCTGCCCCAGATATAAGGTATGACCGGTTTCTCAGGATACCCCCGCCGCAAAGTTCGTCAAAACCCGGAATTCCTGTTGGAACGCGCTGCGTTGCCCTTGATTCAAATTTGTTATGCTTTTTATCCGACATATATAAACACCTGACGAGCTACTATTGTTTTACTTATAGATATATTTTGTTCATCCCATCCGTATAATTATCATGAAAAGTAGATTCAAAATCTATTTATCAAAGTAATTCCTTTTCAACGCGGGTGTTACTATGGTACTACCGGATAAATTCAAATGCGTCATAACGAACTGGGATTACATTTATGATTTGTGCAGACATGTTTCTAACGATGTGAAGAGATCAGGCTATAAGCCCGATACGATCATAGCTCTGGCTCGTGGGGGCTGGTTCGCAGGAAGGGTGCTTTGCGATTTCCTGGGGTTGAACGACCTTACGAGCCTGAAGATCGAACATTATGTGGGTACAGCAAGCGCTGGAAGCGGACCTGCCATCAGGTACCCGCTTGCAGATAAAGCGGTCGAGGGAAAGAATGTGCTTATTGTGGACGATATCTGTGATACAGGAAAGAGCATAGTCCATTCAAAAGAATATATCTCAAAACACCATCCTGCCGGGGTCAGGACAGCTGTATTACAGTACCTCTACACTTCAGAGGTCAAACCGGATTACATAGGCGAGGTAGTTGAGGAGTGGGGATGGATAGTGTATCCATGGAACTTCATAGAGGATATGATTGACATCATCTCCCGACTCATGGCAAAAGAAAAACTCGATGAGTGGACAATACCAAAAATAAGGTCCGGACTGCTGAAATACCATAATATAGACCCGATAAGCTTTGAGATCGCCCAGCCGGGCAGGATGGATGAGATCCTTGCTGAGATGGTAAGGAGAGATATCGTTAAAATAAAGAATGTTCATGGCGAAAAAACCTGGAAATACAGTGGAGAGTGAAAAATGAAGGCAGATATAGCAATAATAGGCGGCAGTGGCGTGTATGACGCCTCAATGCTGGACAATGTGAAGGAAGTTGAGATAGATACACCATTCGGGAAACCGTCAGATGCGATAACGATCGGCTCTTTCGGGGACATGTTTGTGGCGTTCCTTCCCAGGCATGGCAAGGGGCACAGGATATCGCCAAGCAAACTGAATTCGAGGGCGAATATCATGGCCCTTAAGAAACTCGGAGTTAAAAGGATAATATCAGCTTCAGCCGTTGGCAGCCTGAAGCCTGAACTCAAGCCTCTTGATATCGTTATCCCTGACCAGATATTCGACCGGACTCGCCTTCGGGAGAGCACGTTCTTTGATGAAGGTATTGTTGTCCACACAGGCTTTGCAGACCCGTTCTGCCCTGAGATGAACTCGATGCTTGCAGGCATTACGAAAAAGCTCGGCTACCGGATGCACAGCAAAGGTACTTATGTCTGTATGGAAGGTCCGCAGTTCTCTACCCGGGCTGAATCAAGAGTGTACCAGAAGCTCGGTTTTGACATTATCGGGATGACAGCGCTTCCAGAGGCAAAACTTGCGCGTGAGGCTGAAATGTGCCTGAGCATTATAGCTACTGTTACGGATTATGATGTGTGGCATGAGGAGGATGTGACTATCGATATAGTGATCCAGAACGCCATGAAGAATGAGGAGGCTGTGCGCACTATCATCAAGGAAGCCATCACGAAGATATCGCTGGACAGGAAATGTGTGTGCGCGAATGCGTTGAATGGGGCGATATTGACGGCGCTGGATAAGATACCTGTGGAAACAAAGAGAAAACTGAAAGATCTGATCGGGAAATATTTGCCCGGATGAAAGGGCTTTTTTACTTTTTTACGCAAAGAAATTTGTATAATAACCTATGTAAATCAGTTATCTTACCCCCGCGCTCCCTCCTTAAACCCCCTCGCCAGCGCCTCAAGCCTTGCTGGAACGTCCTTCCCGCTTGCGATAATGTCCACAAAAGCAGAGCCCACGATCACTCCGTCCGCCCCTGCACGAATGATCTCAGCAGCCTGCTTTCCATTTGAAATGCCAAATCCCACAGCTTTGGGCGTTGTGGTCTTTACCCTTTTTATCAATTCGTGCGTCGATGCTGCAACATCAGTCCTCGCTCCGGTGACGCCCAGACGAGCCACGAGGTATATGAAACCCTTTCCCTCTGCAAGAATGCGTTTCAGCCTTTCATCTGTGGTCGTGGGCGCAACCAAAAATATCAGGTCAACATCATGTTTTTTACAGAAATTCGCGAGCTCTCCTGATTCTTCAGGCGGCAGGTCTGGCGCTATGATCCCTGAGATCCCCGATTCAGCGCAATCCTTTACGAACTTCTCAAGCCCTCTTTTGAAAATGATGTTGTAGTATGTCATTACCACAAGAGGGATATGCATTTTAAGAGAAGCCACTGTCCTGAAATAAATATCAGGGGTCATCCCGCCGTTGAGCGCACGTTCGATCCCGGCCTGGATAGTGGGCCCGTCGGCCGTTGGGTCTGAGAACGGAAGCCCGAGTTCAATTATATCGGCGCCGCCCCTCACAAGCGCGGTCACGTATTCTTTTGTGGCATCTGGCGTCGGATCACCGGCGCAGATGTATGCTATCAGCGCGCCTTCTTTTTTCTTCTTTAGCTCGCTGAACTTTTCTGATATCTTCATTTTCTCAACCCCATCACTGTCTCAAGGTCTTTGTCGCCCCTGCCTGAAAGGTTTATCACCACAACATCGCCCAGGTCTCCAGACGCTGCAGCTTTCTTGACATAAGCGACAGCGTGCGATGACTCAAGAGCAGGGATAATGCCCTCAAGCATGCACAGGTCA
>CBFFLL010000002.1:0-18638 GCA_965642175.1 Candidatus Methanoperedens nitratireducens | reverse complement strand
TCATTGAACGCATCAAGAGCCTCTGCATCCATCGAGTTGCAGGGCTTGAGACGTCCTGTATCAGCAAGATACGCAAGCTCAGGACCAACGCCTGCATAATCAAGACCCGCGGCAATAGAGCTTGATTCAAGTATCTGCCCGTATTTATTCTGAAGCACCTTCGTTCGCATACCGTGAAGTACGCCATCTTCACCTGTGCACAGGGTCGCGGAGTGAAGCGCTTCTTTTTCAGTCACTTTCATACCGCTTCCTCCAGCTTCCACGGCAAAAAGGTCAACATCATCTTCGATGAATGGATGGAATATTCCCATCGCATTGCTGCCTCCGCCTGTGCAGGCGACAATGGAATCAGGGAAACGCCCCTCTTTTTCCATAATCTGTGTGCGCACCTCTTTCCCTATAACGCTCTGGAAGTCGCGGACAATTGTCGGAAATGGATGCGGTCCGACCACAGAGCCTATCAGGTAATGCGTGGTCTCAACATTCGCAACCCAGTCGCGCATCGCTTCATTTATGGCATCTTTCAGGGTCTGCGAGCCGCCTTTGACAGGAATGACTTTCGTGCCCATCAATTCCATCCTCAACACGTTCATGCGCTGGCGTACAGTATCCTTTGCGCCCATGTAAACCTCGGTCTTGATGCCAAAAGCAGCCCCTGCCATCGCACAGGCTGTTCCATGCTGACCTGCGCCTGTCTCCGCGATTATCCTCTTTTTACCCATATACCTGGCAAGAAGCCCCTGCCCGAGCGTATTGTTAAGCTTATGCGCCCCGCCGTGAATAAGGTCTTCGCGCTTGAGATATATCTTTACGCCGTATTCTTTGCTGAGCCGCTTTGCATGATATAGAGGCGACGGACGCCCGGCAAAATCCTTTAGATAGTAGTTCAATTCCTTGTTAAAAATTGGATCGTCTTTGTATTTCTCGTATTGTTCGGTGAGCTCAGTAAGTGCTGGCATGAGCACTTCTGGTACGAACTGCCCTCCGTATTTACCGAATTTTGTAGATTTTAGTTGCTGTTTCATAGCTTCTTCCGGTTACATATGAACCATAGTATGATTCTCAAATTTCCATAATATATTAGCCGCAGATGAACGCAGATGGTGGTCATCCGCGTTCGTATATACAACACCTCTTGTGAGAATAAATAAGCATTCTTGCACCTACTTAGAAGTAGGTCGAGAGGGTAACAAACATTGCGTTTGGGATCCGTTCCCGTTGATTAACCTGTTGCCCTCTCATCCTTTTAATACACGAATAAGTACGTTTTGGACATATATAAAATGTACCATGCATAACTGACGAACATGTGTAGGAAAGGATGGAGGAGGGACTTGACTCTCTCGATCTAACAAATAAAAAGAGATTAAAAGAGGTCGAGTTAGATGGATAACACAACAATGTTTTACGTCGGAATTGATGTTTCGAAAGAAGAGCCTCTTGAAGAAGCAGTAAAATACTACGCTGTTATTGCGGCGATATATTCAGCACTTCTTGCGCTGCTGTTAGCGTTCGCAGGTAACCTTGTTGGCAATATGATGGGATTCGGGAACATGGGAATGATGATGGGCGCAGGTGCCGGAATAAGTGCAGCAATAACTTTCTTTGTGGTATTCATGATTAGTGCGATTGTGGGCGCTTTCATAGGCGGGGCGATACTTCACATCTTCGTGTACATCGTGGGCGTGAGACGTGGAATTGCGCAGACAATAAAAGCTGGCATGTACGGATCTACCCCGTCTTTGTTGTTCGGCTGGATACCGGTTATAAACTTTATAGCTATTATATGGACACTTGTTGCAGAGATTATCGGGATACGCCAGCTCCATGAACTCACAACCGGAAAAGCCATTCTGGCTGTGATTCTACCGATAATAATTGCTATAATCCTGACTATAATTCTTGCTGCGGTTATTGCGGTATTTATATTCGGTACAGGAGGACCACCGCCATATCATTATTAGCTGTAATTTCCACAGACGTATAAAATCTATCGTGGCTTTCCTTCTCCGCATTTTTTTTATTTTTTCTGTTTTTCATTAAGCTTTTCTTCTATCATTTCGTCTGCACTTAACAGATATCTCATCCTCTCAAGGTCAATTTCTTCAACATTTTCCCAAGAAGACCGTTCGTGGATAGGAAATACTCTGGGAAATAACTTAATGAAGTCAGGCACTAATGTGGCACTTACCAAATCAAAGTCGGCAAATGATCCTTCAACGTTAATTTCCTGAACAACACTTTCCAGGATATTCGATTCGCTCATTTCTATATATTCCATATAATTCACACCTTTGTCTAAATCTGCTGGTTTTTTTCCGTGTTTATTTCGAGATTGCAGAGCCAGGATATGATTTGGCAGAACCAATGGTAAATGTATCTGCATATATCTTGGCGGCATTCCTTGCAGGCTCAAGGATATCTTTGAATGGGCCTACTGTGGGCGTATTCTCAAAGAAAATTTCGAAGGACTTTTCGTATGTTTTTGTCCAGAGATTATGATAATGTTTATAGGTTTCTGGTTCATCGGTTTGTTTTGACATTTCTTTAGCCTTCAAGGACAATTTTTCAAGGATAGCTATCAAGGACTTGTAAAGATTCAGATAACTATTGGTCCTTTGCGCGAAACTCTCAAATATTTCTTTTGACGGTTTTGCAAATTGGATATCAAACAACTTGCCATAGGTCTCCTGATATGTATTCAGCCACAGGGCATAAAATTCCTTGTAAGCTTCGGGATTTGCTCCTCCTTTTGATATCTCGGCTGACTTCTCATAAAGCTTTTGAATAGATCCGATCCACTGCCCGTTTAATCTCGTATATGAATCCGTCCATATTTTCGATATCTGGATAAAAGACTCTGAATAGATTTTTGTTGCGCCTGTGGATTTCTCAAATATCCCATTTATATTTTCCCTGAACGGTAGCGTAAGAAGATCGTCGAATATTTTTCCATAAGACTTTATCCACAGATCATAGACTTCTTTATATTTTACAAGATCTGGTTCGCCCCTGAGTACTTCCTGCGTCTTCCTGGAATTTTCTTCTAATTCTGCGATCCATGACCTGTAGATTTTATTCGAATCCTCTGTGCTTGCCAGGAATTTTTCAAGTATCTCTTTATTGGATTCTGGCGACGTGATTGAATAAAACGTAACAAAACTGTTCTGGTATGTTTTCACCCATTCTTCATAAAATTCTGAATATTTTTCTGGAGCAGCACCTTTTGAAAATTCAACTGCTTTCTCAAAAAGCTCTCCTGTGGATTCAAGCCATGGCTTGTAAAGCTTCATGTAGGAATCTTCCCACAACTTAGAGACGGTTTTGTAGCTATCCACCCATGTCTTGAAATTATTCTTCTGTTCTTCGTTCACATCTTTTCTTTCTTCAATTTTCTTTACCATAATTATTTTCTCCTTTTACCAATCCCCGTATTTTAATACGGGGTCTTTATTCTAATATGATAACGCTTTATTCGGGCGATGCCCGACAGCTCCAGAGGACGGGGAAAAAATCTGGAAAAAGAGCGGTTGATACCTGCGAACTTCAGTCCGAACTGGATCTCTTTCCCCTACTAACTTCTTGATATCAAGCAGTGATATGTGGTATTCTCTTGAAATATCAAGGTTAGCTTTCGTCAAAGCTTCTTGTTCATTCATACCGCTATCTATGAATGTTTTCTTTCTTTCTGATATAGCGGTCAATACATCAAATATATCCATTCGTTCTCCTCCACCCCTCTCGTTTAATGTTGTTCTACAACTATACTATCGACAAAGTCTTGCATCAACCTTGTCATCATTATAATTATAGTTATAGTTATCGTGATGTATAATAAAGGTTTGGATTTATATGTACACATAAATGAGGTATTTATTAAAAGCCAAGAATATCAATTTTATGGTGAAAATTCAACTGCAAGATATGTATATGTGTTTATAGTTTCCTATACGTCAAAAAATTTCAGACTTCATTGATACCCTAAGGTCAGATTATGTAACAGTTGGGGCATGGGCAAATACACCAACGCGACCACAAAAACAGACTATGACCCTTTCAGGGCTTCGCTATGCACACTCATTTACAAAGATGCTGCTACTGTTGCTCCTGCTTTTTAGCACCCATAACCAAAGCTTGCTCAACCCATACCATATCCTTCATTACGAGAACTATCTTTTCCCGTAGCGGATAACTCTCTACTGAGTTCTTGAGAAGCTCGCCATAATTTTGATACTTGCCTATTTCCACTGTAAAGGGGGCAGGGTCTTCTATTATGTTAGGGTCAAAACCTTTCCTATCCAGATATTTCATGACTTTATTTCTTGCGCCAGCCGATGCCATTTTGAACCTGTAACTTGCCTTTTCATAATACGGTTCAAGTTCCCTGAATAGTTCGGGGTCATCGAAAAAGTGTTTGAAATAATATGTCTTATTGAGTTTGAAGAAGTTGATACAGGGGTGCTTTTCTGCTATATCGAAGGTGGGCATGATTATATCTTGGATTGATGAACTGATAAGTTATACTATACTGTTTGTCCAGCCGATGGGGTCATGTAAGACCATTTTACTTATGGAGACATCCTCACTTCAATAAAGTAGCGGAAATAGAAAAACCAACCTTTATTAAAGCAATATGCTTATGAAACATTAGTTGTATAATGATATTATGAGTGTTTCGATGGTGGGCAACATTGACCTAAAAGTAAAAGACAGGTTGATAAGATTTCTACTGAAAGATAAAATAGGTATTAGGAAATCTCTTCTAAGGTTATTCTCAGAGGAGAAGAACTGTAATACCGTTGAAATTTATGATTACCTCAAAAAACAGGGATTTAAGGTTAATTATCGAGCTGTCTCTTCTATGGTTGGACAGATGCATAGTCGACTTGGAATTTTAAGGGTCTATTTGAAGTATGAACATAATGTCTATGCTATTAAGAAAGATTATTTGGGTATTGTAAAAATGGTTTTGACTCCTTTTTCAAGATGGGATTCAATATCTGGGACAGGGACAAACATAAAGTAAACTTTTTATAAATTAAGCCCATGGTTAGAATTGGTCAGAGGATGTTCATAATTTTAACAATAGCTTGGTGTTGGTTCCTGACTCTGAATATAGGGTGATATGAATATGGTTGGAGAACAAAATAATAAAGTTGAGGGGTCGCAGAAGTCAGATAAATATTTGTCTGATTTCATGAATAAAGTAGTTGTTTGCGAAACTTTGAACGGCAAAACAATAACTGGGATTTTGACTGGTTATGACAAATATGAACTTGTTTTGGTAGAAACTAAGGAAATTAAATCGAAAAAACCGTTGAAAACTATTGTCTATAAACATGGTTTATTCAGTATCCAAGAAATGGATTAATGGCTCTTATGATCTTCGGAGGGGTGAATGTATTAAGGGGGGCAGCATCAATAACACATTGTGGTTTTTATCAAAAACCTATGTATGTAATATTCGGTCAGGATACGCCTGATAAAAGCAGACCATATAAGATTTATTCGCTAAAAATCGGATTCACTGATATAATCGCTTGGAATATCTGGAAACATACAGACCAACTTGCGAATACTTCTACCTGGCAGCAAAAAAGTTCTCGAAAAGCACTCTTGGATTGAAAGATATAGGCTGTTTGACCTGACAAAGATGAAAGTTATCAAGAATTCTGATTACCTGTATCTTGATGTGGATTTTAGGGCTAATTTGATGAAGAGTATAAAGAATAACTTCAAAGTGCTGTCCAATGCGATTTTGGAGTTTTAGGTTTTTGAAGTTGAATAGACATCCTCATGAGGATGCACTACGATACCCTTTGAGGTTATTTCATATGGATGGATATTGTGGCTATGTTTCGTACCTCTCATTTTGAATATCTCCATACTGCGTATTCTTACAGAATCTGTTCGTTTATAACGCATTAAGATAGTCCCTTCAGTTACGAATTCCTCGACACCAAATCTGCTGGTCGTATTATCATCTACAATTTCACAAGTCATCAGTGAAGTCAATCCCAGAATTTCAAGAGTTGTGCTTAATTTCAGTAGTTCAATCCTTATCTGGGGTAGGTCATGGAGATAAAAACCGATAGATGTAGCTCCATCAATTAATGCTCTTTTTGCATTAACATTTTCCTGTATAGTCATAATCTTGTCAAGTGTAGAACGCACATCAAAAGGTCTATCCTCTACATATTTTTCGTGAGTAGGAATGCCGATTTTGGTAGAACATGCATCAAGTATCGCAAGTTTGCCTTCTTCTTCTAATGCTTCAAAGTCCCACCCGAACTGTCTTACGTTCTCTCTGACCTGTTCGGGACGCTCTTCTGTTGCTATGTAAATACCATTTTCTCCATATTTTGTAATGCCATTGTAAAGAAACTGAAGTCCAAATATGGTCTTACCTGCACCAGCCATTCCCGATACAAGGTATGTTCGATTTCTAAGTAGTCCCCCTTCGCACAATTCATCAAATCCAGGAATTCCTGTAGGAACACGCTTCTTAACCTGACTTTTTTCAAACATGCCTTATCACCAGAATAGATACTAATCTTTAGTTTACAGAAATAAATACTTAATTGCTATATGCTAATAATAATAATTAAGACTTGAAAATAGCGTTACTGAAGCTTTCCTTTTTATGTAATGGTTGAATAGTTCAGGGTCGTCGAAAAAGTGCTTGAAATAATATGCCTTATTGAGCTTAAAAATATTGATACAGGGACGCTTTTCAGTAATATCAAAGGTAGGCATGGATAATTTAATCAATATCGACTGAAGCCACTGGGTCTCTTTTGGGCTTTTTTCTTACTCCGACAGTCCTTGCACCTAATTGGCTCACTGTATCCCTTCTCTTCAAAGAATTGTTGCTCACTTTCTGTGAAAATGAAATCTTTGTAACAATCAATGCAGTTTATCTTTTTATCTCCCATACTTAATCCTCCATGCCATAGGTATTGATAGGAACTATCACATAAATAACTCTTTCAATTCCTGTCATAGAAAAACATAAGTTATTCAAAGCCAATCATGAAAACGGTATTAAGAGGAAATATGAATGGACGAAAAGCCATATTGTGTAAAAATATGTGCAAAACAGATAAAGGGGGAATACGTAGTCCATGAAAAAAATGGCATGGAGGAGGATTACCATCCACAATGTGCCAAGGATAAAAAACTGCAATTGCCAATAACAATAAAGTTTATAGGAGAAGTTAATCCTCTGGATTAGAGTTCTTATGAATTTATAGAATTAGGTCTTTTTACCAGTTACGCCTATGCTTGAGCCTATGGATGCTGTTTTCTTTTCTATATTGGTGGAGCAGGAGAAAGAACTTATCTTACTGCATCCCAACCTATAAAGCTTTAAATACCCTATATAATGGTGCGAATATGGTAAACACTACACAACCAAAAAAGACAATAAAAATAGAAAATGTTGTTGCATCTACGGCTATTGGAGCAAAACTTGACCTGAATCAAGTCATCAGCGTTTTTGAAGGGGCAGAGTATAACAAAGAAAGATTCCCTGGTGTAGTTTACAGGACAACGAACCCGAAAACTGCAGCGCTTATTTTCGGCAGTGGCAAGATCGTTTGTACAGGGGCAAAAAGTATTGCCGATGTAAACATAGGTCTTTCAAAAGTGTTTGAGAAATTAAGAGGAATGGGTATCCAGATCGTGGATAAGCCTGAAATTAAGATACAGAATATCGTTGCATCGGCAGATCTTGGAAGTGTGCTCAATCTCAATGCAGTTGCTATCGGTGTTGGGCTTGAAAATATTGAATATGAACCTGAGCAATTCCCCGGTCTTGTTTACAGGATGTCCAGCCCCAAAGTGGTCCTGCTATTGTTCGGCTCTGGCAAAATGGTGATAACAGGCGGCAAGAAACCAGAGGATGCAGAAGCAGCAGTCGAGAAGATAGTTATAGAACTTCATGGATTAGGTCTGCTTTAATAATCTTTACTTTAGCAACTGTGTGATAGGGTACCGGGCGATCTTGGGCAGGACTGTCCCGAGCTTTAGTATGTTGCTTGAGGGATAATTGAAGATCCGTCTGTATTTCGCAGATCATTGCGCGGAGAGGATAAGATTGCTTTTGATAGTCTCATGAATAAAGCAAGGGCACATGCTTCATGCACGGTTACGCCTATGCATGAGCCAATGGATGCAGTTTTTCTGTTAATACTTGTGGAACAGGGGAAAGAGATAATCTCACTGCGCGAATCACTTCAGCTATCTCCAAATACTCAGAGAATTTAACCATGTAATTGTGTGCTATAAACTGGAACTCCATTATTCAACCTCTTTTAGCAATTTAACAAGTTGAGAGGTCAAATCTTCAATCATATGATCCATCACTTTTACTTTTTCGATTAGGTCTCTAATCTGTCCATCCCGGACAGCATTCCTTTTATGCTTTTCCGTTGCATCTTGTTCTTTCTGTTGTCTCTTGCGGCATGATGGACGATGCCTGCCCATCCCTCTTTTATCGAACTTATTCCCGCAGTATTCGCAAAGTTCAACAGCCATATAAGCGAAGATACACATGATTGTTCATATAATATATTGTATGGTAGCAATAGATTTTAAATAGAAAAAATAATAATGTGCACTTTAAAGAGCCTTATTTATTCAAATGCACAACTTTTGTAGGCGGAAAACCGTTAAAATAGGTGCTTGAAGCGATCGTATAGGCGCCAATATTCTCAGCATAAAGCAAATCGTCAATTTGCAGATCTTCTGGTAGTTCATCTGCCAGTGAAATAGTGTCGAAAGCATCGCAGGTGGGGCCAAACGTGGCGCAAACTTTTTTCTCTCCCCCCTTGATGGAATGCAGCGGATAGTGCTGATGATCAAAAACCTGTCCTGAAAAAGTATGATAAACACCGTCGTTCAGATAATAGCATGTTTTTCCATCACGAACAGCTTTACCAACAATTTTCGTGATCAAGGTACAGGCCGTCGCTACAATAAATCTCCCTGGCTCGGCAATGACCTGAATATCATCATCTTGGAACAAACGCTTTATTTCCGAATTCAATATTTCAGCCAGAGCGGCAAAAGATCTTACATCCGGCGTATACTTTACTGGAAAACCGCCGCCAATATCTAATATTTTTTTTTTCTTTTCTTCTTTGCCAGTAAACCCAATATGATAATTTCTTAATTCTGCTTCCTTGAAGATCGAGGAGGCGAAATTCAAAGCTTGCGAATAGTTATCAAAATTATTGCACTGGCTGCCTACGTGGAAACTAATGCCTTCAACTCCAAGCCCCATATTAATAGCTTCAGCAATAAGATCGACAGCCTCTCCAGAATGTGCTCCAAATTTTGAAGAAAGCTCAACCATAGAACCTGTATTGGGTACGCGTATACGTAATATCAGACCAACATCGGGAGAATGTTTTTTTATTTTTTTCAATTCTTCGATATTATCAAAAGTAACTAATATCTTATAATTATTTAATTTGGTCAGGACTTCGGCAGGCTTGATGGTATTGGCATAGATAATTTTATTCCAGATAAAATCTTCCTGTTCTTTTTCTGACAGGTGCTTGATATTTTCATTAACCAGCATAAATTCAGGTAGAGAAGCCACGTCAAAACTTGCGCCCATATCATACATAGTTTTGATAATTTCAGGATTGGAATTGGCCTTGAGAGCAAAATATGCCTGCACATCAGGCAATTTTTCCCTGAATTCACGATAGTTCTCCCTGATCTTTTCATGATCTATAATAAAAACCGGTGTTCCGTGTTCCCGGGCAATTTTTTCTAACATTTCTTTTTGTTTTTCGATCATATTGTATCCGATATTATTAACAATTATTTTAACCTATGAAAAGAAAATTTTCAATTTGCCAGGGATCGGGATTGTATTTCGCTGCCGGATGTTCTTTAAAAAATATTTTGCGATTTTTAAGAGGCGTCCAGTCCGACGGGGTCGAAATAAATTTTCCAAGATACGGTTTGGCAATATCCAGAACAAAATCATGAGGCAGGTCGTCGGGTAATTTAATACCTTCCCGCGGGTTTTCAAACATCCATAGCACAGCAGCAATAATACCTGCCGCTACTTGAAGGGTTGTAGCGTTCTGGCCAGGAACAAGAGATCTGGCTTCGTCAATGCTCAAAGAGCTGCCAGTCCACCAGGAATTATAAGAATGACCCATCAAGAGTGCCCCAAGAGTATCCTCGCCAGATATAATTTCATTTCTCATGATCCTGATCCTGGGCTGGAGTTCATAATTCCGGCCGCGCAATTCCCAAAGCGAGGAAAGCGTATCGTGACAGGGCATATAAGCATAATTTACGGTAGGCCGGTAGATCGCCTTACCATCCTCCCAGACAGTCAACCGGTCTGAAAGGCCAAATGCTTCACCATGGCGGATCATCATACCGATAATTTCTTCATTCGGTATCCATGATCTGACCCATGTATTAATGCCCATTTGAGGTAAAAAGATCTGATTTTTAGGTCCACGCGGAGGTATATCGGCCAGGGGCGGCAGCTTTTTCTCATGTGTACCCCAACCTATTTCAGCCGGGGCTGTCCCTTCTTCCCGCAATCCTTCAATGCTCCATGTACCTACAAATTCGTTAACCTCCTTTGGCTGGTTGGCAATTTGAGTGTCTCGCTCGCTGCAATGAATCACCTTAATTCCTAATTTCTTCGCCAGTCTGGCGAAATCCCTGTTTTTTGCAAGATGTATTATTTCTTCTTCATCATGCACAGAAGCTTTTTTATCATCACAGGTGCGCTCAGCGATATCCAGCAAAGCTTGCTTTACAAAATGAGAAATGAGGCCGGGATTTGCGCCATGGTCAACAACAGCAGTTGGCGCATCTTTCCAATCGCGGGAAAGTTCAAGCAATTGCATTTGCCGCCAATAAAGCGATTTTTCATATGGGCTCTTTGTATAAATTCCCTCATCAGGATCCCAGAGTTCAACCGAAGTATTAACGTACAATACTTCATGATCATGACACCACTTAATAATATCATTGGCGCCTATATTCCACGCCAGATCAATGAGCAAACCGTCATTATCCAGATATTTAGACAAAACGTGATCTAAATTCTCCGGGGTAATTTTTTCATGAACGTATTTCAATCCCTGATCAGTATATTTTTTCAGATCTTTTGACTTGTCTTCAAAATCAATTATGGTAATATTTTCTAGCGGGACATCGATCTGGTCCAATAAAACGGGTAGGGTGCATTGTGAAACTGAACCGTAGCCGATAATAAGGATTTTATTGTTAAATTTTTTTTTCATTAGTTTTTTCATTTCTTCTTTGCTTGCAGCATAAACGTAACACAAAGATATAATTATTCGTATTGAACAAGATTCATTTTCACGCTTATCCTGATTACTTTCACACCGCTCTCCAAGCCCTTTTAAGACTACAGGTCAAAACATGTAATTTCCATGGATATGAAATCATGTATTATACACCAATAATTGACACTTCAAGTTTTGAGCGCTCGCGAATGACCGTTGTTGAGGGGACATCAGGCATGGTGCCTCAGGTACTCTTTCGCCTGTGCGCTGAATCCGCAGCATCAGGCAGGAACGCGGTATTCGTGGACGGCTGGAACAGTTTTGACCCGTATGCTGTATCAAGAATGATAAAATCCTTCGGAGGGGACAGGACTGCACTCTCCTGCATCCATGTCGCCCGCGCGTTCACAGAATACCAGATGGACGCTCTGATCGGCGATCTTGAGGAAGTCCTTGCACGATGGAATCCGTCCGTGCTTGCAGTATCCTATCTCCCATCCCTGTTTTCAGGAAAAGACGGACATCGGTTATTTGAGCCTGTACTTACACGCCTGCGCTTGCTGACCGCGTCCTGCAGTGTCATGACCGTGATAACAAGTTTTGGCGGCTCGTGGTACGGGGACAGGCTGCTGGCTGATGCTTCTGACCGTGTGATACGTATCGAGCAGCCTTCAAAGAAAATCATAAGGATAACCGATAACGGGCGCGTATTCGAGTTCGTGTCTGTGCCGCCCGGGCAGACAAGGTTCACGGACTTTGCAGGAGGTGTTGCTCATGGGCAGGACAGTGCCGAGCTTTCGCAATTTGCTTGAAGAGATAATAAGAGAACTTTCAGTATTCAGAAGGGCTCTTCGGGGAGAGGATAAAATTGCCTTTGACTGCCTTATGAACCGGGCGAGAGAGCATGCTTCGTCCTGCACTGTCGCTCCAGTCCTTGAACCCATGGACGCTATCTTCTTATCTATACTCGTTGAGCATCAAAAAGAACTTAACTCGCTGCGGGAGGAGGTGTCGCATGTTCCTTCTGGACATCAGGTACGACCACAGCACGATAACGAAATGGATCAAGGATGACACAGGCACAAGACCTGTGCGCGAGGTGTATCATCCAAGGATATACCTGTCAGGCAAGCCCGAAATGAAGTCTCTTGTAGCCAGCCTGCCTGGCGTGCGCGAGGTGCATGTTGAAAAAAAAAGCACAGGGCTTAACAGCGCGCCTGAAGAACTGATATGTGCCACAGTAGACCCGGGCGCGGTCTATGAGACAGCGTCCATGCTTGAGGCAAAAGGATGCGGTCTATACAATATCGACCTTGACCCTGTCAGGCAGTATCTCCTTGAACGCAGCCTTTTCCCCATGATAAAACTTGACGGCAGAGACAGCCAGTTTGCGATCGATTACGAATTGCCTCCTCTTGCCAGCATGAAGCTCTCTGTAACACCAGAAAGAGACAGGGGGATTGCCACAACGGATGACCCTATCCGCAGCATCACGCTCGGCGATACTGTGCTGGAGGACGGTGATGAGGTGGTTTTGCTCAAAATGGTATCCCGCGAGGTTGCAGCAATAGACCCTGACATAATAATTACGGAACATGGGGACAGCTTTGACCTGCCGTACATATATCACCGCGCTGCGCTGCATGATGTTGATCTTCGACTTGGCAGGGAGAAGGATATCATGCCCGGCAGCAGTGGGAGATCTTACTTCAGCTACGGCAGGATACTCTACAAACCAGGCAGATGCCACCTGTCAGGGCGGATGCACCTTGATGCATCATCTTTTGTGTTCAGGGAAGGCGGACTGTCAGGGCTGATAGACCTTGCCCGCATAACAGGGATACCTGTGCAGGAACTCTCGCGCCTGAGCCCGGGGAGCGCCGTAACTGCGCTTCAGGTCAACCAGGCGCTGAGGGACGGCGTGCTTGTGCCCTGGAAGCGCAACCTTGCAGAATACTGGAAGACAGCGGAGGAACTGCTAATAGCTGACCGCGGCGCTCTTGTGATAGAGCCGAAGGTGGGTCTGCACGAGAACGTCTTTGAAGTGGATTTTGCATCCCTTTTCCCGAACATCATGGTGAACCACAACATCTCACCTGAGACCGTTCTGTGCCCGTGCTGCCCCGACTCCGGAAAACGCGTGCCTTTCACGCATTATAACATCTGCCAGAGGCGCACGGGGCTTGTCCCACGTGTACTTGCACCGCTCATAGAGAGGCGGATGACGTATAAAAAACGCATTGTAGAAGAGCCATCCAGGGCAGAGGAGTATGAGAAAAAGCAGAACCTTCTCAAGTGGCTTCTCGTGACAAGCTTCGGGTACATGGGTTTTAACAAGGCGCGTTTCGGAAGGATAGAGTGCCACGAGTCAATAACCGCGTATGGTCGGGAGATACTGCTCTCAACAATGGAAATTGCTGACAGCATGGGCTTTGAGATACTGCATGGCATCGTGGACAGCCTGTGGGTGAAGGGGCGCGACCCGGACAGGCTCTGCGAACTTGTGACCCGGAAAATCGGGATACAGCTTGAGCTTAAAGGAGAGTTCAGGTGGATAGTGTTCCTGCCCAACAAGTCAAACGGTGTGGGCGCACTCAACCGGTATTACGGCATGATGAAGAATGGCAAACTGAAAGTTCGGGGCATAGATATGCGGCGAAGCGATACGCCGCGTATTATCAGGAGCCTGCAGGAAGCTATGCTCAACGTGCTTGCAGAGGCGAAAAACGCGTCTGAGTTTTACATGAAAATTCCAGAGACAATAGAAGTACTGCGCGAATATATGGGAAAAGTGCTTGAACACGAATGCCTGCCTGTTGACATGGTTTTCAAGACGCACGTATCCCGCGGGTGCGATGACTACAGGCAGTTCAATGACCGGGTGGCAGCACTGAGGCAGTACAGGCAGGAGGGCATCGAGATAGAACCCGGGCAGAGCGTGCGCTACATAATAACAGACCACAGGTCAAAGAGCTACCAGAAGCGCGTGATAATCCCTGAGCTTGCAGACGGGAATACAGGATACGATAGCGCAAAATACTGCGAATACCTGCTGCGTGCTGCAGAGAGCATACTGCTGCCCTTCGGGTACACGGAGAAAAGGCTGGATGAAATTATGAAAGGAAAAGTGCAGGGAAACCTGAGTGAATATCTGATGAGTTAAAAATTTCAGGAAAGTATATTGTATAACAGGTAATAAACAGAAAACAACAATAGGAGGTATTATGGTTTTATTAGAGGTTTTAACGATTGCAACAGGAGTGATCTACGGATACCTGAAACCCGGGAAGGAAGACCGCACAGCCCTCATTAAAAAAGGATTGTTGATAGGCATAATACTCGGTCTTGTCTTTACGGGACTGGGAATGTTAGTAGATATAAAATTCCTCCTGCTAAGCAGCGTGGTGGGATTTCTAATATTTATCGAAGTGGTGATCATTGCAGTTCTTTTCGTACTCGGCACGTTCATAGGGGACTGGGTAGAAGAGAAAATTAAATAACATGAAATAAGCACAATTTTTGTTAGAATTAAGCTTTCTATTTCATAAATCCAGACGTAGTCGCATGCATAAAAAACAGTCAAGCGAATGATTTAAATATCGCCAAGTAGGATTAAATGCTGAGTTGAGGGTGAATGTTGGATTTTCTGAAAAACATTTTACAAATAAAATGGCTCTGGAGTGTAATAGCAGGATTCTATCTTGTGGCGTATGCATTCTGGGTTCCCAATCTGTTCAGTACTGACCTGTCGTTGATGATCTCTGTGCTTGCTATCACCCTGATAGTAGGCTTTGCCCTGCTCGCTGATGGTTTTCTCAGAACATACGAAATTGAAAATGGGTCTGCCATGCCCATACTGCCCTTCAAAAGGATATGGAGGTTTGCGGGAGCGGTATGCCTTCTGGTTTATCTGCTTGTCTATATCCCGCCAGAGGGACGGATCGTTTCCCACTGGCCGCTGGATATGGCAACCACTGTTATTGCCGGATTAGTGATGCTGGTGTATGGAATACTGGATATAAAGGATTTCATAATGAAGGCTTTTAAAACAACATGGCTCTGGAGCATAATGGGGGGATTCTATATCATGGTATATGCGATGTGGGTGCCGGGTATTTTCAGCAACAATCTGTATGTCATGATCCCGGTTCTCAGTGTTACTGTGATAGCCGGGCTGGGATTGCTCGCTGATGGCTTTTTCAGGGCAAGTGAGATCAATAAAGGTCATGAAATGCCTGATCTGCCGTTCAGAAAGCTGTGGAGGTTTGCAGGCGGCCTGCTCCTTTTCGGCTATATTCTACTATACCTGCCGCCGTACGGGCAGATAATGGCTGTGGCGCACTGGCCGCTGGATCTTACAATTACTGTTGTCTCCGGTTCATTTATGCTTGTCTATGGTTTATTAGATATTTAAAGAAATAATGGGAGGAAAATATGGAAACAGTAGTGGTTAGAACGACAAAAAAGGACGATGACAGCGACAGGTTTGCCCTTTTAGAACAGGTAATTGAAGAAGCAGGTTTCTGGGATGCATTAGAGAAACAATACATGAAGTCAGGTAAAACTAAAAAGGATTTTCTCATTGCAGTAAAGCCCAATCTGATGATGTTCTACTCAAAAAAAGATATGAGTGTGGTCACAGATCCCGGGCTCGTTGAACATTTGATAAAAAAGATCTCAGAAAAGGGTTATTCCAATATAGCCCTGGTAGAATCACAGAACGTTTTTGGCAACTGGTTTGATAAAAGAGAAGTTGAAAACGTGGCAAAAGTCGCAGGGTATGCGCCGGATACACCCCCAAAATACCGTATAGTAGACCTGACAATGGATGTAGTGGCTCATGTCTATAAAAATTCAGGTTATAAAGATCCACTTGGCACCTACCTTGTCGGAAAAACCTGGAAAGATGCGGATTTCAGGGTATCGTTTGCAAAGAACAAGACCCACTTCTCCTGCTATTATACCCTGACCATAAAGAACATTTACGGAACTACTCCAGAGCAGAACAAATTCCGTGAGTATCATCTAGACCGCGAAGTGGACGAAGTGACTGTACAAACGCTTGAAGAATTCCCTGTGCACTTCGGGATAGTCGATGGGATATGGTCGGCAGATGGTATTCTCGGTCTTAAATCTGATTATACGCCCAAACATACTAAGACGATTATTGCAGGTGCGAACCTTGTCGCAGTTGACATCGTGGGCGGGCAGAAAATGGGAATTGATCCGATGAAAAACTCTTTTGTGGAACTTGCAGCCAAAAAGCTCGGCATGCCTGAGATCAAAGTCATCGGGGACAGCTCGAAATATGATGACTGGGATAATGTTATGTGGGGCATTAACTACATGCTGGATTATGGCGAAGAACAGGGAAGTATTTCTAATGTACTCGGCTATCTCTCCTCACAAATGGACCCGGATTTTCCGATGAAAGACAAGAAATCATCATGGATCACGAATATGATGCGTGGTATATTTGCCTGGTTCATAAGGACAATATCAATATTGGAATAAGGTGGTGGGATGAGTTTTCTTATAGATCCTCCGGCGCTGTTTTTGTTGGGAATTGCTCTTTATTTTGCCGGGGTAAAATGGAACCTGACAGAGGGAAATATAGCAATAGGGATCATCATCGTATTTCTGTTCGTCTCTGCGAGCGTGCTGCTCTACCTTGATACTATTTCCTGTTCAATTCCATTTTTATGCGGTAATTCAAGTGGATCAGAGTTCATGTTCCACTCGGATCTTACAGGTATTTACAAAAAAGATGTGCCTCTTGTCCAGGTAATAATAAATTTCACGATGTATCCCTTATGGCATTACTCAGGGTATGCTTTTGCCAGAAAGTTTCTCCGTTGATCAAAGGGACTTATCATATCCCTGCCCCATCACACCAACGCAGTTCACGGTATTCACTATCACCTCAGCGTTCGAAGTAAAGATATCGCCATGGACTTCTCGATAAGAAGAAGGAGTGGAAAATGGTTGGGTTGTACGGTTCCATTTTTTTAAGAAATTTTTATCTTCTTGACACAACATTCTCTTCCTGAGACAATATCCACATCTGTTTCATCACATTGTGGGCATTTAATTACAGGGATGAAAAAATGCAGTCTGTCAAAGGATTCTATATCGCCTTTGTAAGAGCATTTCCTGCATTCTTTTTCACTCATTCCCTGACAACTTCAATTTCAGAACGAAGCTCAATGCATTTGGCTGCAGCATACATCAATGATGAGAAGGCACATATTGTCCCGATACCCTCGACAACAGGTTCGCCGTTCTTTTTTACAATAGCGGTGATATATGTATCCATTTTCACATCTGTCTTAAGATCCCTTTTTTCAATGGATACAAGTAGATTATTAGCTTCTTCTCCGGTATTTTTTCCTTTCCGACATAATTTCACAGGGCATATATTACAATATTCCTTAAATAACGCCCCCCATTTAGGGCCGGCTATGCCTGCATGCACCTCTGCGACTACACCTGCGTATGCTATGCAGCATCTTGACGCCCTGCCCAGGACATGTCCTTTTTCAATGATCTCACACATTACCCTGTCATTCTTGAAGAAGAAATGATTCTCCATCCCGCGTTCATATTTATCTTTCCCTGTATTTCGCTTATCCTTGATCTATTGTTAGTAGTATCCCACATTCAAGAGGTAGCTAAAACTAACTCTTGAATGTGGGTTGATTGATGAAAGATATGTATATATATAAATGAGTATTATTATAATAACTATCATTAACTGCAAGTAAAATACTCTGCTTGCGGGGAAAACAGCTGAAAAACGAAAAGGTTAGAGGCTATATGTCAAAAGACGCGAAGTGTATTTCATTTGTAAATCCCAAAGGCGGGACCGGGAAAACAACATCGTGTGTGAGCATTGCAGGCTATCTTGTAAAAGCAGGAAAGAAAGTTTTGATCGTGGATTTTGATCCGCGCGCTAACGCGACACTGGGGCTAGGCATTGATCCGGGCGCCCTGAAAAGATCCATCTACGACGCTGTCTTATCCCACTGCGGGTATAGACCGATATCGATCAAATCCGTTATACGTGAAACAAAAATCCCGAACCTGTTTATTGCGCCGTCAGAGTCTGACCTGGCTGTTGCTGAGGTGCTGATGCAGAAAAGGACAAGAAAATCCTTTATCCTGAAGCGGATGATCGAAGAAATAAAACCTGATTATGATTATATCCTGATAGACCTGCCGTCAAGCACAGGTCAGTTGATGTTCAATGGACTGTGCGTATCCGATCATGTTATCACTGCTCTTGAGCCAGGAGTATTTTCACTTGATTCATTTGAAATGCTCAAAAATATTTTTGACGATATC
>CBFFLL010000001.1:39986-47433 GCA_965642175.1 Candidatus Methanoperedens nitratireducens | reverse complement strand
GTGTCAGCGCTTCGCTATAACCATGAATTATCGATTTTGAAAGGCCGCTAAGAAAATCTATTATACTTTGCTGCACTAGCTTTTTCCCCTTCCCATCAAGGAACCCACGATCATCCCGCCGACGAACGCTCCTGTCACATAAGCAAGAGGGTTTTCGTTTATCTTTGCTTCAACACATTCTTTTTTCTCTCCAAATGTCTTCAAAATTGTTTTATTTAGTTCTTCGATTTTGACGCTCAGGTCATTGAGTGTCTGCTTTATCTGCGTTGATTCTTCTTTTAGTTCTTCTTCCATAAATTTACCTCCACAATGATATATTGTGTAAATGTCTATATATATAGTTAGGGGTTACCTGCACTACTTTTCACTGATTACCAACTTGTCTGAGTTAAGATGAATAAATTTTTCACTTTACCATCGGTGCAGGTGGACAAGGATATACGCAACTGCATTGATGCTAACCCACGGTCTTACGATTTCACCGTGTCGCAACAACCACTCAAAAGAGAATATTGGTTATTAAATTCAAGCGTAATATATAAATGTTATAAAGATATTTGTTCCTTGTTATAGAAGTAGTTCCTTTTTATGACTGTATAATTCAAGACTATTAAAGAAAAAATAGCATTGCTTATAAATGGTTGACTATTATAGACAGCCACCTGATTTAAACTAATAATCAAGAATTTAAGTGAACGGTTTCATATGACGAACCTTGAAATTCAAATCCAAAAGCATTGGAGGAAACAAATGGTCTCTGAGAGCATCCGATGTCATGCTTTTCTAAGAAGTTTTCATCAGTTCTCAATTCATGATTAGCTTGCAGTTTACTATCATATTCAGGACACTGCATAAAATTACTCCAACATGTAATGGAACGGCCACACAAATTCGTTATCTTTATATATCAATAATTACTAAACAATGTTCATTAAATAAACATAGTTAATATTATGGGCATCAAAGAAAGAAAAGAACTGGAAAAGCAGGAGCTGCGCAAACTCATCCTCGATACTGCGATGAAGCTCTTTCTCGAAAAGGGATTCGAGAACATCACGATACGCCACATCGCGAAACAGATCGAATACAGCCCTGCCACCATTTATCTGTACTTCAAGGACAAGGATGATATCATTTACACACTCCACATGGAAGGATTTGAAAAGCTGTACTTGAGGCAGCAAAAAATACTTTCGATCAAAGACCCGTTAAAAAGGCTTCACAAACACGCTGAAATGTATGTTTCATTCGGCCTTGAAAATCCAGAGTACTATGATCTAATGTTCATAGAAAGGGCGCCTTTTCGAACGATAAAGGACCGGAAATGCAAAGATGGGATGAACTGGGACATAGGGATGCGCTCATATGATCTTCTCAGGAATAACATAGAGGATTGCCAGAAGGCAGGTTTTTTTCAGAAAACAAATATTGATGTGGCATGCTTTTCTTTGTGGTCATACGTCCACGGGATAGTCTCGCTCATTATCCGTGACAGATGCTCAATGTTCCCCGAAGAACATATGCGTTTTCTCGTTAAAGGGGCGCTTGATTTTATGCAGGATAGTATGTTAATAAAAAATATGGAAATTAAAAAGAGGAGTAAAAAGGAGGAAATATAATGAAAATAGTGAATGTGTTATTTCTGCTGACACTTTTGGTATCAATGGCCAGCGCTCAGTCTGAAACGCCGTTCTCAGTAACGACAGTGGTATCGGTCCCCCATCTTTCCCCGGACGACAGGAACGTTGGGCTGGAATTCGCGGTCCAGAATAACAGGGATGTGCCTGTTAGCAGCGCCAAGATATATCTATTCATGAGGTATCCGTTTTCTGCTTCTATTACACCAAATAATAAACTCGATGAACTGAGCTATCCTGGATACCTCATCGCAAGTGGTGGGCAGGGTGACGAATACACCCCATACTTTTCCCTTGATGCAAGGAGTTCGTATAAGGTGGTTTTCAAGATCGATGTGGACAGGAACGCAAAGTATGGGACATACGACCTGCCCTATACGATATTCTATGACTCAGGCAAGGAATTCAGCGGAAAGATCACGCTCGAGGTAAAGGGCGACACGCTCATTGAGATCAGGAACGTGCAGGTAAATTCCAATAACTCCGTGGTTGAGCCGGGCGAAGTGTTCAAGATCGCCGTATCATTCGAGAACGTGGGGGACAACGGCATCAAATGGCTCAAGCTCATACTTAACCCGAGGGATAGATCGCTGATACCATTATCCTCTGATACAGAGCGTGTATTCAAGGATATACCCCCGGGAGAAAAAAGGGATTCTGAGATCTGGTTCTCTCTTGAAAAAGATGCTGATGTTAAGAACTATCCAATAGATCTTATGCTCAAGTACACAGACGAAAGAGGTGTGGAGTACAACGAGACAAGGCTTGTTGGACTGGTGGCTTCAGGAAGGGCTGAGCTTGATATTGCAAAAAAGACTACCGAGCCTGCAAGGATAAAAGAGAACGAGCCTTTTACCCTAACATTAAAGATAGAAAATACAGGAACCGGGGACGCTAGCGGTGTGACTGCAAAACTTGAATCACCTATCGAGGGGGACATGGTAGCCTATCTTGGCGAAATAAAAAAAGATGATTACTCTAATGCCATCTTCACCCTGGACGGGACTACGGGTGGAAAAAAAACCGGCATCCTGAGGATAACATATAAAGATGATTTTGGCGAACATGAAATACAAAGAGAACTGGACCTCATAGTAAACCCGGGGAACAGCAGTATCCTGCTTCCTGCAATAATTGTCATCGTGGGGATAGCAGGCGCAATGTACGTCTGGAAATGGAGAAAACCCGGTGCGCCATGAAAGCCTGGTTCTTTCTTGCGGTAAAAGACCTGTCAAAACGAAAGCGTGAGACCCTGATGGTCATCTTTGCCATAACCATCGGGGTCGTGGGTCCGCTTTTCACGACAGCGCTAAACAACGGGATGCAAAATGCATTCGTAGGGAACAGCGTGGATGTCTATATCGGGCATCTGCAGATACAGCCCAATACCGGCGACGAAGAGATATCGAAATCTGAAAGTCTGCTATCCAAAGTTATGAGCATAAAAGGTATTGTGGGAGCCACCCCAAGAATTAATACAGGCGTGGATATAGAATCAAAGACAGAGAAAGTAGGGATTGCATTATTCGGGATTAAACCCTCGCTTGAGGAAAAGGCGTCCACGCTTGGAACAACTGTTGACCGGGGTGAATTCCTTGACGATAAGGACAGAAATCAACTTCTGATTGGCACATCACTTGCGGAAATTATAAAGGTCGATGTCGGGGATACCGTCCATCTCTATTACCTTGACCGCCCTCCCATAGATTTCAAAATAAAAGGCGTTATCAGCACCGGGACTTTTGACCTTGACAGGTATGCCATAATAACCACTTATGATCAGGTCAAGGAACTTACCGGAAAAAAAGAAGCAAATACCATAGTCATACGGCTTGAGGATCCCGAAGATTCGATAAAAATTAGGACTCTCATCCAGAAAGAGACCACTCTGCCCAATGTGAAGACATGGCAGGAGATCTCAGCCGGGATGGCGGGGATGATCGAGACTTTCGGGGTAATATCCCTTATGACCTCGGCTATCTCCATATTCGTGGCTGCCATAGCCATAAGCCTCATAATTTACACTACGGTCAAGAATAAGATACGGGAGATCGGCGTGATAAAAGCCATAGGCGCAAGAGGTTCTACCATACTCAAGATATATCTTGCAGAGGGGCTATTCATTGGCATTCTGGGGACTGCTTTTGGGACAGTCATAGGACTGGTCCTCATAAACTATATGGCGCAGAACCCTATTGTAATGGAGCCCGAATATGGCATGAAACTGCTCATAGTCCCTTGGATCTCAATAAACTCGATAATGGCGGCTGACCTTGCCATACTGCTCACATGCATCATAGGAAGCATCTATCCTGCCTCGGTCGCGGCTAAGACGAATATCATTAAAGCGATATGGAGTGGATGAACTTGATCGAACTCACTGATATAAAGAAAATATATTATATGGGCAAGATCGAGGTCCCGGCTCTTCGGGGAGTGGACCTAAATATCGATAGCGGTGAATTCGTGGCTATCATGGGTCCATCAGGGAGCGGAAAGTCAACAATGCTCAACATGCTCGGGCTGCTGGATTCCCCGACATCGGGAAAGATCATTATAGATGGTATTGATGTTTCCTCGCTTGATGAGAACGGAAGAGCTGATTTCAGGCTCAGGAAACTCGGTTTTGTTTTCCAGTTCTTCAGCCTTCTCATGGAGTTAAGAGCAGTTGAGAACGTGGCGCTGCCTATGATAATGGATGAACGGAAGATCGATCGCGCGGCTGTTCTTCTTGATCTCGTGGGGATGGGTGACAGGACTGAGCACTATCCGAGTGAGCTCTCAGGAGGTCAGCAGCAGAGGGTGGCTATCGCGCGGGCGCTTGCCAATGAACCCGCGATACTGCTTGCAGATGAGCCTACTGCGAACCTTGATACAGAGTCAGCCAACCAGATAGTTGATCTTTTCAGGGAGCTGAATGATAAAGGCCAGACTGTCATTATGGTGACTCATGAGCCCGATATCGGCGCGAAAGCGGACAGGATAATCAGGCTAAAGGATGGACTGGTGGTTTGAAAAACCACGGAGATCACAGAGTCGACTATGAACTGCGGTTCATAAATTAACATAAAAAAAAGAAAATAGAAAAAAAGAGAGTTAGAGGGCATCTGCCCCTGACTCTCCTGTCCTTATGCGGATAATTTTCTCCACAGGTATCACGAATATCTTGCCATCACCGAAACTGTCAGTCTTGGCGCTCTGCTGTATAATGCCGATCACTTCATCTTCGTTTTCATCTTTAACGATCACTTCAACTTTGACCTTTGGCAGGACATCAACGGTATATTCTCTTCCGCGCCATACCTGTTTTATTCCTTTCTGCTGTCCTCTTCCCTTTACTTCAGTTATCGTAAGGCTAATGTAGCCTGCCTTTTCAAGAGAATTCTTAACATCTTCTAATTTCGTTGGTTTTATTATAGCTTCTATTTTCTTCATAGTTTCACCCCGTTTCGTGGGCCTGAGCCCTGGAATTCAGGATATGCTGAGGTGCCGTGTTCCTGTACATCAAGACCGCTTAATTCTTCATCAGCTGATACTCGTATGCCAACTGTATATTTCAGTATCCCGAACATGATAAAACCTGTCGCCAGCGCCCATATTGCAACTGTTGCAGCATCTATCACCTGGGCTACTAATTGTCCGGTCTCACCTACGATCAATCCACTTACGCCACCATAGGTTCCATCGGCGAATATTCCTACTGCAATAAGACCCCATAGACCATTATATCCATGACATGGAACTGCTCCGATCGGGTCGTCAATCTTGAGTTTCCATTCATTGAACCACATGCCGACCATTATTATTATGCCGCCGATCGTACCAATAACTACTGCAGCCCATGGTGCAATATATGCACATGGTGCTGTAACAGCCACAAGTCCACCCAGCGCTCCACTCTTCTTGTTTTAAGATAAGTCGCATAGCAAACCAGAGTTGCACCCGCAGCGCCAGCCAGCAATGTATTGACTGCGATCACTGATATTCTAAGGTCAGTTGCTGCAACCGTGCTGCCGGCATTGAAACCGAACCAGCCAAAGAACAGGAAGAACGTTCCCATGACGATATAGCCGACATCATGACCTGGTATTGCATTGGGCGTGCCGTCCTTATTGAATTTGCCTATCCTTGGCCCTAGCAGGATCGCACCAGCAAGTCCCACGAAACCGCCGATCGCATGTACCGCGCCAGAGCCTGCAAAGTCCTTGGCGCCCGCGCCGAAGGGAAGTGTTGAAAGCCAGCCGCCGCCCCATATCCAGTGCCCATATATGCTGTATATGACAGCAGTGAGGATGGCACTGTATATCAGATATGCCTGAAGCTTCAATCTTTCTGCAAGCACACCTGCCACTATAGTTGCAGCTGTAGCTGCGAATACCACCTGGAACATCCAG
Organism: Candidatus Methanoperedens nitratireducens; assembly: GCA_965642175.1. Lineage (GTDB taxonomy): Archaea > Halobacteriota > Methanosarcinia > Methanosarcinales > Methanoperedenaceae > Methanoperedens > Methanoperedens nitratireducens_A. Next base: position 41,402 of record CBFFLL010000001.1, on the reverse strand, counting down.
AACATAATGGTTTGAACATCATAAGCATCACCTATCAAAAAGAACCCGCTGTATCCGATCCAGGAGTTACCCTGTTCAAGACCCGGGAAAAGCCCCGATCCTCCATACATTAGGGCAAAACCAACAGCCCAGTAGGCAAGAGCTCCGATCGAAAAGTCCATGTAGCTTTTTGTGAAATAATTCACAGTATTTTTTACCCGAAGCGCGCCTGCCCCAAGAAAAGCAAATCCTGCCTGCATGAAAAAGACAAGGAATGCTGCCACCAGGGTCCAGGTGAAGTTAACAGCGAGCTTTAACCCGGCAACATCATCTGTGTACGTGTCTGCACCGCTTGGGTCACCTGCTAAAGCAGGCATAGCGAGCACAAGAATGATGCTGACTATTATTAACCATTCTATCGATTTTTTTACATTCATTTTTCCTCCTTTGCCTCAATAGGCATACGGATACTTACTGAATATCTAATAATATTTAAAGTTTTCTAATAGTAAACGAAAACTATATATGTCACAACCATTCCATTAGCAAAACATGGAGAAAAACAAATTAATAAAAAATTTCCAGATCGTCTCTTACGCCATAGGCGGGATATTTTTCCTGATCCTTGGCATTCAGGGATTTGTTCAAATAGCAGGCATTGAGGGAATGCCCTCGATCGGACTTTTAGTATTTACTGTACTTGCGGCATCGTTTGGGATATGGTCTATCCGCTCATTCCTGAGAAATTTCAAGAACCTGAGTTAGATCAAAAAGATTTTAGCATTTAGATCATTGGAAGATATATGTTGTCCCTACAGAATTAAGAAGGAACTGTTCAGGCATCTCTTGGGCAAATTGATTGATAGCTTTCCATCCAGTGCAATGCATGGGTACGACAAAATCCGGGGATAACTTCTTCATTTCCGCGATTGTTGGTCCGATGATCGGCTCAAATATCGGCCCAGTAAGATGAAATCCACCCAGAACTGCGTGAACCTTGCTCGTTCGCGTAGCATTCTGGAAATGTTTGACAGTATTGATGATACCGGCATGAGAACATCCACCAAGAACAACAAGTCCCCTATTCTTGACATTGACCGCTATCCCCTGGTCATCATGAAAAGGATCGACAACCCATTTGCCATCGACATTTGCTTCAGCCCAGGGAAAACCCTTCTCAAAATCAGTTACTCGCGGCACTTCTCCCGAAACCATGATCAAATCTGATGCCAGTGTAGAAGCCTCTTTGACTTTATGGAACTTCACTCCGGTTTTCTTCAAGGCTGCTTCATCTAACGCAGGTAAGTCTACTACTCCTTTACCGGGGATATTAAGGCGGCGCTTGAGAAAAGCGTCTGGATGCAGGACAAGGGATATTCCTTTTGGGGTACTCTTTAGAAATTCTATCAGGGCTCCGAAATGGTCGAAATGACCATG
>CBFFLL010000001.1:34997-39976 GCA_965642175.1 Candidatus Methanoperedens nitratireducens | reverse complement strand
TTTTAAAACATTTGCATTGTGAGAGAGACAGGTCGTTGACACACCCGCGTCCATTAGCACTACGTGTTCCTCTGAACCCGCGTAGACTTTGAGAAGACACGATAATCCATGTTCTGCCAGAGGTATATTCGGAGGGGGAGTCTCTGGTCGCTTGACGATGTCTGTGCTCTGGATCAAAAATACATCGGTGTAATTATCTACCAGGACTTTAATTTCCAGTTTGTCTGCTTCTATTAAATTTAATTGACTCATCGTATAGAACCTCCTTATCAGATTGTCCCAACTTTTTTCATTATCTCTTTTGCGAACAATCGTGCACGCTCAATTTCATTCACATGCGGGATCTTTGCATTTTCCAAGAATTCCTTCAAGCATTTCCATGCCCCTGGGCAATGCATGTGTTATGAAAAGAGCGAGGTTCTTGTTTTTCTAATAAATTCTTTACCTTATCAGGAGGTCCAAATCTATGTACTGGGAAGCCAACGAACGCTATATCGTAGCCTTCGAAATTTTCTACTTCCCCGAGTTCCTTTATTTCTTTTTCGTCTTGAATCTCCTGAAAAATGGCTTCTGCTACCTTTTTGGTATTTCCTGAAAGAGACATATAAGTAATCAGTACTTTCACAAATTCACGCCTGTATTTTAAATGAGATGAACTTATATTTAATACTTTGCAGGCAGTAAGCAGTAGAGTAAAGCAGAGGCTTTCCGACCTCCATATCCTATTCAAAATGAATGGACTGATTTCACGGATCCGTGTGCATCCGTGTAATCTGCGCAATCTGTGTCCTATCATAATTCTCGGTCCATGGTCATGGCTGATGACACGGGAACTTTGCAAAATGCTTTGCAGCAATGCCCTTCCCTTCTCTTCTTTTCATGCAGGAGCAGCTCTGAAATTTCCTACCTTGCAAACACAACCCCCTTGATTTCGTTCAGTTTTTTGGGATTTCATGTGTCTTTTGAGGGGCAAGACATCTTATTTATTTTAGGGCCCCTATACTTTTTTGTAAATATTCAAAATATGGGCATATTGGACCAATATAAACAATATAAACCTTCTTGAAGGTTTTAAAACTAATATAGATAATTTAAAAACCTTTAAAACTTTAAATAACCTTCTAAACGGTAAGTATGCCTATATGTTTGAAAATTACATAGGTTTAATTGTTCCAAAACGGAACAGGAGGTGAAAAGAAAATGAGAAATATATTAATTGTTGGAATATTAGCCCTAACATTAATCATAAGCGTAGGGATGGCAAGCGCTGGAAACGGCCCTGGAGATGGTACAGGCGATGGTACAAGCGATGGTGTACCCAACTTAGATTGTACAGGATACGGATCGGTAGACAGCGTCACATTGGGTGCAAAGGGACACGGCCCTGGAGATGGTACAGGTGACGGAATTCCAAACGAAGATGGAACCGGATATGGACCAGGGGAATGTTAATGGATGAAAAGAGGTAGTTTAAACCACTACCTTTACCTTTTTATATATCACAGTGGATGCAACATGGTTGCTAAGTCACAAACCCCGGACTTAAGGTTACGAGGCCTGTAGCTAGCGTTCTTAGCATGATGCACATCCTGAGTATTCAATATATTTCCTTGATATTTTGGGGCATTTCTATTCACGAGCGTCTATTGGATTATAGACGAATTACTTTTTTGTAAGCGGAGTGAAAGTGTTCTATAACCTAATATTCATTTGATCAAATTGAAACAATGCCAGAATGATGGGATTTGTGACAACTATCGTTCCTTCAGATAAAAATTTATTATACTGTAAATCTTTATATATCATTATATCAACAGTAGATTGCCGTTTACCTTGTATGATGGTGAATGAGGCATAGCAAAGAGGAGGAAAAATGCGACAAATAGCAATATACGGAAAAGGTGGAATAGGTAAGTCCACAACAACACAGAACCTTACCGCTGCGCTTGCTTCGGTCGGCAAGCGTGTAATGCAGATAGGATGTGACCCAAAGGCAGACTCCACAAGGATGCTCCTCTGGGGAAAAGTGCAGGCAACTGTGCTTGATACTATGCGTGATAACGGCCAGGGCGGTGTAACTCTTGAAGCTGTACAGCATACAGGTTTTGGCGGAATAAAGTGTGTCGAGGCAGGAGGTCCCGAGCCTGGCGTTGGATGCGCAGGAAGAGGAGTTATTACTGCAATAAAACTGCTTGAGGAACTGGGCGCTTACAATGAGGAATTTGATTTCGTGTTCTACGACGTGCTCGGAGACGTAGTTTGCGGTGGTTTTGCCATGCCTATACGCGAGGGCTATGCAAAAGAGATATACATCGTGGCAAGCGGGGAACTAATGGCGCTATATGCAGCCAATAATATCTGCAAGGGTATAGTGAAATTCGCAGAGAACGGCGATGCGCGTCTTGGCGGCATAATATGCAATTCCCGTAATGTGGACAACGAACTTGAACTTCTGACCGAATTCGCAAAAAAGATCGGTTCGCATTTGATCCAGTTCGTTCCGCGTGACAATATGGTTCAGCGCGCTGAGATCAACCGTAAGACTGTGATCGATTTTGATCCCACATGCAAGCAGGCTGAGGTTTACAGGACTCTTGCAAAAAATATCATAGGGAACACGAATTTCGTGATACCAAAGCCAATGGCAATGCAGGAGCTTGAGGAAATGATGGTTGAATTCGGTATTGTGGAGAGGTGAGAACATGAAGATGATCCGTGCGATAATCAGACCAAACAAGGAAGAAAAAGTAGTTGAACATCTGGAAAAAGAAGGGTTCTATTCCCTCACAAAGATGAACGTGTTCGGGCGCGGCAAGCAGAAGGGCATCAGGGTAGGTACTGTTTGTTATGACGAACTGCCAAAAGTAATGCTGATGCTTGTCGTGGAAGATAACGATCTGGATAAGGCAATTAAGGTCATCCAGAACAGCGCCCGCACAGGGAATGTCGGGGACGGCAAGATATTCGTGACCGATGTTTCAGAAACGTACACTGTGAGGACAGGCGCCCCGGGATTATAGGTGAGATCATGAAGGAAGTAATCGCCATAATCCGAAGACACAACCTGCAGGATACAAAAGCAGGTCTTCTGGGAATAGGTGTCCCTGCGCTCACAATGGTAAGCGTGGAAGGGAGAGGTAAAGAGAAGGGGCTTCCAGGGTGGAATTATGAGCTTGATCCTGTGCTCATGGAGTTAAATGAGAAAAATACAGGGACTTGTATGCGTTTTATCCCAAAAAGGATGATCTCAACTGTGGTCGAAGATGCTGATGTCCAGAAAGTAGTTGAGACCATTATCAGGACAAACCAGAGCGGTCACATTGGAGATGGCAAGATCTTCGTGTGCCCTGTGGAAGATTCTATCAGAGTGAGAACAGGAGAGAATGGAGAACAGGCGATCAATTAATGAAAAACCACAAATAAAAAAGGAGTAATAAAAATGACAACAATATTACCGGAATGCGATATACCCATACCTCAGCGCCAGCCGCATATCGTGTGCCATGATCCTGAAAACATGGTCTTGCCCATGTGCAATGTCCAGACCGTTCCAGGAGACATGACAGAGCGCGGTTGCACGTTCGCAGGATGCAGGGGTGTAGTTGGAGGTCCTGTAAAGGACGCCATACAGCTCGTGCACGGACCCATAGGATGTGCCTACTATACATGGGGCACGCGCAGGAACCTTTCAGACACAAAGCTGCACAGGAAGTACTGTTTCAGTACTGATCTGACAGAAGAAAGTGTAATATACGGCGGGGCAAAAAAGCTATACAACTCAATAATAGAATCATATGAACTGTTTCCTGAAGGAAAGGCAGTGTTTGTCTATTCTACATGCGTTGTCGGGTTGATTGGCGATGATACAGACTCGATATGCAAACAGGCACAAGAAAAGATAGGAATTCCCGTGATACCATTCCACTGTGAAGGTTTCAGGGGCGTAAGCCAATCACTGGGTCATCACATAGCCAACCGCACGCTGTTTGAAAAAGTGGTTGGAACAGCAGAACCGCAAGAGTCCACTCCTTACGACATGTGCATTGTCGGTGAATTCAACATTGACGGTGATGCCTGGATAGTCAAGCCACTTTTTGAAAGGATGGGCGTGCGGGTACTTTCCATTTTTACAGGCAACGCCTCCTATAATGATATTCCACCCATGCACAGGGCAAAGCTGAATATCGTGCAGTGCCAGAGGTCATCCACCTACATAGCAAAGATGATCCAGGACAAGTACGGGGTTCCTTTTATCAATGTATCCCTGTTTGGAATGGAACAGACAGCACAGGCGCTTCGAGATGTAGGAAAGTTCTTCCACCTTGAAGAAAATGCCGAAAAAGTGATAGCAGAAGAGCTTGCAAAGTACCAGTCCAAGATCGAACACTATAGAAAGAGACTCGATGGCAAGAAGTGCTTCATATACCAGGGAGCTCCGCGAGCCTGGCACTGGATGGGACCGATGCGGGAACTTGGCATCGAAACGATCCTCACGGCAACAACGTTCGGTCACAAGGACGATTATGAAAAAATAATGGAGAAGGCAAAGCCAGGACATATCTGTATAGACAACCCCAATGCACTTGAGATCGAGGAATACCTTGTAAAGATGAAGCCAGATTTCTTTATTGGTGGCTTGAAAGAGAAATACCTGACATACAAGCTTGGCATTCCCTTTATCAACGGTCATTCCTACGAAGAAGGACCTTATGCGGGTTTTGAGGGATTCGTGAATTTCGCAAAGGACATTGATGTTGCAGTGAACAGCCCTGTGTGGAAGTTCATTAACTATCCCCTGGAAGTGAAGTAAATGACTTTGATAAACCAGAGTTCTGAGCCTATCAAGACGGTTCGAAAACCTCGAAGCGTTACAATTAATCCACCAAAGATGTGTCAGCCAATGGGCGCCATACTTGCTTACATGGGAGTTCATGGCTGCGTTCCGCTGGTGCATGGTTCCCAGGGATGCAGCACATACC
>CBFFLL010000001.1:32351-34987 GCA_965642175.1 Candidatus Methanoperedens nitratireducens | reverse complement strand
TGCCGTATTTGGAGGAGCCAAGAACCTGACAGAAGCAATAAAGAACGTCAAGTCCAGGTTGAACCCTGCTGCGATTGGTATTTGTACCACGTGCATGAGCGAGACCATAGGCGATGATGTGAAACTGATATCAAAGAACGCACTTACTCCTGGTGATGCGGTGAAGATATTCCCGGCGTCCACGCCAAGCTATGTTGGCACGCATCTCACTGGCTATGATAATGCCCTGAAGACGCTTGTGGAAACACTGGCAGTAAAGGGTGAGCCAAACAACAAAATAAACATTATCACGGGAATAATCAATCCCGGCGACATCAGGGAGATAAAGAACATGCTGCGCTTAATGAATGTGCAAAGCATATTCCTGTCAGATATCTCTGAAACCCTTGATACCCCCATATTGCCTGGAGGGCACAAACCCGTCCTGCCTGATGGGGGGACAAGTCTTTCCGACATCGCAGATTCCGCAAACTCACTGGGCACAATAGCGATATGCAGGACAGCAGGTTCGGCAGCTACGTCTCTTAAGAACAAGTTCAACGTGCCTTATGTGCCTGACCCTGCGCCCATAGGAGTCATCAACACGGACAGGTTCGTGCAGAATATCTGCAAGTTAAGTGGCGCTTCGATCCCTGATGAGATCATAAAGGAGCGTGGGCGCCTGATAGACAGCCTGGTGGACGTTCACCACTATATGTATGGGAAAAAAGTCGCGATTTTCGGCGACCCTGATCTTGTGTCAGCTATAGTCAGGTTCTGCGCTGAAGCCGGGATGAACCCCACCGTTGCTATGACTGCAACGAAACATAAGGACTTTGCGCCTGACATAAAAGCAGTAAATACTGAATATAAGACAGAAACGCAGATCCTTGAAGGTACAGACCTGTATGAATTCCATGAGGTTGTGAAAACCCACGGTGCGGAGCTCATACTTGGCAACTCCAAGGGGAATGACATAGCGGATGATGAAGGCGTTCCTTTAGTGCGCTTTGGATTCCCGGTGTACGACCGCGTAGGTGTGTACCGCTACTCCATCATGGGGTATAATGGCTCAATATACCTGCTTGACCAGATGACGAACGCCATACTTGGGCATAAGTACGATCCCAACAAGCTGCATCAGTGAGGATTTATGGAATACATAACAGGAATAACAGCATCAGGCGGGAGCTGGACTCCCAACTTTGTGGTCAGAAGCAATATCAATGACTGCGGCTGCTGCGGAAAATGTTTCAAAATATGCGGTCGAGGAGTGTTCGAGTATATCGACCACCCCAACAGCGATGACCTTTGCGGGGCAAAGGTCATGACAGTAGCGCATCCTGAGAACTGCATCGGATGCAGCGCTTGCGCGCGGGGATGCCCGAAGAAGAATATAGTCTGTGAACCTAAAGTTAGATAATGAAGACCTATCAAAAAGACCTTGAACAGGAACTGATCGCGGTCAAAGAAACATTGCAGAGCCTGACTCAAATCAAATAAAAGAAAAAGTGAGTAAATAATCATGGCAAAAATAAGTAACATCTTCCTCCCAAACCCGGTGGTAGTTCCCACCGGGACAAAACTCAGCGAGGCTGCACATCTAATGAAGAAGAACAAAGTCGCAAGTATTCTGGTAAGCAGAAAACAGGCCTTAGCAGGAATAATTTCTGTGGAGGATATCATGGAGACCGTTGCAGATAAAACAAATCTTGACATTCCAGTGGATGATATCATGCACTCACCAGAGCTGACAATTGACTCAGATAAATGGCTCACTGACGCCATCGTGATGTTCGAGCGCTGCAAAGCATCGCATATAGCGGTGGTAGAACATGGAGAGAAGGTGGGTATTATCAGGGCGGATGATATGCTTCATACATACAGGTTCAATGCAGAAAGCAATATTGAAAAAAAAAACATACAACAATGAGACGAAAAGATAGGGAGATCAAGGATAATATTGAAATCGAGTCCATCATAAATGGATCGTAACCGTTATCAAAGTTAAGATAGAAAAAATCACAGGAAAAAGATCAGATAATTATGAGGATCCACTCGCTTGAACACGAACCATTTGAAGGTCTGGCCAACATCGAAGTATGGGCAAAGAAAAAAGGTCACAGCATCACAAGAACGCTGCTCTTCAAAAATGAAGAACTGCCAGAAATAAACGAATTTGACTGGCTTTTCGTAATGGGCGGCTCGATGAACATCTACGAGGAAGAGAAATATCCCTGGCTCGCTTCCGAGAAAAATTTCATAGTCAGCAAGAATAAGCACAAAGAGATCGGCTGGTTCCCTGTAACATTGACAAAAGAAGCAAGGATTTCCTCTATCGTTAGCTCTTTGCCACAGGAATTTACCGCTTTCCACTGGCACAGTGATACCTTTTCCATACCTTCAGGGGCATTAAGGATAGCAAAAAACAAGGAGTGCGCCAACCAGGCTTTTGAGTATGGCAGAACAATAGGACTGCAGTTCCACCTTGAATATTCCAGAGAAAGTATCGATCTCATGTTCAAGAACTGCATGGATGATATCAACGAAGGCAAATACGTTCAGAAGCCCGATGAGATCGTATCGCAGATAAACAATGTGCATGAAATAAAGGAAATACTGAACACGCTGCTTGATAATATGGAGAGAGAATATGG
>CBFFLL010000001.1:28763-32251 GCA_965642175.1 Candidatus Methanoperedens nitratireducens | reverse complement strand
ATATGGAAAATAACTGAGATTCAACTCGTTAGAATCAGGGTGAAAAAACATGAAAATAAAGTACTTAATAACAATTTTTTTCATTGCTGCAGCATCGGGTTGCCTGTCCGAAAATCCAGAGGATACAGCGCCAGTGGAGATCACATTTTCAGCAGCGATAAGTCTCCAGGACGCTCTGAAGGATATAGGGGAAGAATTTCAGAAAAAACATCCTGAAGTTAAGATATACTTTAATTTTGGCGCCTCAGGGACGCTTGAAAAACAAATTGAGCAGGGCGCTTCAGTGGATATCTTTGCAAGTGCTTCGCAGAAGGAGATGGATATGCTGGAAGAAAAGGGATTGGTATTCAAATCAACCCGAATAAACTTCGCGAAAAACAGGCTTGTCGTTATTGCCCCTTCTAAATTAACGATTGAAGAACTCAAAGACAAAAATGTGAAGAGAATAGCAATTGGAGATCCCAAAACAGTACCTGCAGGCAGGTATGCCAAGACATTCCTGGAGAACGCAGTAGCATATGAGATGTTAAAGCAAAAACTCGTTTTCGCAGAAAACGTTCGTCAGGTGCTTGATTATGTAGAACGAGGAGAAGTGGATGCAGGGTTTGTCTATTTCTCTGATACTTCAAAAAGTAATATGACCGTATCAGGAATAAATGATACTTTGTATCCACCTATAGTTTACCCAATTGCAGTCATACAGGACAGCCAATATTTAGAGATATCAAAACAGTTCATTGAATATATCATAAGCGATGAGGGACAAACCATTTTACACAGATATGGTTTTAGGTGATGTAGATAGTATGGATTATTCTCCTCTAGTTCTATCGCTGTGGGTATCTCTGGCAGCTACGTCTATAATAGCCGTGTTCGGCACATCAATTGCATACATGCTGGCAAGAAAGCGGTTTTTCGGAAGGACAATGCTGGACGCTTTCACGACGCTTCCCATGATACTTCCTCCCACAGTAACAGGATATTATCTTATCATCCTTCTTGGAAAGAATGGAATTATAGGGAATCATATCTATAAACTGACTGGCTGGAGCGTAATGTTCACCTGGCAGGCGGCAGTTTTAGCCGCAACTATCGTTGCAATCCCCATAATGATAAAATCTGCAAAAGCGGCAATTGAATCAGTTGATATGGAGTACGAGAAAGCAGCTTTTACACTTGGCAAAACCGAAATTGAAACTTTCTTTCTGGTAACCCTCCCGCTTGCAAAAAACGGATTGATTGCCGGTCTTATTCTCAGCTTTGCGAGGGCGCTCGGGGAATTCGGCGCAACGATAATGATTGCGGGAAATATCCCCGGGAAAACAAGTACGATGCCTCTGGCCATATATAGCGCATTCCAGTCAGGTGAAGACCAGCTTGCCACTATGCTTGTGATTATCCTGACGGTAGTCTCTATAGCTGTAATATACATCACTAACAGAATCAGCAGAACGGATTGATTATGGATTCACATGTTAATATATCCAAAAAAATAAAGAATAAGAATTCAAATGAGTTCGCGCTGACTGCTGAATTTAAATGCCGCAACGAAATGATTGTTCTTTTCGGTCCTTCAGGAGCCGGGAAAACCCTGACTCTTGACTGCATCGCAGGACTTGAACATCCTGATACAGGCTACATAAGCGTGAATAATACCGTGTATTTCGATTCTGAAAAAAATATCAACCTCTCACCCCAGAAGAGAAAAGTCGGGTATCTGTTCCAGAACTATGCTCTTTTTCCCCATCTCACGGTTGAAGAAAACATTTTGTTCGGTTTGCCCTCCAAGAAAGATGCGAAAGAACTGGAAAAGATGCTGGATACTTTCGAAATCCATGGACTTGAGAAAAGGTATCCTTCACAGTTATCCGGAGGTCAGCGCCAGAGGGTTGCACTTGCCCGTGCGCTGATAACGAAACCAAAAATACTCCTTCTTGATGAGCCTTTTTCATCTCTCGATTATGCTACAAGAGTGAGACTGAGGCGAGATTTGAAAAAAATCAGGGAAATGATTGAAATACCCATTATTTTGATCACTCACAATCCTGTTGAAGCATATACTATGGCAGATACTCTTATTGTTTACCGATACGGGGGAATAGAACAAATCGGGTTGCCAAAAGAGATTTTTAACAAACCGAAAAGTGAAAAAGTGGCAAGACTTGTTGGAATAAACAATATTTTTAAAGGAAGGGTTTGTAATATCCTTGAAAATGAAGTTGTGGTCCAGAGCCGGGAAAAAATAATTGCACCAAAAGTATCGGGCTTGGAAATAGGAGAGGAAGTTACCTGGTGTATCCGTCCGGACCAGGTGATGGTGGTGCGAGAAGATCGACCCCCTGGAAAAGCCGTGGAACAAAATACTTTTTCAGGAAAAATCACTGAAATAATCTCAAAAGGAGCGACAGATTTACTTTTCATTGATGGAGATTTTAATCTTGAAATTGAAATGCCAGTACACGCTTTTGAACGCCTTTGCCCTGAAGTAGGGAAAACAATTAAAGTTTTCCTGAAAAAATCTGAAATACATATAATAAAAGAATGTTAAAAATTCATACTGGTTTAAGGGCGCAATCTTCATTAATACCAAAAACAATTAAATTTCAATGAAAGTTTTGAAAGGATACCGGGAATTCTTTGACAGAGCAGACGACCCGGCCTTATGCGCATCAAAAGAAAAAGATGGCATGTTCTTCATTTTCCGCTCGCTTGAGGCATGGAAAGAGGAAAAATGTAAAGACGAAGATATACCTGCTGAGGAACTCATACGCGAAGAATACAAAAAAAACAGGTTCCTTGCACACCCATAATGTTTTTTTCAGTCAATTTTATATATTAACAGATACATAACATTCTGATAGATACGATGGGTAAAGTTAAAACTGCAATACCAGGACTTGATGAACTGATTGAAGGTGGCTACGTAGAGAACGACGTAGTTCTGGTAACAGGAGGTCCCGGGGCTGGCAAGACCACTTTTGGAATACAATATCTTGTCGGAGGAGTCATGGACTATAACGAGCCCGGTGTGCTTGTGGTCATGGACGAGACTCCGGCAAGGATGATACGCGACTCATGGAGATTCGGATGGGACATTGAGAAACTTGTGTCGCAGAATAAAATGAAAATAATTTACGCCAATCCCTTCAAATACACAAAAATCGCAAAACCCATGGAAGATAGACCGATGAACGTGATCACAGCGAACAAGAATGTCGGCGAGATATTAATGCAGATACAGATCGAAGTAGCCGCAATAAAGGCAAAAAGGGTTTTCGTCGATTCCATAACATCGCTAAAATTGACTGCCGAACCGGTTGAAGCAAGAAACATTGTGTCAGAGTTCATCAAGAACCTTGAATATCTTGACTGCACAACGATCATGACAAGCGAGATACAGGGACGTCAGGCCTTTAGCGTGGAGGAATATCTTTCCTCAGGCGTTGTCAGGCTGCATGTGTTCAGGGTTGGGGGAAGCCGGATGAGGG
>CBFFLL010000001.1:18220-28753 GCA_965642175.1 Candidatus Methanoperedens nitratireducens | reverse complement strand
TCGAAATATTAAAGATGCGAGGCGTCAAGCATGATGATACTTTGCATCCCTACGAGATACAGGAAAAAGGCATAATCGTCCATCCAACTGAAGTCGTGATGAACGACGAGATAAGCCTTTTTGAGTCAAGGGACGCAAAATAACTCCAGGGATAAATATGACGCTTACTTACGATGAGATAGTCGAGAAATTCGACAAATGTATTTTTAATACCTACACCCGCCAGCCCATAGCAATAAAAAAGGCATGTGGCGCTGTTGTGACAGATGTGAACGGAAAAGAGTATATCGACTGCGTGGCAGGGATAGCAGTAAATAATGTAGGACACTGCCATCCGGCGGTCGTGGAAGCGATTAATCGGCAGGCAGAGCAGTTGATACATGTCTCGAACCTGTATTATACCGAGCAGCAGGCGCTTCTGGCAGAGCAGCTTGTAAACCTCACAGGAATGGATAGGGTTTTCTTCTGCAATTCTGGCGCCGAGGCTGTAGAGGGGGCGCTTAAACTTGCGCGAAAAGCCACAGGGAAAAAAGAATTCATTGCAGCAGAACATGCATTCCACGGAAGGACGCGCGGCGCGCTATCGGTAACGCACAAAGAAAAATACCGCAAACCATTTGAGCCGCTGGCTCCAGCAGTTTTCGTCCCTTACAATGATGCGGATGCCATAAGGGGAGCCATAACCGAAGATACGGCTGGCCTCATACTTGAAGCTGTACAGGGAGAGGCAGGTGTAATAATACCAACTGATGAGTATCTTAGCGAAGTCCGGGAAATATGCGATGAGACCGGCACGTTAATGATCCTTGATGAGGTGCAGACAGGTTTTGGAAGGACAGGGAAATGGTTCGCCAGGGAGCACTCAGGTATCGAACCTGACATTATGACACTGGCAAAAGCCATGGGCGGAGGCTTCCCAATGGGCGCAATGCTTGCGCGTGAAGATGTTGCATCTAATTTCGGGCGCGGAGACCATGCCTCCACGTTTGGCGGAAATGCACTTTCATGCGCGGCAGCCCTTGCTAATATTGAAGTGATCAAAAAAGAAAAACTTGTTGAGAAGTCGAACGAACTGGGCGCATATCTTATGAAAAAGCTCAAAGGACTTAACAGGGATTATATAAAAGAGGTACGCGGCAAAGGACTTATGGTGGGAATGGAACTCTCCATAAAATGCGAGGACTTAGTCGGCAGGGCAAGGGAGCGCGGCGTGCTCCTTAACTGCACATCGGATTCTGTACTGCGCTTCGTGCCGCCACTTACCATAACCAGGGAACAACTTGATAAGGCAGTCGGGGCGCTAGATGAGATTTGAAAAACTGGTGAAGAGCTCAGTGAGAGAAATTAAAGAGTACGTCCCCGGAAAATCCATAGAAGAGATAGCCCAGAAATATGGTCTTGATCCGGAAAAGATAATAAAGCTGGGGTCGAACGAGAATCCGCTTGGACCTTCACCGCTTGCAGTTGAAGCCATAAGGGAAAAGGCAGGGAAAGTTCATTTATATCCGCCCTCGGATGCCCTTGAATTACGAAATGCGCTATCTGAATACACAGGTTATCCTTCGAACAACATCGTAGTATCCGGTAACGGCATGGACGGTATCCTTGATACGATGATGAGGCTTTTCATGTCGCAGGGTGCGGAAACCGTAATCCCGATACCCACTTTCTCCTACTATGAAATAGCCACTCTTGCCAACGGCGGAAAACCGGTTTTCGTGAAAAGGGACAGGGATTTTGAATTCACCCATAAGGATATACTCGCAAAAGTAAACGACAATACGAAGATGATATTCCTGTGTTCGCCAAACAACCCGTCCGGGAACGTTATAAGGGAAGAAGAGGTCAGGAATATACTTGATAAAACCAGCGCTATCGTGTTCATCGATGAGGCTTATGTGGACTTTGCAGAGGATGGTCTTTTAAGTATTTCGGGTCTTGTGAAAGAACATGAGAACCTTATTGTGGGGCGCACATTCTCAAAAGCCTTCGGTCTTGCAGGGATGCGCCTTGGCTATGCCGTAGTTCCGGACTGGCTCTCCAGGGAATACATGAAGGTCATGACTCCATTCTCAGTGGATGTGCTTTCGCTTGCAGGCGGTATCGCAGCGCTTGGTGACGCGAAGTATATCCGGAAAAGCATCGAGACCGTAAAAAAAGGACGCGTTGGGCTTACCAGCGGACTTGAGTCACTGTGCAAAGTGTATCCTTCTGAAGCGAATTTCATAATGATAGACGTGGCTCCCCGCACAGCTGCAGAAGTATGTGAAAAACTTCTGAGAATGGGAATAATAGTCAGGGACTGCACATCCTTCAGAGGCGCAGGTGACTCTCTTATCAGGATAAGCGTGGGTACACAGGAGCAGAACCGCAGGGTAGTAGCTGCAATGGAAATGATCTTGTGACAGGTATGATCATCGCCCTCACAGGCACGCCTGGAACAGGAAAGACAACTGTATGCGAGTTCATAAAAGAACATTCTTTGTACAGGGACAGGTACCGTATTATCGACCTTCACAAGCTTATCATGGATGAGAAGCTTTACACTGGAAGGGACGAGATCCGGGACACTTACAATGCAGATATGGAGCGGCTCAGGGTCAGGGTAACTGAACTCATTAAACAAACACCCATTGGAATGGATACCATACTTGAAGGCCATATTTCGCATTACCTCCCCGCAGATGTGATCATCGTGCTGCGGACATCTCCTATTGCCCTCAGGAAGCGTCTCGGGAAACGTAGAGAATATTCCTATGAGAAGGTAATGGAAAACTCTGATGCTGAAGCGCTGGACGTTATCCTTGTGGAATCTGTGGAAACAAGCGACAGGGTTTTTGAGATCAACACAACTGACATGAACCTGATATCTGTTGTAAAATCGGTCGTTGGGATAATAGATTCATTGAAAAAAGGGAAAGTCCCTGAAGAATATCTTCCAGGGAAGATAAACTGGATTGACCTGGTAGAACTTTGATCATGTGAGCCTTTTCTGCTGGTATTTCGCCTTTAGCCCATCAAGGTCTATCAGATCGTTCAGCATATTTATCAGGATCTCTGTCCCCCTTCTTTGCGCCTGGCTGTTATCGCCGCTTAACTCGAATGCCGGGTCATCATGAGGTAATTTTATGCGCGTTACTGCAGCCCTATGTTCCTTAAGGCGTGGATCCTTTGATTCCTTCACGATCTTTGTTTTTTGCGCTTCAATTCCAAGAAGTTCAAGTTCATACCTGAAACATGGCCTCATTAACAGGGATGTAAGTATAAAGACAGCAACTTCCTGCTTTTCTGATTGATCAGTATCTTTCAGGTGCTCTTTCAGGATACTGTATAAGTCGCGGTTCAATTTGTTCTTTAAAACATATACTTTCGAGGGGGGTATGTCCATCTCCTCAAGCTGCCCCATATCAGATAGAGCGCGAAGATACCCGGTAAGGATCAGCCTGTGCTGGTCGTACCCGCTTTTCTTTAATTCCCGCGCGAGACGGCTTATAGACATCTGCTGGCGCGCCAGTATTTCTGTTAGAATGCTATAATATTCGGACATTCTATACTAGATTTGGTAACAAACCGGATAAATGCTTTGGTTGGATGGACTTTTAAAATATATTGGATACAATATTTTTTTGTGTATTTTCGTTTCATTGGTCATCCCAAAACACAGAGCAAGAGGTGGATTTATTTTAGCCTCTCCATCAGCGGGTCCTTAACCCCGACAGCATCAAAAGCCCTCGCCCTTCGCAGGCACGACTCGCATTCCCCGCACGGTTTCTCCTTGCCTTCATAGCATGACCAAGACCACTCAAGCGGCGCTCCTATCTCAATGCCTCTTCTAACTATGTCGGTCTTGCTCATGGATATGAGGGGCGTGTAAACCTCAGGATGCGTCAGCGTGCCATTCGTGAGCATTTTGTTAAAACTCTCCACGAACTCGGGTGTGTTGTCGGGAAAAGTCGCGGCTTCCTCGGCATCAAACCCTGTGATGATCATATCAAACCTGTGATTCTCTGCAAGCGCCGCTCCGATAGAAAGAAAAACAACATTCCGGGCAGGCACCCATACCTGTTCTGCGGTCTTTTCCGTGACTTCCATATTATCAAGTTCGGAGCTTTTTATTTTCGGTATTTCTCCCCCGCCTGTAAGTGCGCCGCGAAAATTGCTGTACCAGGGAAGTCCAATTATTATGTGCCCAACCTTGAATTGCCTGCATATCTCTTTTGCGAATTCGATTTCTCTTTTCCTGGCTCTCTGCCCATAATCAAAGGTAACACACAGGACTTCATCGCTTCTGTCGTATGCTTCTTTGAACGCGACAGTGGAGTCAAGCCCGGATGAAAGGAGGACGACGGATCTCATAAGTCGCATAATTGATGCGGGAGATATTAAATCTGGCTGATGTGGCTTCCTTTTTGCGATGTTTGGTAAAGAGGAGTAAGAGCCAGGCAAGATAAAGCAAATGCAATAATATTACGTCAGATTGTGTGAAAACTATCGGTCAACACCGTATATTTCATAAAATTGATAGCTTTTTCTTATGAAACTCCCCTTTTTTTGAAAAAAAAAATCATGATGTATAGAAGTCTTTATATGCGATGCACACGTATATTACTTAATTAAACTATAAATACTGTAATAAATATAATAGAGGTAAAATATATGGAATATATTCAGGGGTTTAATAGAAGACAAGAAATATTATTTCCAAAGATGATTGATGATTATATCAGCGATGAGAATCCTGTTCGCTTCATAGAGGCTTTCGTAGAAATCCAGGACTTGAAAGAACTCGGTTTCAAGCATTCGGAACTGAAAGCAACAGGTCGTCCCCCATACAATCCTTATGATCTATCAAAGTTGTATCTTTATGGGTATCTTAACACCCTTCGTTCCAGCAGGAAATTAATGAAGGAATGTTCCAGGAACGTTGAAGTAATGTGGCTACTGAAAAACTTGACACCCGATTTCAAAACAATTGCTGACTTTCGGAAAGACAATCCTGCATCAATAAAAAAATTGTTCAAGTCATTTGTTTTCTTTTGCAAGCAACTTGGTCTTTTTGGCGGAGAAGTTGTCGGAATAGATGGTACTAAGGTCAAAGCTGTAAATTCCAAAAAAAGGAATTTTAACGAAGATAAACTGATTAAGAAACTCAAGGATATCGAAGAGAAAATCGAAGCCTATCTCAAGGAATTAGAAGTTAATGATACAGAGGAATCTTCAATTAACCAACCTGATGCTAATGGGCTAAAAAAGAAAATCGAACAGCTCAAAGAGAGAAAATCAGAGTACAACGAACTATTAAATAATTTAGAAACTTCAGGGGAAAAACAGGTTTCATTGACAGATCCTGATAGTCGAATGATGCTGAATAATCAGAAGTTTGATGTATGCTATAATGTTCAGACTACAATCGATGACAAAAATAAACTCATTGTAGATTATGAAGTTACAAATGATGTCAATGATAAAAAACAACTTAATGAAATGGCAAGCAGATCTAAAGAAATATTAGAAGTAGAATCTCTGGATGTATATTCTGATAAGGGTTATTATAATCCAGATGAAATCAAGCCTAATTTACAAGGAAAGTGACATGCAGGATGTCACTATGAATCTTTTCAACATAAAGCAGATTAGGAATTGAAATATTCATATTTCGATAACAATTTGTCAGGTTCAAACTATTGGGAGGTTCAAGAATCCCGGTACAGGTTCCAGGTGGTTTTTTCTGATCCACCAAAATAGATGTTATTGATCCATTGGAATCACTGGTCGGCTTTACATCTACGGTCCATTCTTTATTTTTTGAATCCTTAACATAGAATCTTAACGAAGATGATGAACTTTCTACCATTGCGATATTTTGAATTATGAATTGTCTGGCTGTATTACTTGTTTGTATGTCAATGCAGCCCTGTCCTTTTTCGGTTACTTCTTTACCAGGGCTGGCACAATTAACTGATCCACCCAATGTTCCCGTAACGCCTCCCGAATAAGAATTTCCGAAAGGGATCATCCCGACATAAGCTATATTCAAAGGCAGATCTGTCGTATTCGGCAAAGTGGTAGGATTTACATCATAACCAAATATATCATTTATCTTGATCGATTTGTTCATACGATCAACAGAGAATCGTGAACCAGAAGGTCTTGATGCATTGGACATATTTGCCCATATTTCAGGATATCGAGTTTCTATAGTCATGTTCATTGAAAAAAAAGATGAGGAAGAATAATACTTCTGTGGTATCGGAAAAATATTGAATGTTTTCATCTCTAAAGATGAGGCAGGTTCAATACCCAACAACAATGGAACAAATATGCTGTCATTTGTTGTCATATGATTCTCGTCGTCTGAAAAACTCCAATATCCATAATCCTTGATAACCATGCCATTCTCATATACGAGTTTTGGGAATTCTGATAAACCTTTCATCTCGTATACGATACCCATTGAGGTATAGTTCTTAACTATTCCGCTGTAACCGATTCCACTATAATTAATTGATATATTTAATGGATAAGTGGTTATGATCCCATATGATCCCTGACCGGGATTTCGCAGCATGAATCTTTCAGGATACCTTACCCCCATATGCATACTGCTGGTCTTCGGGATATTTTTCATTGATACATCTTCAACATTTGATCTAAAAGCGAGAAAATCACTATATACTCGATCAAATTCCTGCTTTTCAAGTTCTTTATTCCATTTGGGAACTTCATACGCCTGCAATATCCCCAGATATATCACCAGAATCAATAATGTCAACATTATTCCCACTAATTCTGAAACTCCACTTTCGTTCTTAAATATCTTCAAAATTATCACCGCACGTACAGCATAAAAAAAACATAAGCAATAGTCATCATAATTATTGAATGTTTTAGACCGTCATTAACGCTTTCCCCCATCATCTGTCCAGCTATTATCCCTGAAAAGAAGCCCTGTATCACAGAAGCATGCATGAAAAGAAGTGAATACTCATCTTTATGAGCACTGATCTGGAGCATACCACCGGTGCTGCCAGTATTTGAGGGGATCTGAGAAAGGAACATGGTAGCAAAAACATACAGAACGAGCATAAATACAAAAAATGATATGTAAACCACGATCAAATAAGAAAACAGGACTGTGAACTTCTGTCTGGTGAGCTTTTCTGAGAGGTCAGAATCACTTGCTGCCACTCGCAATGTATCTTTAATGTTTACCGTGGATTCACTTGCCTTTGTAATAAGTGTCACGATCCTTGAAATGGAGATGGTATTGACCCTTTGCTCAAACTTTGTGAGGCCTTCAAGGATGCTTCGGCTCCACAAAATATCCTTATACATGATCTTGACTTCTGTGCTTAAAACACCGAGATTGATCTTGGATATTGAATTTATTGCTTTAAAAAGCGGTACACCCATCTCGCTTATTGCAGCAAGTCTTCTTAGAAAACCAGGTATGGACTCACTTATTTTCGTAATTCGTTTCATCTGCATCTGATAAAAGAAAAGGAAAGGAACAAGGATAATCAAAAGACTTATTACAATCAGGTCATCTAACAGTTCAATGGTTATACTGCGTTGATACAAAGATACTGCACAATATATCAGAGCTGCTGGAATTGATATATACAGTACCTTTGATGGGAAAGCAAAGAAAATTTTCAATGGATTTTTTCTTGCATTGACCACACTTGTCCATCGAAGCGAACGCAATAGTTTTCGGATCCTCCTATCTTCACCTGATTCCATCGGTTTAACTCTTATGTCATCGTAATGTTGTATTTTTTTTGACACTTTGTATAATTTTATTAATTTTCCTGCGTTTCCTACTGACATCATGCTCAGCAAAACACTGAAAGCAATTGCGCTCAAAGGGATCACTGCGTATATTATCAACTTGAGAACGGTCAAACTTCCGGGGCCCATAATTCCCATTACTATAAGAATAGTTATCAAGAATAGTGGTCCTGCAACAAAAACGGTGACATAGGTCTCTGCAAACATTCCCAGCATCTCAAGATGCATACTCTGATCAGCTTCTGCCGACCTCTGAAAATGATTCACCATGCTTGCAAAAAAGGTTTCCATATCCCCGCCTGTTTCAATAATATTTAAAAGATTATCAAGAAAATCCCTTAACTTATCAGATGGTGTTGTTACCGCAGCATTTTTTAGAGCTGTTATTATGTCGCTTCCATGTAATTCAGTATCAATTAGAATATACGCTATTTCTTCCGCTGATTCACCATAGATATTTTTATATTGACTAAGTGATGAGAAGATCGAAATAAGACTTAACCCACCTTTGCTTAGCGCATGCATATACGCTACAGAATGTGGAAGTGTTAGATCGATCTTAATTTTTCGGTTATATGCTTCCATGCGAGGATAAGACATTATTATATAATATGAGAAAAATCCAAGGAATAACGATAAAATTAATAAAATAATAATAATAAATATTAGCTCTCCATAATTGCTGATGATCGTATATCCAGTGTAGGGGGCTATTTTTATATATTGATAATAAAGAAATTTCCAGAGAGGAATGAGAAGGTATCCTGCCACAAGACAAAAGATAACAATCAGAATAGAAGCAAGATATGCAGTGCTAACATAGATATCCCATGGAACTCCTATTCGTGCCTGTCTGAGAGCTAACTGCAGGTCCCTATAATTATCTTTATCTTTCTTTAGATTTTTTCCAAAGAGTGCATATGCGATCCTGTGGATCATGTTCATAAGTCTCTCTCAACCCGCTTCAACGTATTTTGAGGGTCAATATAGTGACTCTGGATGAGTGAAACTATTTCAAACTCATCCAGATTATTTTTTACCATATAATCGAGAATTTTGCGTCTGTTATCTAGTTCTTCGTTCAGCTTTTTCTCATCCCAACTGTGTTTTTCCATTATCCCTTCAAGAACATACGACCTGCCACTTGTCTTGAAACAATCGTTCTTTGTATCCAGAGTATATACCTCATTGAACCTCAAGTCCTGTGTTTGCTGGTCTATCCCCGTGAACTCGATCATAGTGTTAAGGCGGCGGACTTTTTCCCTGTGACTTTTTCCCTCTAACTGAATGAAGACCTGTATGCATAATATATCAAGCGCCTGTATCATTACCCGTGGAACGTTGATCGGATCTCCTTCAAGCCTGCTGATAACAGTATTAATGGAATCTGCATGCATTGATGAATATGTGGTATGACCTGTGTTCATCGCCTGGAACAATGTCATTGCTTCTTTTCCCCTGATCTCTCCAACTATAATGTATTCAGGACGTTGTCGAAGAGCCTGGCGAAGAAGCTCATACATATCAATCTCCTTGGAGCTTGTCAATTTCGATAGATTTTCACGGGTGACAGTTCCTATCCAGTTCTGATGGTGCAGAACAAGTTCATGCGTGTCCTCAATGCTTATGATCTTTGACATGGATGGAATAAAAAGAGAGATTGCATTTAGAGCTGAAGTCTTTCCTGCTGCTGTCGCCCCGGCAAACAATAAACTCTTACCATTCTCAACTGCAAGCCAGAGATAAGCAAGGATCTCTGAAGAAAATGTGCCGCTCTTTATAAGATCAACAGGGGTGAAGGCATGCTCACGGAATTTCCTTATTGTGAAAGTACTGCCCCTGAATGTGACCTCTCTGCCAAGTGATGCATTTAATCTTGAACCATCAGGAAGTGTGCTGTTAATTAGAGGCTCACCCAGAGATATCTGCTTCTTACAGCTTTGAGCAAGCTTCATTACAAAAGAGTCCAATTTATCTTCAGTAAATGATAGATTGGTTTTGATATTCTGGTATTTTCTGTGATAAACGAAAATCGGGATATTTGTCCCATCACATGATATATCTTCGATATTAACATCCTTCATTATGGCTTCGATCCTTTCAAACCCTATGTAATCTCTTTTAATATAGTACAGTATCTTGTGGATGGATACCATATCAATATCGATCGAATAACCATCAATAAGCTCGATTGTCTTATTCTCAAGGACCTTATTTTTATCCTGATTTGACGTATCATATAAAGTCAATGTGTCGAGGATATTCTCATATAGGGTTTCAAGTACCATCTGTTCAAATGTGGAAAGTTCAGGCTCAACTGTATGATAGAGATACTCCTTTTTCTGATTATTATATAATATTGAGATAAATGCAAACGGTTGATTAACCCAGTAACGTTCCTTCTCGACATAACCCCTTAAGCCATCAAAAGACGCCAACTCTCCAAACTTTTCAGAAGAATAAGTCTCAAGTGTTAGCTTTTTTCTGGTAAGTACACAAAGATAAGTCTTAAAATCCGCAAATTCTTCCTTCAGTCTCTCCTTTGGACCAGTTTTTCCTTTTTTCTTTATCTCATTTCCTATTTTTTCCACTCTTTTTGATATCTCATCGTCATTCAGTGTATTAGACATTTCATCCTTCATTTATTATTCCTTAAGTTTCTATAATGCCAAAGTTTAATAATCTGAAATTACATTCATATAATTATGATACTAATAATTATTAAAGGTATTGCATGAATCT
>CBFFLL010000001.1:17482-18210 GCA_965642175.1 Candidatus Methanoperedens nitratireducens | reverse complement strand
GGGATCGATTCACTTGATAACATCCTTCAGGGAGGATTGCCATCAGGTTCTCTTGTTCTGCTGCTTGGAGAACTGGGTGCAGGGGACTTTGAGTTTGCGATCACATCAAGTGTTCGTTTATTATCCGATCAAAAGAAAAAGGACACAAACACATTATTGCCCGATAAAGTGATATATATCTCTTTTACACGTTCAGAGAATGATATATTGAAAGAGATAGCATTCTCTTTTCCTGATTTTCATGGGTTTCTCCAGAAAAAGATCCAGGAACAAAGATTTGAATTCAAGGATTTTTCTGATTCCTACTTTGCCGGATCTTTTATCCCTGCATCATGGTTGTCTTCTTCTTGTGCCCTTCCCTCTATTGAATCATTAAAGTGGAATGAAGAAAAAAGAAATCTAATGGATGCACTTATAGGATATCTTGATAAAAACGCACAAAATAGTCTTATTATTATTGATTCGTTGACAGCAATGGCTCAGTATTGCCTTGAAAGAATTGACTGGTCAGATTTGATACTTTTCTTGCGGGGGCTTCAAAGAGTGTCAAAAAAATGGAATGGGCTTATATATGCGATATTTAACGAAGGGATTTTTGAAAATAAAGAACAAGTAGAGATAATGGAGTGTATGGATGGAGTATTTGTTTTTGATTGGGAAAAACTTGGGCCCACGCAAAGGAATCGCGTAATGTATCTAAAGAAATTTAGGGGAGTATTGCCAGGGAT
>CBFFLL010000001.1:0-17472 GCA_965642175.1 Candidatus Methanoperedens nitratireducens | reverse complement strand
AGGGATTGAACATGAGAATATTGTTAATTTTGAGACCCAGATTAGTCCTCAAAAAGGATTTGAAGTTTCGAATATAAAAAGAGTACGGGGAAGGTAATGAATATACTCAAAACCGGTATCATGGGACTTGATGAAATGCTTTGTGGGGGTATACCGGAAGGGCATACTGTGGCTGTTCTGGGTTCACCGGGAACGGGTAAATCCACATTTGCTCTCCAGTTTATATATACAGGCCTTCAAGATAATGAAAACTGCGTATATCTGAGTCTGGAAGAAAGTGAAAAAAATCTTATGAAAACAGGTATGATATTTGGTTGGGACCTGAAACCTTATATTGATAATAAAAAACTGACGCTGGTCAATTTTAATAGATTTAATTTCAAGGAAATGATAACCCGCTTCGAGAGCGACCTCCCAAAACTATTGAAATCTTTGAATATCAAGCGGCTTGTAATAGACCCTATAACTCTGTATGAAATGATCTATGATACGGAATCAGAACGCCGCGATCACCTTTTTAATTTTGCGCAGGTAATAAAAGAAATGGGTATAACTGTTGTCATGACTTCTGAGATCAGTAAGGAGAATCCTTATTCTTCTAAATATGGTCTGATAGAGTACATAACCGATGGAGTGGTCATAATGCGACAGGTAAGGCGTGAAGACTTTATAGCGGTCACAACTTTTATCGAAGTACTGAAAATGAGGCATATCGATCATTCAAAAGAAATAAAACCTTATAGCATAACAAAAAACGGTATAGTAGTACATTCGGGTTCAGGAGTATATATATAGGGTTTTACATTACCTCCTAATTTACATTAGCATGAGAATAACTATTTAATAGATGTAGGATAATTATATATATGTGGACCATTATTATAGGTAACTATTATGATACCGAAAATAAATGAAAAGCCGAATGAGAATCCTATCAAATCTGTTCTCTTAGTGCTCGGATTTCTTTCGTTTATTGCATCGTTTTCTATAGCTGGATTTTTAAATGAGCCGTTGTACATGTTCAAGGTTACAACAACAGTGGGTATAATCTGCGGTATTATTTCTCTTCCTCTCGGATTTAAGTTGATCAATAATAGGCTGATCATTAGAAGAAATCCGAATTTAGTAGCTACTTAAATAATTTCTCAAAAAGTATATCTGAAATTCTGGAAATTATTCTATAAACACCACATCCACCTCAACTCCCTTACTTATACCCTCTACGTTCTCAGGTATTATCACAAATCCATCAGCCTTTGAGACTGAACTCAGGATACCAGCGCCTGAGGTGGCAAGAGGGACTGCTTTTAGAACAGGTTCTAATTTGACCCTGGCGAATGTTTTGAACCCTGTTCTGCCTGGTATCTTCTCTGTGAGCACGGCTCGTACTACCCTTTCTGGCTCGTCAGGGATATGCGCGAGTTTACGCAGCGCCGGACGTGCAAAAAAGTAAAGCGCCACAATGCCAGCGACGGGGTATCCAGGCATGCACACAACTGGTTTATTGTTGACAAAACCAAGAGCAGTTGGCTTACCGGGGCTTATGCCTACACCGTGGACTTGTAGCGTCCCCAGGGATTCCACGACCGCAGGCACATAATCTCTTTTTCCCACTGATGTCCCACCGCTAATTATTATCATATCTGCCTTTGAAACCCTCTGGATCGTCTCTTTTATCTTTTCAGGATCATCTGTCACTATATCAAGAAGCCGTGGGATCCCGCCCCACTTTCTGACATACAGGGATGCCATTAATCCGTTGGTTTCATATACCTCGCCCTCACCTGGCACTCTCGTCCCCCTCGGGACAAGCTCCTCACCAGTTGGGATTATAGCCACGATCGGCTTCCTCATGACCCTGGTCTTTTCAATACCAAGTGATGCTAAGACTGCAATATCACATGGTCGAAGCATTCGCCCTTTAGTAATTATTAGTTCACCTTTGCGTATATCCTCCCCTATTTCTCCAACGTTCTTTAAAGGATGTAACTGGGAAAAAACTTCAACAGTGTCGCCATGCACCACTGTATCCTCAAGCATGACTACAGCATCTGCGGCATCGGACACCGAAGAACCGGTATGCACTCTCATGCACACCCCTTTTTCTATTTTTTTACCCAGTTTAAAGAGGGCAGGAGAATTGGTTCCAGCCCCCATTGTGTCAAATGCCCGCACTGCAAAACCGTCCATTGCAGCCCGGCGGTAATGCGGCACATCCACGCCTGCATTAACGTCCTCTGCGGCTATCCTTCCATCGCAATCCCCTATTGGCAAAACCTCAGTTCCATCAATAGGGCGAACAGCTCTTAAAAAGAAATCCTTTGCTTCATCAGCATTTGCTCTTTTGCGAAACATCATCCTCCGGACACAGGGGGGAATATTGCGATCTCGTCATTCGTGCGCAGTTCTGTTTCAAGTCCATCAAGGTCTAAAACATTCTTTCCGTTTAGAAAAACATTCACATAAGGTTTAATCTTTTCACCATCAAATATCATTTTTTCAAATCCGGGAAATGTCTCATTGAGCATAATAAGGACATCGCTGACAGTTCCACTGTCTACCTCCAGTTCCTTCGTTCCCGTAAATTCCCGTATATTGGCAAAAAGCTTTACCTTTATTTTTGGCATGACTCAGGAATATCTCCATTTAAGCATAAATGCTATGAATATGTTTAAACTATATTATTAGTCAATGGAAAAAAAGCATTCTGCATTATATCTGGTTTTTTTTCTCATACTAGGTTTTGCTTTTTTCCTGAGGCTCTATAACCTTGACGAAAGGGTTTTCCACCATGATGAAGCCGCAGTCGGATATTTTACATACAAATTATTCAATGATGGCATCTACTCCTACGATCCTTCTTTCCATGGGCCGTTCATGTACCAGGTCACCGCTGAAATGTACAGGCATTTGAAAGACTCTGTTAATGCTTCAAGGTTACTTCCCGCTCTCCTTGGCGCTTCGATCCTCTTCTTGCTCATACCGCTTCGAAGATATCTTGGGAATACCGGGACGGTAATAGCAGCATTTTTTTTCGCACTGTCGCCTTCGTTCCTGTATTACTCAAGGTTCTACAGGGAGGACATATTCATATCGTTCTTTACTCTGCTGGCGCTTGTATGCGCTGTAAAATATGCAGAAACATTTGCAAGGAATAAACAGTCATTTTCAGAATTGAATCTCTATTATGTCGCTGGAGCTGCAGCCGCAGTATTGATCGTTGTTAATAGATTTGAGTATGCTTTTGAATCAAAGGCGGCTGCATATACCCTGATGTCAGTGATCATGTTATTTTTGATCCTTATCATTTTTATTTCAATAAAATTCGGTAAAAACTGTATCAAAACAGGATATTCTATTGAAAGGATCTTTTTTCTTGCTCTGGGTGGAATATCGATCTCATCTATTGCTGCACTGAAAGAGAACGCATATATTATCATGGCTTTGATAGCCCTGTTCCTTTTCATGTTCTTCATCAGGGAAGGCTGGTATAGGGGTCTGATAGACAGATTGAAAAGACCTGATAGGGAATTTATCATCCCGCTTCTGGAAGTAATATTCCTGGTTCTTGTAATACTTGTGGTTTTTTCGCTGTTCTATACCGGGAACCTCCTTGACATCTCAGGCATGAAAGCCGCTGTTGAAAAAGCGCTTTCCCACTGGTACGAGATGCACAGGATAGAGCGCATGGGAGGACCTTACTTCTTCTATCTGGCCAGAATTGCCCTTTATGAATTGCCTGTGCTGGTGTTCGGAGTCCTGGGAATGTTCTATTACGGCTTTTGCGACAGGAAAAAAGAAAAGCTCCTGGCAGTACTGCTCTCATACTGGGTGGTTGTGGACATAATGTATCTTATCGCACAGAGTTATCCAGGGGCAGGGAAATTCTTACCCACCACTTATGTCCAGTCCTCCATCCTGATATTCCTGCCCCTCCTTGTACTTGGGATCATCGGGGTAGTTTATATCAAGAACAGGTTCATTGCATTCCTGGTCTTCTGGGCGCTTTCGAACTTTTTCATATATTCGTATGTGCAGGAAAAAGTCCCATGGCTTGTTCTTAATCCGCTGCTGCCTCTTGTTTTGATCGCGGCAGCCTATCTGGGTGAGCTTTTGCCAGGGCTTAACTTCAGGTCAAAAAAAGGCGCTGCTGTAGTTATTTTCCTTTTGATCAGCAGTTTATTTATGGTTCACTCAAGCCTCCTTCTGAACTATGAGAACTATACAGATCCAGCTGAACCGATGATACAGGCATCACAGCCCCCGCAGAAATTTTCTGAAGTCCTTACAAAGATATCCGAAATATCTTCTCGGTACAGTAACCAGTCCACTGAAATACAGATCACTGATATGAACCTGGAAACCCAGTTCCTCTGGTATGGACGCCATTATTCCAACATTAAATGGAGAGTAGACCTTGATGCTGAATTCAATGCCCCGCTCATTGTAGTGCATGATTCTGATGAAACTGTGACAGAAGCGGATGTCATGCAGCGTAATCTCGGAAGCGAATACATGAGGCTTGACAGCGCGAAGATGTCCTGGTACTGGTTTCAACTTTCGGACATCACGCCAGAGTACATTCTGTGGAGGAAGATGAACAGACAGCCGGATGAATACAGGTTCGTGCTTTTCTATAAACCGGTGACAAAATGAACGATAAGGTGGGATTGAAACGTGAACTCGGGTTGCTTGAGGTCACACTTTCAGGCATTGGGATCATCCTTGGTGCAGGAATATATGCCCTCATAGGAAAAGCTGCAGGGCTTGCCGGGAACTCTGTATGGCTTTCGTTTGCCATTGCGTCCCTGATAGCAGTATTTACTGGACTTAGCTATGCAGAGCTCTCATCCATGTTCCCGAAGGCAAGTGCAGAGCATGAATATGTCATGAATTCATTTGGGAGGAGGCTGGCGTTCATTATCGGTTGGCTTATCATCCTCAGCGGTGTGATAGGTGCGGCAACGGTCGCACTTGGTTTCGGGGGTTACTTTAATGCTTTTTTCAAGGTGCCTATCATCACATCCGCTTTTGTGCTTATCGTGGCTCTTTCCTTCCTACTTTTCTACGGGATAAAAGAGACTGCGCGTTTTGTTATAGTAGCAACGCTCATTGAGGCTGCAGGTCTTGTTATTGTGATATTTATCGGGCTTCCTTATCTGGGAAAAGTGGACTATTTTGAGATAACACATGGCTGGACCGGAGTTTTTCAGGCGTCTGCGCTTGTGTTTTTCGCATATACCGGGTTTGAGAGCATAGTGAAGCTATCTGAAGAGACGAAGTCTCCTGAGAAAACGATCCCGAAAGCATTGATACTGGCTATAATTGTGAGCATTTTCCTATACATCACTGTGGCAGTCTCTGCTGTTGGCGTGATGGGATGGGAAAAACTTTCGACCTCGGATGCCCCATTTGCTGACCTGGCATTTTTCGCTTTCGGCAGTAAAGCGTTCATTCTTCTCACGGCTATTGCTCTTTTTGCCACAGCCAATACAGTTCTTATGATGATGCTTGGTTCATCCAGGATCATTTACGGAATGGCTGATTCAGAGTCGCTCCCTGCTATCCTTGCACGTGTACACAGTTCAAGGAGAACGCCATGGACAGCCATAATAGTTACTATGGTAGTATCGATAGGGTTCATATTTGCCGGGGATATCGCTTTCGTGGCTAACGTGGATAACTTTACGCTTTTCGTGACATTTTTTGTAATAAATGCCGCTTTGATATTTCTAAGGTACAAGGAGCCTGAAATGAACCGGCCTTTCAGGGTGCCGCTCTCTGTAGGCAGACTTCCAGTACTTCCCATCCTCGGGATCTTGTTCTGCGTGTTCATGCTTGCACAGCTTGAATGGGATGTCATTTTCACCGGGGTGTTGCTTGTAGTCCTTGGATGGATAGTATCGTTTTTTGAATGGACAAAATAATACTGAAAAAAAAACAGGAAGCCTTACCACGATAACTATTAAACCGAGAGAAGTATTACATCAACCACTTTAAAACCACTTATCAAGTGTCTTCTGCCCGGTATCCGATGCTTCAAGAAGGCGCTCAACAGCCTTTGAAACGCGCTCAATTGAAAAATCATGTTCTTCGCAGAGGAACTTAGTGATGGCAGGGGCATCCGGCTTTCTCCATTTGAGTTCATAATCCGGCGTAACGTCAGGATGAAGGAATAGTTCTCTTATTTCTGCAAGGTTTTTGATATCGGTATTAAGCTCCTTGAGAACACCTTCAATACTCCCGTGTTTCTTTATCGATTTCAGGGCTTTTTTAGGACCTATTCCTTTTATCCCCTCATTATAGTCAGTCCCCACAAGGATGGCAATATCCACAAGCTGTTCCCTTGAAATTTCAAGCTTCCTGAGCCCTTCTTCAAGGTCAATTATTTCAGGCCTCACATCCACGTAAACCCCTTTTCCCGGAAGTTTCCTTTTTCCAGTCACTGTAAGGTTCCTGACAACAAACGGCGCGCCAAAGAGCAGGGCATCATAGTCCTGCGAGCCTGCAGCATAAGCGTCTTTATTTTGCACCATGAACGCAGCCTCAGCCTCGCCTTCCGATGGGGCCGTGAAGACCGGGATACCCATGAACACAAGCAGTTTCTTAGCGTCATCTACAATATTTCCTTTGACATGCGATGAAGCCTGGGCATATTTGAAAGCATCCTCTCTGCCTGCCGCTTTTGCCTCCTCCCACTTTGCCATGGCTTCTGTCCGTATTTTTTTGCGCTCTTTCAGGATATCGTACTTCATTTCAGGCGGCACACCGTCAAAAACAAATATCGGTTTTATTCCTTCTTCGACAAGATTAGTTGTTCTGTACAGGAAACCTGATAGATGGGATGTTATCTCTCCGCGGGAATCGACAAGAGGCGTGCCGTCGCGCTGGCGGATTATGCTCAGGAACTGGTATAGTGTATTGTAGGCGTCAATTGCGATTTCTTTACCTTTAAGCTCAGATAATTCTATTTCCTTTTTTCCAAAAAGGTCTCCAAGGTCAACCCCCATAATAATACCTCAAAAGCTCAATTCTTAAGCCTTACATCTATCAAAGAATCATTATCTGCTTCGATCCCTTTTACTGTCAGGAGATTTCCCTTGCGGGTTATCAGTTCGGCATTTGATACCTGGACCTGATGACCATCCAGAGACAAGTGGTTCTTATGCACGATAAGCAGGTTCGTTCCTTTCTCAAATTCCCCCATTATACTGCCTATAACACGCTCAAAATCGGAATATATAAGAATATCAGATACGCCTGAACTGCATTTTTTTATCACGCCGATGGGTTTGATATTAAGGAGCAAGCGATTACCTCATTATAGGCTTTCTATTCACACGACCTATTTATACTTTTATCCTGATCTTCTTTATTATGAAAATCCGGTATTATCCCCCGCTCACGGCAGGTAATATCGATATTTCATCCGTATCCTTAACAGCGCTGTCAAGTCCCTTAAGGTGCCGTATGTCTTCTCCGTTCACATACAGGTTGACAAAGCGCCTTACCTCACCCTTATCAAGGATGCGCCTCTCAAAATCAGGGCCGAACTGCTGGATGAGTTTATCCAGTACGGTTTTTACTGTGGTATCACCGATGTCAAGTGTCGTTTCGCGAGCATGTGTCACATTGCTCAATGCAGATGAAAATCTTATTTTGACCATTTTAATTACCTCATGTCCGAGCCAGCAAGGGCTCTTTATGCGAATGAATATCAATTTTCGGCTCTGTAAGTTTCTCAAACTCACTTAGAAATGGTTTGATGACCGGAGGACGCTGCAACGACTTGAGAAGCGTCTCCTGCGCCTTAAGACCATTGCCTGTGACATAGACCACCACGCGCTCGTCGCGCTTTATATGTCCGCTCTCAATAAGTTTCTTAAGACCTGCTACAGTGGTGCCGCCAGCGGGTTCTGTGAAAATTCCCTCTGTCCTTGCAAGAAGATGTATCGCCTCGATGATCTCCTCATCCGTGGGTGTGGCTGCAAAGCCACCTGAGTCAAGTATCGTCTTCTTCGCATAGTAGCCGTCAGCCGGGTTGCCTATTGCAAGGCTGTGCGCCACGGTCTCAAACTTCCTTACCGGGACGACTTCGCTGTTGTTCTGCACAGCGCATGATATGGGGGAACAGTTGAGTGGCTGTGAGCCCGATATTTTTACATCCGCTTTATCAACAAAACCAATGCGTTCAAGCTCTTTAAAGCCCCTTGATATCGCACACAGGAGCGCGCCGCTTGCCATGGGGGCCACGATGTGGTCAGGGACTGTCCAGTTCAACTGCTCTGCCGTTTCATAGGCCAGCGTCTTTGAACCTTCGGTATAATAAGGACGGATATTGATATTCACAAAACCCCAGTCCGGATGGGAATCAGCCACCTCACTGGCGAGGCGGTTGGCATCATCGTAAGTACCTTCAACAGCGATCACGTTCGGACCGTAGATGAGCATCTGTACTATCTTGCCCAGTTCGATAGTCGAAGGGATGAAGATATAAGCCGGAAGTCCTGCCTTTGCTGCATGCGCTCCCACTGCTGCTGCAAGGTTACCGGTGCTTGCGCATCCAACGGCCTTCACATTGAATTCGATCGCTTTTGAAATAGCAACTGATGTGACCCTGTCTTTGAATGAGTTGGTGGGGTTGACTGATTCATCCAGGATGTATAGTTCGTCAAGTCCAAGAACCGCGCCAAGCCTATCTGCATGGTGAAGCTTGTTGAACCCTGCGCCAAGGTCGATGCGCTTCTCTGATTCAAGCGGCAGGAGGCCTGCGTATCTCCAGATGGATTTAGGTCCTGAGGTGATCTTCTCTTTACTTATGTGGTTGGATATATAATCCCAGTCGTAGTTGACCTCAAGAGGCCCGAAACATTCATAACATGTATTCTGGATAGCAGCAGGGTATTCAGCTCCGCATTCCCTGCATTTCAGTCCGATAACGTGACTCATTTGAACTTCACCTGAGCATAATACAACATTACCCTATATAATATTTACCATCTTCTTTGATAACCTGTGGTAATAATACTGGACATGTTATTTTTGGGAACGCACCATTTGCAGCAGTCTGTTTAAATCAATTTGTGCAGTTATGTGTGAAATAAATATCATGAACTTTTCTATATGTCAAAAAAACGCCAACATTCTAAAGAACCCTCATTAAATATATATGTAGCAAATGCGTTACCGAATTATATTTATGAGTGTCGAAGTGAATCGTTTTAAATGTGGATACTGCGGAGCCTGCGTGGGCGTATGCCCGGCAGGAGCGCTTGAGCTTATGGAAACATGGATCGAAGTCGATGATTCATGCACAAGATGTGGCGTCTGTGCTAAGATATGTCCTGTTGGCGCGCTGGAGGTAAAGATAAAATGAAGGACAGGTACGATGTCATCGTAGTCGGGGCAGGACCCGGAGGCTCAATAACCGCTAAAACCTGCGCAGAGGGCGGACTTGACGTCCTCATGATAGAAAAGAGGCAGGAGATAGGCGACCCTGTGAGATGCGCTGAAGGCGTGGGAACGCACGCGCTGAAAAAGCACATAGCTCCTGACAAACGATGGATTTCAGCCGAAGTCAAAGGTTCAAGGATCATCGCTCCTGACGGGACTGAGATTTTGATGTCCTCGGACGTAGCCATGAAAGATATTGGCTATACTCTTGAAAGAAAGGTGTTTGACAGGGTGCTTGCACAGAATGCCGCGATGGCAGGCGCCGAGGTAAGGGTCAAGACAAGAGCGACCGGATTATTGAAGGACAACGGGAAAGTCTCTGGCATCAAAGCAATGTACATGGGAGAGACGAAGGATATCAAAGCTGATATCGTAATAGGCGCGGACGGGGTCGAATCTAAGATCGGAAGATGGGGCGGCATAGATACATCGTTAAAACCGTATGATATCGAGACATGCGCGCAGTTTTTAATTTCAAATATCGATCCCGGTGAATACAGCAAGTTCTACATCGGTGAAAAATATTCAGCAGGAGGTTATGTCTGGATTTTCCCGAAGGGGGGATATACGGCGAACGTGGGGGTCGGGATACTGGGGAGCAAATCAGGAAAGATAAGAGCGCTCTCTCTTCTTCATGATTTCATTGAGACTCACATCCCCCATGGAAAGATACT
Organism: Candidatus Methanoperedens nitratireducens; assembly: GCA_965642175.1. Taxonomy (GTDB): domain Archaea; phylum Halobacteriota; class Methanosarcinia; order Methanosarcinales; family Methanoperedenaceae; genus Methanoperedens; species Methanoperedens nitratireducens_A. Next base: position 7,345 of record CBFFLL010000001.1, on the reverse strand, counting down.
GGAGCTGGTGGTCGGCGGAGTACCTGTGAGCGGACCAATAGAAAAAACGATAGCTGGCGGGCTGATGCTGGTAGGAGATGCTGCAAGGCAGTCAGACCCGCTGACAGGCGGCGGTATCACCAATGCAATGGATGCGGGAAAGATAGCAGGTGAGGTCTGCATAAAGGCAAAAGAGAAAGGGGATTATTCAGTAAAGACACTGATGGAATACGAGAAAAGGTGGCGCGCGACCATAGGGAAAGAGATCTCAAGGTCGCTTAAGGTGAAGAACCTGCTTATCAAACTCACTGATGAGCAGTTTAACCAGCTTGCCCATTCGCTTGATGGCATTGATGCGAGCACGATGGAGCTGCCTAAGCTGCTGGCTGTTCTGTCCAGGAAGAATCCGAAATTGCTCTGGGAACTCAAGTCGCTTTTTTAGTGAGTTTTGAACTGGCAGGGAACTGTTAAGTTCTTTGCCTGAATTTTTCTTATTTTTGAGGGGATTTCATCCTGAAATTTATCATAACCTGGATAAAATATTAATAAAAGATGCATATATATGACGTATTAAGAATGAGACTGATGGAAATAAGCAATTATTTGTTTGAATTCCTGAGAATAACCCGTTCGTGCATCATGACGCCTGATGCATTTTTCAGGGAGATAAAGGATGAAGAAAAGCGCTACCTGAAGCCTCTTGCTTACGGACTCATATCGATAGGAGTTAATCTCATAGGTTGTCTGCTTGTTTATTTTTTCCTTCCTAGGTCTGATTTCAACCAGATAGATGATATCATATTGTTCTTTTCAAAAGTTGTCTTGATCCCAGGATTCTTTCTCATCTTCGTACTGACTCCAGTTGCTCGACTATTCGGTGGAAAGGGGAATTTTACCCAAACTTATAATGTTATCTGCTATTCTGTCTCTGTCCTTAATTTCTCCTGGATATTTGTCGTATTAATGATGCTCATTACACAATTATTCCGTGATACTGAATTGATCGCACTTTCAATGTTCTTTTTACTTGCTTTACTCTTGCTCGATAGTTTTCAGTATATAATTTATCTTCTCATAAAAAGGATCTCGATCACCTCAGATATCAATAAAAGCGAATGGGTCCAGGAATGGAAGATACCCGTGAACTCAGGGGACAAGGATGATATCTTTGTCAATAAGAATCCCTCTGTTCTTGGATTTTCTATAATAAATGATAGGGCGGGAGAAGGAGGGATCCTGCCTTCTACTGCTTACAGGAGCGACCCGCAGACATGGGCAAGACTTAATATCGTTGAATAGATATAAAGATGAAATAGGAGATGCTGTGGTTATAAAGGATTATGCAAAAGAGTACATCAGGATAACCCTGTCAAGTATCAAGACCCCTGAAACCTTCTTCAGGGCGATCCCGGATAAAGAAAAGGATTCAGCAAAACCTGCTGTCTACCTGATACTCTCCCTTGCAGTTGGTCTTCTTTTCAATCCATTAGTATTAAGTCAGATTTACGGGCCTATCAATTCGATAAATGATTTATTTATATATTTCATTATTTTATTGATCTTGTTTATTATAATTGCAGTCATTCTCATACCATCGCTTTTGTATATCTCCCTGATGCACTTTGTCATCCGGCTGGTCGGGGGAAAAGTAAAGATCGAAGACACTTTCATGGTGTTTTGCTACTCAGTATCCCCTTTGAATTTCATCTGGATACTTAATTTTCTCGCGCCCTACTATTATGTAACATGGATGTCGTTTCTTTTATTCCTGCTCTGGATCGGCTGCATCCTGTATATGTTATACATTATGATAACAGGAATCTCAGTCAGATCAGGGATAACAAAGCCCAGGGCTTTTGCGGCAGCTTTCGTGCAGCCGCTTGTAATAACACTTGTTTTCATCTTCATAATATTCATACCTTCTCAGACATCATATCAACCAGGAATTGAACAACCTGTATGGCAAGAAGTACCTTATGTCAGCATAGAGCCGCCGCAGCCAAGATATAATCTCACTGCATATCGCGGTTCTGCTCCTGTTATTGACGGTGTGATCATAGGTGATGACAGATGGAAAGAGGGAATGAATGCCCGGATAGATGTCAGGGGCACTTCATACATAATAAATACAAAACACGATAGAGAGAACCTCTATGTCATGATGCAATGGAAAGGATCGCCTGCATGGAATGACCACATCCTCCTTCTTCTTAAACAGGATGATGGAGCGCCTGACATGAATATGAACACAGGGCGTATTGACATGTATTCTTTGAAATATGAACCTGCCATATTCGAGGACTGGCATTTCGTGGACGATTTCACATCAGCAGAACATCAGGACGGCTCTGCAAAGGTCAGCTACAATTACAATATCCGCGAAATGGCAATCGAATGGAAGATACCCCTGAATTCAGGAGATAATTATGATATCTATATCAATAAATATCCAGCCCGGCTTGGCTTCTCCATTGTGAATGATAGAGATGGCGGCATTTTTCCAGCCCGGGCACATCAATACGATCCGGCGACATGGGCGGACCTGGAAATTGTCGATATCAGGAAAACGTAAGCAAAAAGAAATAACCTTATCATCTTTTACGACAAAATTCAGGTGATTTACAATATGTTCACAATAATCACAGGCGCCCAGTTCGGGGACGAAGGAAAAGGCAAGATAGTTGATATGATGGCAGCAGAATACGATATCGTTGCGCGTTTCCAGGGCGGAGACAACGCAGGCCATACTGTCGTTGCAGAGGGAAAGACATACAAACTGCACCTTATCCCATCAGGTGTGCTTTTTGATGCACGGCTTCTCATAGGTCCGGGGACGGTCATGAACCCTGAGATACTTATGAAAGAGATCGCCATGCTTGCAGATAATGGAGTTGAGGTGACACCGGGGAAGCTGGGCATCGACGCAAAGACAAGCATCATAATGCCATATCACATAGCTCTTGATACTCTTCGCGAATCAAAGCGCGAAGTGAAGATAGGCACCACGAACAGGGGGATCGGGTTTGCCTACATAGATAAGGTTGGACGCGACGAGATCCAGATGGCAGACATTGCAGATAAAAAACGCTTTGTGAAGCGGCTCGATGAACTTGTTCCCCAGAAGGAGAATGCGATACGAGAAATGGGCGGCGACCCGAAGATCGCGAGGTCACTGGTGAATGAATATATCGAGATAGGGAAAAAATTGAGACCATACATCACAGATGTGTCGCGGGAGATAAACCTTGCATTGAAAGACGGTAAAAAAGTGCTCGCAGAAGGCGCGCAGGGCTCGCATCTTGATATCATTCACGGAACGCAGAAGTTCGTCACTTCATCAAGCACGGTGGCAGGTTCAGCATGCTCAGGGCTTGGTGTGGGTCCCACGAAAGTGGATAATGTAATCGGCGTCATCAAGGCTTACATCACCCGCGTGGGAGAGGGACCGCTCCCCACCGAACAGAAAAACGAAGCGGGCGAGCATCTGCGTCAGAAGGGCGGAGAGTTCGGAACGACAACAGGCCGCCCCAGGAGATGCGGATGGTTCGACCTGCCGCTTGCGAAAAAATCCATCTGCCTCAATGGCTATACAGGCTTTGCCCTAACAAAGCTTGATGTCCTGGGGGGGCTCGATACGTTAAAGGTCTGTACAGGATACGAACTGAATGGAAATACCATTGATTATCCGCCAGAACTGTCTGATGAGCTTGCCAGATGCAAACCCATCTATACAGAACTTTCAGGTTGGGACGAGGACATATCCGGAACTGAAAGTCCGGGCGAACTTCCAGACAATGCAAGGGAATATATTGAATTACTCGAAAAAGTTATGGAAATCAATATAGAATATGTTTCAGTTGGTCCCGGGAGAAAGCAAACTTTTATGAAATAAAACCCAACCATATATAAAATAAGGAAAATCATGTTAAAGAATGTTCGATTAAAGGTATCTGAGTCAGACCAGAGGGATGTCGGGAAAGGCATCGTCAGAATCGATGAGAAGTTCAGGAATGCGATCGGTGTCAATATATTCGATGTGGTAGAAATAAAAGGAGAACAACTGACCTCAGCCATGGTGGGCAGAGCATATCCGCAGGACGAAGGGCTGGATGTCATCAGGATGGACGGGCTGATACGCACCAATGCCAAGACAAGCATAGGTGAATATGTGGAGGTCAGGAAAGCGGAGTGGAAAGAAGCGAAAAAGGTCACTCTTTCACCAGTGATACAGAATATACACATTTATGCGCCAAGCGAGAGCCTGCGCGCCATATTCCATAACAGGACGGTCTCAAAAGGAGATATAATCTCGACCACAAGCGTGCGGAAACCCAGAGAATCCACGGGCAGTGAGGTGATGTTCGATCAGATATTCCAGGGGATGTTCCCCTCCTTCGGTCTTGGTGAGATAAAACTGCAAGTTGTTGTCACCACACCGGTAGGGATAGTAAAAATCACCGATATCACGGAAGTGGAACTGTTACCTGAGGCTGTGGCGCTTGAGCAGGATATACCCGATGTCATGTATGAAGACCTTGGAGGCATAAAACCCGCGATAATAAAGGTTCGTGAGATAATTGAGCTTCCCCTCAAGCATCCCGAACTATTCAACCGCCTTGGTATAGATGCACCCAAGGGAGTGCTTCTGCACGGTCCGCCGGGGACCGGGAAGACCATGCTGGCAAAAGCCGTGGCTAACGAAAGCGATGCATATTTCAAGATAATAAATGGTCCGGAGATAATGTCCAAATATTACGGGGAAAGCGAGCACAAGCTTCGCGAGGCTTTCGAGGAGGCAGAAAAAAATACTCCAGCGATCATCTTCATCGATGAAATTGACAGCATAGCCCCCAAACGCGCAGAGGTTAGTGGCGAGGTGGAGCGTCGCGTGGTGGCTCAATTGCTTGCTCTCATGGATGGACTGAAATCCAGGAAGAACGTTATCGTTATCGCAGCCACGAACCGACCAGAGGCTATAGATATGGCGCTTCGCCGTCCGGGCAGGTTCGACCGTGAGATCGAACTACGGGTGCCTGACCGCGAAGGAAGGAGTGAGATATTCCAGATACACACTCGGGGGATGCCGCTTGCTGAAGATGTCAAGCTTGAAGACCTTGCCACCCGCACATACGGGTTCGTGGGGGCTGATATCGCTGCCGTTTGCCGTGAGGCTGCCATGAATGCCCTGAAAAGGGTGCTTCCTGAGATCGATCTTGAAATCAAGGAGATACCTAAGGAGACGCTTGATAAACTGATAGTCACGCGTTCAGACTTTGAAAGTGTCCTGAAAGAGGTCCAGCCGTCAGCGCTTCGGGAGATACTGTTCGAGGTGCCGAACGTGACATGGAAGGATATCGGAGGGCTTGAAAAAGTGAAATCACTGCTTTCCGAGGCTGTTGAATGGCCGCTTAGATACAGTGAATCCTTCAGAAGGATTGGCGTTGAAGCACCGAAAGGCGTACTGCTGTACGGACCTCCGGGCACGGGAAAGACGCTGCTTGCAAAAGCCATTGCCAATGAGAGTGAGGCGAATTTCATAATAGTCAAGGGCAGCGATATATTATCCAAATGGTACGGCGAATCCGAAAAGCACCTGGCTGAGATATTCAAGAAAGCGCGCCAGGTGGCGCCATCTATTATATTCCTTGATGAGCTTGATGCTCTTGCCCCGATGAGAGGAAGCGCACTTGGGGAACCCCATGTGACGGAGCGTATAGTTAACCAGCTTCTGTCTGAACTTGACGGGCTTGAGGAATTAAGGGGCGTTGTGATCATCGGCGCCACGAATCGACCGGATATAATTGATCCGGCTCTGTTGCGTCCAGGCAGGTTCGATGAGATGATACTTGTGCCTGTGCCTGATGCAAAGACGAGGCTTGAGATATTTAAGGTACACACAAATAAAATGGCTCTTGCAAAAGATGTTGACATTAATGACCTTGTCAAACTGACTGAAGAATTTACAGGCGCTGATATCGCTTCGGTTTGCAAGAAAGCAGGAAGGTTCGCGATGCGGGAAGATATAAATGCAATACACGTAAAACAGTCACATTTCCTTTCTTCGATCGATGATACTGGCCCGTCTGTCACACCTGAAACTATGGACTACTATGGAAAGCTTAAAGACGAGCTGCGAAAGAAGCGCTCGAAGCAGATCGAGACAAGACCAGAGATGTATGCATAATGATAAAAGAAGGGGCTCTTTACGATGAGTTGCCTGGTAATAAAGTCAAATGCAATGTATGCGCGCACAGGTGCACCATCGCGGAAGGAAAAACAGGGATCTGCGGGACGCGGCATAACAACAAAGGAAAGCTCTACACGTTAATATACAATACAGTTTCGAGCGAAGCAGTTGACCCTATCGAGAAAAAACCGCTGTATCATTTCCTCCCCGGCACGTTCTCGTACTCCCTCGGCACTATCGGATGCAATTTCAGGTGCTTGCACTGCCAGAACTGGAATATCTCGCAGGTGAGCCTTGAGGAGGCGAACACAAAAGAGATAATGCCTGAGGAAGCTGTCAGGCGCGCGCTGGCTGCGGGGTGCAGTTCCATCTCCTGGACATACAACGAACCTGCGATATGGCATGAATACACTTATGACAGCGCTGTGCTTGCAAAAAAAGCAGGGCTTAAGACGATATACGTAACGAACGGTTATATCACTCCAGAAGCGCTGCGCAGGATGGCGCCGTATCTTGATGCATACCGTGTGGACATCAAATCCTTCTCTGATGAGTTCTATAAAAAAGTATGCGGCGCAAGGCTTGCTCCAGTGCTTGAGTCAACGAAGCTTGCAAAGGAACTGGGGATGCATGTGGAGACGATCACGCTTGTCATCCCCGGGCGCAACGACTCGAAGGAAGAGCTGACGCAGATAGCAAAATGGGTGCATGATAACCTTGGAGAAGATACGCCCATGCATTTCACGCGGTTCCACCCGATGCACAAAATGGATCATGTGGCTCCAACGCCGATATCCACTCTTGAGATGGCGCACAGCATTGCAAAGAATGAGGGGATGAGGTTCGTTTATCTGGGTAATGTTGGGGGGCATAAGTATGAGAATACCTTCTGTCCGCGCTGTGATACGCTGCTGATAGACCGCGCGGGGTTCAGGGTGGGTGAAGTGAGGGTGAAGGATGGGAAGTGTGTGAGGTGCGGGGAAGGGATAGCGGTGGTGGGGTGAGGATATGTGGGTGCCCATAGCGTCATGATTCGCTTGGATTTTATAACCCAAGTTTGAGTAAAAATTTACAAAAAAACCCCACAAATGAATTACCGCCGCCTATAAGGCCGGCGGTAATTCATTTATGTACCATATTTAATGCATGCTTGCCAATATCAGCATGTCCATGAAATGT